>JAOACR010000004.1:0-10000 GCA_026417735.1 Kiritimatiellia bacterium
CAGGTGAATCATGAAACCGGGGCCGCTCGCAACTCTGACGACACGGAAAAAACTGATAAGTCGCCTCACTCCGATGCCTCCCCTCCACCGGAGACAGCAACGGCCAACTCTGTGAAGCCGCCGAACGCAGGCCACGGAGCACCCTCCCCAAGCAAGGGGCTGCCCTCGGAGAACCAAACTTCATCCTCCCCGACCAGCGAATCAGATCCAGCGACCGGCGGCCAATCCAGACCCGGTGGTGTTCCTCCGCCAAACCGCACCTCAAACCCAGGACCAACCTCTGGCGGGGCAGCGCCCCGTGGGGAGTACACGGTCGTTGTGATCACAACTGAGGACCCCCACGAAGTTCGTATGTTCTATGATTTTCTAGCGGAACTGGAGAAGCACTGGGTCACTTAGACGAGGTCGAATTCATAGGGCTCCGAACCTTAAGCAACGTAAGACTTGGATTTGGATCCGCAGGAAGTGCTGCAGCCTCGTTTGCGGAGGGGTGAAGAGGCAATATCCGCTTGGCCTTCTCTCACCTCCGCTACGCTGCACGGGCTGTCGGCCGCGCCGGAAAAACCGAGAACCCCAGAGGCCTATGTTCCGTTCCCCACCCTTCGCTTGTCGGCGACTTCATCGCGGATCGCCTGGAGGTAGCCGAAGCCATGCTCCACCTCGGGCTCGAGGAAGCCTCCCTCCGTCCACTCGTTCCAGGCGTAAACCGTCACAATCCGCCGACCTGGGGGGTGCCGCTGCGCGCGAGTGATGGCTTCATGCAATGCCACCCGGAACGCCACGGGCGTGTTGTCCACCAGCACCGCTCCGTGCGGATACGGCCCGCCGGCTAGCGGCCGATCCGGCGGCACCCGCGGCGTCGAGTCCCACCCCACCGTGACGTTGGGGAAATGGGGAACCTCCAGGTTCGCCCACCGGCGATCCCAGCTTCTAAAGTACGCCGCGGCCGCCGCATCGTAGCGCGCGGCCGGAAATGACCCCCTCATCACCTCAAAAACGGCGGGCTCATGAATCCAAACGTAACCAGTCACACTGTCCGCACCCAGCGAGCGCACAACACGTGCCGGATCGGCCTGTTTGACCAGCTGGTAATCCACCAGGTTCAGGTGAATCTCCCCCAACCCCGCCGCGCGCACGCGCGCCCGCCACGCCTCCAGCGCCTCGCGCGCCGCCGCTTCTCCCCCCAATCCCCTCACGAACGTCGCCACCTCGTAGATGCTAAAATACAGCGCGCCATTTACCCGCCAGTAGGTTGGTGCGGTGAAATATCGCATCGCAACATGCGCGGCCATTCGCTCAAACTCGTCCCGCGGCACCGCGCCCCGGTGAGGCGGCGTCGTGCGCAGGTCATGGTTCGCCCACATCAGCGCAAACCGCAAACGTTCGCGATTGGTCGCCCCCAGGTACCCCTCCTCCAGCGCCCGCTCGAGATACGGTCCGGACGCGGTCCAGTACCAACAGAAAATCCACGCGGACACCCCGTGGTCTGCCGCCGCGTCAATTTTGCGGGCCATGACCACGGGATCCGCTTCGTCTTCCATCCCCCAGAGCGGTCGTCTGGGCTGACGGTGCCCGGGAAAGCGCGGCACCGCCCGCTGAAGAGTGCCCCATTCACCGAAGACTTCGTTCGTGCCCACCTGCCGCCGGTGCCAGTTCGGGAAATAGTACGCCGCCACTTGAACGCCCGCCGACTCCGCGGTCGCGGCGTCCCGAACGGCCGAGGTCTCACTTGGCTCCGCTGCGCCGGCGAGCAGCGCGCCCCCGCACACGATCCCCAGCGTCCAACGCTCGGACGATCCGCGCTTTGAGCTCGCCCATCTTTGGACCGGATCGCCCCTGCGCACCGCCCGTGCTCGCGGTAACCGGACAACCGCCAGCAGTGCGCACCTCATTTTCGCCGGGCCGCCGGCTGCTGCACATGACGTTCCGCCGCGCGGCGCTGTGGCTGCGACGCGTTGCCATCGTTCCAGCGAGGATCCTCCCACCGCGGCGGCCGCATTTGCGCATTCCAGCGATCCCATAGCGCCTGCAGCTCGCTCACCAACTCCGGCTTCGCGGCTGCCAGGTCCTTCGCCTCACCGGGATCTTCCTTCAGGTTGAAGAGCCGCACCGGTTCATTGAGCCCCGCCTTCACCAGTTTCCAGTCGCCCCGGCGCACCGCGAATTGAACGCCGAACCGCCAGTACAACGCCTCGCGATCTAGCCGGTCGGTTTTTCCCTCCAACAGCGGCAACAAGTTGACACCATCGAGTTGCCACTCGGGTTGGATCGGCACGCCTGCCGCCGCCAGCGCCGTGGGCAACACGTCCAGCTGAATCACCGGCACGTCGAGCACCCGCCCGCCCGGAATCCGGCCCGGCCACTGCACCAACCACGTGACGCGGATTCCGCCCTCGTAGAGCAGCCACTTGCGCCCCCGAAGGCCGCCCATCTCCGCCAGCAGCGAGGCTCCGCCATTGTCGCTGATGCAAAACACCAGCGTGTTCGACTCCACGCCCGCGCTCCGCAGCGCACCGAGCACCTCGCCGATCGCCTCGTCGAGCTCCGTGAGCATCGCCGCATAGGCCTGTTCGCGCCGCGGCCGATCTGCGAACCGCCGCAGCGTCTCCTCGCGCGCCACCACCGGTGAGTGCACCGCATTGAACGGCACGTACAGACACCAGGGCCGATCGGCGTGCCGCCGAATGAACGAACCCGCCTCCCGCGCATACAGCGGTGAGGTGATCGGCGCCTCCGGTGGATCAGGCACCCGCTCGTGGCCCCGGAAAAAGAACCCGCCGCCCTCGCCAATATTGCCCGACGTGCCGAACGACTCGTCGAACCCGCGCGACGCCGGCAGGTGCTCGCGCGCCGCACCGAGATGCCACTTGCCGATCAGCCCGGTCACGTATCCCGCCGCCTTCAACCGCTCCGCGATCGTTCGCTCGCCCGCCGCCAGCGCTCGCTCGCGCCCGGCTTCCGTATCGCCACTGGCACAGTTGGCGTCGTGACCGGTCCGCGCCTGATACCGGCCGGTCATCAACCCGACGCGGCTCGGCGAGCAAATGCATCCGGACACATACCCCTGCGTGAAGCGCACGCCATTGGAGGCGATCGAGTCCATGTGCGGCGTCGGCACCAGTCGCCCCCCATAGCAGGAGGGCTGCGCCCAGCCCATGTCGTCCACGAAGAAGATCAGCACGTTCGGCCGCGGCGCCGCCGCCGCGATGGCACCCCACATCACCACCGCACCCGCGATCACCGTCCGCTTTGCTTGGCCCACCGTCCGCCTGTTCATCTGGGTTTCACCTCCCACGCTTCCTGCTACTGCCCACGATCAAACTGCCACGTCTGCGGTCTGCCCCGCGACGGCACCAGCTCGATCGAACGGAGCTCCACACCCTCGCCGCCGCGCGGCCAGAACACACGAACATGGACCAGCCGGCCGCGCACGGGCAGCGTCACGGACGTGATGCTCCATTCGTTTGTCGCCGGCCAGTCGAACTCGACGATGTTCTCCGGCGCGAAGTCCTTTTCGCGCTTCGTCCGCCAACTGAGCGCGGCGCGTCCACCTTGCCGCGCACGCACAAGAAGCGTCGCCCGGACGGGTCCCGCCAGGTCCAAACCGCCGCGGGTCAGGAACACCCGCCCCTTCCCGTCGCCGTCGGGTACGATCGTGAGCGCACCGTTCGTGACAACCAGCCGGCCGTTGCGCGCCATCCAATCCGCCCTCGCCGAACCGGCATTCGGCGCGGCCACCTCGAAGTCGCCCGCAAAAATCCTGTGTTCGACAAACAAGCTTTCGTGATGCGCGTCGCTCGTGGTGGCTAGGCCCGGCGGCCGGAGCGTCGCGCACCAGTCCTTCAGTTTCGCCTCCAGACGGGCCGCGATTTCCGGATACTCGCAGATGCGGTTGCGATCGTACGCCTCTCCCTCCGGCGTCGTCACATCGAACAACCCGCGTTCGCGGTCGCCAATCACAACGAACTTCCAAGGAAACTCGAGCACGGCCGCCTGCGACGTCCATCGCCAGTACAGCGCGTCGTGGGGCGCGCCACTGACCTCTCCGCAGAGGTACGGCAGTAGATTCACGCCGTCCAGCTCCGCCGGAGGCGGCAGTCCCGCCGCCGCCAGCGCCGTCGCGGCGAAATCCAGACTGATCACGGGATGCTCATACCGTTGACCGCCCGGGATTCGTCCCGGCCACGCCACCAGGAAGGGCACGCGGATTCCGCCCTCGCTCAACATGCCTTTTTGGCCCCGCAGCGGAAGGTTGAGCGATCCGTTCCAGGCGCTCCCGAGCGGCGCACCATTGTCACTGATGAAGAAGATCACAGTGTTGGTGTCGGCCCCCATTCGGTGGAGCTGCTCCCGCAGCCGACCGACGCCCTCGTCGATCGCCGCCAGCAGCGCCAGCGCCTGTCGGCGCTCGCGAGACAGATTCGTCGGCGTGGCGGAAAACCAGGGCTCGGGCGACTCGAGCGGCACGTGCGGCGCCATGTACGCAACGTACAGGAACCACGGCCGCATCGGGCGTTCGTCTGCCCGGCGGCGCAAAAATCCGAGCGCGGCCTCCGTCTGCGTGACGACGCGGCACTGGTTCGTCACGGACACCGCCCGGGGTGCATCCGGCAATGGCGATCCGTCCAGCCCGTGCGAGGCAATGTACTCATACATCGTGCCGCAGAAGTATTCCTCAAACCCCTGACGGTGCGGCAGGTGGTCGGTGCTGACCCGATTGCGCGACCGGCCATCCTCCGTCACGCGCTCGACCTCCAGATGCCACTTGCCGCTCATCCCGGTCGCGTACCCCGCCTCGCGCAGCCGCTCTGCGATGGTCACCGCCTCCAACGGCAGCCGTATGCCATTGTGTTCGACTCCCCACCGCTGCTGGTACATCCCCGTAAGCACGCCCGCCCGCGATGGCGTACATTGTGGCGCTGTCACATAGCCCCGTGTGCACAGCGCGCCGTCCCGTGCCAGTCGGTCGAGGTTCGGCGTGCGGACATGCGGGTCCGCCCCCTGCGCGCCGAGATCCGCCCAGCCCTGATCATCGGTGAAAATCAACAGCAGGTTCGGCCGCACCGCCACCTCCGCCGCACCGACCCACCCCGCAAGCAGCGCACCGCACAACATTTGAAATCGGGTCATCGGATCGCCCCCGCCGGTGCCGAGCCGTACCGCCGATTGAACTCTCGAACCGTCGCCAGAAGCTCCGGATCGTCACGACCGGTCAAGTTGTAGTGTGCCTGTTGCGGAAAATGCCAGACCCACAACGCGATCAGGTCCGCCCCCTCGCGTTCGAGGGCGTCCACCGCCGCGAGAACGAACCGTCGTCGGTCTTCCGCGCCTCCAGCCTCCGTTGCAAGTCCCAGCTCACCAACCAACAACGGCCGACCCGCCCGCCGCGCCGCACGGGCATATTCGGCGAGCATGTCGATGCTCTGTGGATGTCGCCCCTCAATTCGCGGCTCCGCCGGCCGCGCAGGTGGCGCCAGTGCGCCGTAGAAGTGCACGCTCCACACGTCCAGCGGCGCCGGGTGCTGAAGTGCGAATGAGGCCAGATGTTCGCCAAGCGTGTCCGCCGTCCAGTTCGGCCGAGGGTAACTCTCCCGCAACGCGCGGCTTTGCGCCCGAGGATGCGAATGGCCACTGGTCACCGGCCGGCCCGGGTCCAGCTCGCGCACCAGCGCCGCCATCTCAGCGAGGAACACCGACAGCATCGCGGTGGTCAGATTGTCCTGCGGTCCGCGCACCGGCCGAGTGCCGAGATGTGGCGCGCCCGCCCCCATCGCGCGGGGACGGGACGTAAAGTCGAGATCGGCCTCAAGGTTGTATTCATTGCCGATCTCCCACATCAGAATCACTGGCCGACCACGATACCGCCCCACCAATTCCCGCACATATCGTTCCATGGCCACCCGCGTTTTCGAGCCGGCGACCGCGATTGCCCCGCGCGGCTCGTCACACAGATCGGGCCACAGGAAACTCATCCAAAACAGGCTGGGCAACAACCGCACCCCCAGCCGTTCCGCACGCTCAACCACCGCATCCATCGCCGCCCAGTACGCCGTCGGCCGCTCGAAGTAGGCGCGCATGTCCCGCGGCCAAAACCCGCTGGCCCAAAACCGCACAAACGCAACGCCCGATGTGGCCGCGTCGTCCAGCGCCGAAAATGAGTTCGTCAGCCCCGCGTCTGCTTCCGTCAGCCACGCGGAAAACAGCGGCGGATGATTGACCCCGATCGCCCGGTACGGCCGCCCGCCGGCGATCAGTTCCTCACCTCGCACGCTGACTTGCTCAAACGCCGGCGCAGAGCCCGCGGTGCCGACGAGCACACTGATCAGCGCAGAAGCCACCCCCGCCGCGCTGCCCGCCATGTTCATTGAAACTCCCACGCCCGTCGCGCACCCGCGGCGCCACGAAACTCAATCCGGCGGAGCTCAATCGGTTCACGGTCCGCCGGCAGATACAGCCGTAGAATTCTTGCACGGCCCTCGACCGGCACATCCACCTGCACCTCCCGCCAATCTTCACCAGCCGGCACATCAAACGAGACGCACTGCCCTTGCGCAGGAAACCGACTCTGCTCCGTCAGAATCCACCGAACGTGCGCCGTACCCCCCGCCGGCGCCCGAATCGTCAACGCCATCCGCAGCGGTCCGTTGATCTGCACACGCCCCGTCCCGAGGAATGGCTCCGGCCCCGTCGCCGTGACTCGCAGCACGCCACTCGTCACGACCGCCGCACACTGACGGGCCACCAGTCCCTCCGTTGAGCCGCCAATCACATCGCCGGTGGTCCCCGGCCGATACGAGGGGTTCGGCCGCGGCATGAGCGCGCCGGTTCGTCGAACGAAGTCATCAATCAGCGCATCGAGTTCCCGCACTTTGGCTCGCATTTCTCCGGCAAGGTTTTTCGATTCACCGATGTCCGTGCGCAGATGGTAGAGCTCGCGCGTCTCCGGGTATTCAGGATGCGGCTCAAACCTCCGGATCAGCTTCCAGTCGCCCGCGCGCACGACCACGCCGGGGATCAAGTGGGGGAACCATACGAAATACGGTTCGCGGCGGAGCTCTCGGCCTTCCAGCAGCGCGGGCAGAAACGAGACGCCGTCCACCGTATGCGCGGGCGGCGACGGGCAACCGACCGCCTCCAAAATCGTCGGGAAGAGATCTACGCAGCCCACCACCGTCGCGTTCGTCGTGCCCGCCGGCACCCGGCCGGGCCAACGCACGATCAGCGGCACGCGGATGCCCCCCTCGTACAGCCGCCCCTTGCCCTCGCGTAACGGGTCGTTGTTGGTCGGCGGCTGCTCGCCAGCCCACCGTCGGTACGACTGGAACGTCAGGTGCAGGGGATGTCCGGGCCGCATCATCGTGCGCGTTTTGGGGTCCTGCGGCGTCCAGGAGTGCACATTGCCACCATTGTCAGAAAAGAACACAAACAGCGTGTTCGACGAGAGCCCCAGATCGTCGAGGCCACGGACGAGTCGCCCAAGATTCTCGTCCACCGTCTTCAGCATTGAGGCCATCACCGGATTCCCTTGCCGACCGGTGGGGTCCCGCTTGCGAGCGAACTCTGCGGTGTATTCCTCCTTGTGTTGAAAGGGGCCGTGGACGCTATAGAGCCAAAGATTCACATAAAACGGCTCCGCGCGGTGCGCCTCGATGAATCGCAGTGCCTCCGTCACTGTGCGGTCCGTGATGTGCTCGCCGGGCGGCCCGTCGGTGATCGTACCGATATACCGCGCACCGGCGCGAGGTTCCGGCACCACACCGTATGGCGAAAAATAGGACGGCGGGGCCGCATCCGGCGCGCAGTGCCAAGCGACTTCAAAGCCGTGTCGCTCGGGCCAGTACGCGGGCATCAGACCGAGATGCCATTTTCCAAAGTGCGCCGTGCGGTACCCTGCGCTGCGCAGCACGCGCGCGAGTGTCACGACATTGGTGTCCAAATAGGTTGCGCTCGTGGGGTAGATCAGCGGACGCGACGCCGGTGCTGAAGCCGTATACGGCGAGGTGCCGGCGGGCGGCGGCCGCAAGTGGCCGGTCGCTCCGGTGACCCGATGTCGCGCCGAGTACTGACCGGGCAAGATCGAAGCACGAGTGGGGGAGCACAGCGGGGTCGCGTATGCATCGGTAAACCGCATCCCCTCCCGGGCTAGGCGGTCGATGTTCGGGGTCCGGTAGTACTGCGAGCCGTACGCGCCGCAATCCATCCATCCCATGTCGTCCACGAGAAAGAGCACAATGTTCGGCGCACGCGCCGCTGCGGTGGCGGTCATCACTGCGATCACGAGCGAGCCCCACATTGGCGAGACCTGCGTTCGGTTGATGAGGTTCCAATCTATGATGCCCGACAGTGTCGTGCGGCACCACAGCTGCCGCCCGCGCGAGCCACTCGAGTTCCGGCACCGTCCGTACAACGCGGGGTGCCCCCATTTATTGCGGCGGCCACCCTCGGGGCTGCACGCACGCGGACGCCGCCACCCATTGTCCACGACCCCGCAACCGCTACAATCGCATTATGAATCGCAAGCTGATGCCGATCTTTCGTCGTCGCAGTATTCGCCGGTTTCGCAAGCGCGACGTCTCCGACGCTCAGGTGCGCGATCTGCTCGAGGCGGCGATGGCCGCACCGTCCGCGGTCGCGACCGATCCGTGGCGCTTTATCGTCGTGCGTTCGGCCGAAATACGGAACCGTATCGCCGACGGTCTGCCGCACGGCCAGATGTTGCGCCACGCACCGGTCGGCATCGTGGTGCTGGGCGACATCGAGCGCGCCCACGGCCGGTTGGAGTCCTATCTGCTGCAAGATGTGAGCGCCGCAATTGAGAACCTGCTGCTGGCCGCCTCGATGCTCGGCCTCGGCGCCTGCTGGCTGGGCGTGCATCCGCGGCCGGAGAGAATCGCTCACCTTCGCCAGCTATTCGGCCTGCCGTCGAACATTGTGCCGATCTCGGTAGTCGCGGTGGGCCATCCGGCGGTGCATCCGCGGCCGCGCACCCGATACCGCGCAGCCTACGTCCACCGCGAACGGTGGTGCGCGGCAACCTCCGCTGCAGCGCACGACGGAGAACGTCCCCGCTGCTGAGATCCTGACCGAGGCGCGTGGGCGGCCGGCGCGGCGGCCCACACCGCTATGGTTCGTCAGGCCGAAGACACAAAAAAACCGCCGGCCCGCATCCGCGGGCCGGCGGCGAATCAGCTCCCGGCAACGTGCTACTCTCCCGCGGCCACCGCCGCAGTACCATCGCCGCTGAGAGTCTTAACGGCCGTGTTCGGAATGGGAACGGGTGTTTTCCTCTCGCCATGGTCACCGGGAAAAAATCTGCACAGGACACTGGGAAAGCGCGCTCACCGCGCACGATGGCAGAAGCCGAAATCGTCAAGCCTCACGGCCGATTAGTACCGGTCAGCTTCACGGCTCACGCCGCGTCCACCTCCGGCCTATCAACCCGGTAGTCTTCCGGGGGCCTTCAGTCCCGCCGAAGCGGGAAGGGAGATCTAATCTTGGGGGGGGCTTGGCGCTTAGATGCTTTCAGCGCTTATCCTTTCCGCACATAGCTACCCGGCGGTGCCGCTGGCGCGACAACCGGAACACCAGAGGTGCGTAGTTCCCGGTCCTCTCGTACTAAGGAACTATCCCCTCAAATCTCCTGCGCCCACAGTGGATAAGGACCAAACTGTCTCACGACGTTTTGAACCCAGCTCGCGTACCGCTTTAATGGGCGAACAGCCCAACCCTTGGGACCTTCTCCAGCCCCAGGATGCGATGAGCCGACATCGAGGTGCCAAACCGCCGCGTCGATGTGGACTCTTGGCGGCGATCAGCCTGTTATCCCCGGAGTACCTTTTGTCCGTTGAGCGATGGCGCTACCACGAGCAACCACCGGATCACTTGGCCCTGCTTTCGCACCTGCTCGACTTGTAGGTCTCGCAGTTAAGCTCCCTTGTACCCATACGCTCTACACACGATTGCCGACCGTGTTGAGGGAACCTTCGGGCTCCTCCGTTAC
>JAOACR010000004.1:15000-248752 GCA_026417735.1 Kiritimatiellia bacterium
ACCACCGCGCAACGGATCACTCACACCCCACACCACCATTTTCAGCCGCGCCAGCACCGCCGCCCCCGCACACATCGCACACGGTTCCTTCGTCACGTACATCACCGCCCCCTCCAGCCGCCAATCGCCCCTCGCCGCCGCCGCCTGCGTGATCGCCAGAATCTCTGCGTGCGCGGTCGGATCACGCAGCCGCTCCACCTGGTTTGCCGCTTTCGCGATCAGCCGCCCCTCGTGCACAATCACCGCGCCGACCGGCACTTCGCCATCCTCCCCCGCCGCGCGCGCCTGCGCAAGCGCGATCCGCATGAACCGCTCGTGACGCCGTCGCTCCGCACCCGCCTCGATCATCTCCGCACCCATGCCTTCTACCCTGCCGTGCCGCACCATGCGCCGCAACCCGCACACCGCAGCGTGCCGCGACGTCTCCCATTCTCGCCGGCGTACCCCGCGGCGCTTATACTCAACCGCAACACCCCAGACCACCAACGATGAGGATGACCGAGACGCAGCAGGCCGCCTTACGCACGCTCGCCGCTTTCCTGCGCGAGCGCAGCGTACGCATCGCGATCCTCCGCGGGTACGCCGGCACCGGCAAGACCACGTTGCTGGCCCAGCTCGCCCAGCTCGCCGAGCGAGACAACCGTCACGTCGTGCTGCTGGCGCCAACCGGCCGCGGTGCGCGCGTGCTCGCCACCGCAACAAGACGTCCTGCCGCCACAATCCACGCGCACATCTTCAGCCTGACCCAACTCGACACCCGCCGCACCTCGGACGACGAACCCGACACGCTCCACGCCGCGTTCCGCCTGCGCACCAATCACGACCGCGCTCCGACCCTCTATCTCGTCGACGAAGCCTCGATGATCTCCGACACCTTCTCTTCTTCGGAGACTCTGTGCTTCGGTTCAGGACGGCTGCTGGCCGACCTTCTCGAGTATGCGCTCTTCAGTTCGCCCGGCGACGGTCACCAGATCGTCTTCGCCGGCGACCCCGCACAACTACCACCGGTGGACCAATCCGAGTCCCCCGCACTCGAACCCGCATGGTTTCGCGAACATTACGGGCTGCAGCCGCTGGTGGTGGAGCTGACCGACATCGTCCGCCAGGCCGCCGAGCATCCCCTCCTTGAGCTGGCCACAGCGCTGCGCGACGGCTTGCGGTCGGAGTGCTTCTGCGACCTCCGCATCGCGGACGCACCGCCCGGACTGCAGCGCATTGGCGCGTTCGACCCCGCCGGGTGGGCCGCCCATCTGCGCGAGCGAGGTATGGCCTCCGCAGTGGTGATCACAGATTCCAACGCCCGGGCGCTGCGCTACAACCGCGCAATCCGCGCCGAGCTTCACGGCACACCGTCCGCACCCCCGCAGCCCGGTGACCGGCTCATTATCGCCGCGAACTCCCACTACAATGAGCTACCATTGCTCAACGGCGATCTCGTCGAAATCGTCGCGGCGGACCGCGAGGTGGAAATCGTCCAGCAGCCGCTCGCCGCCCGCGATCGCGACAGTGGCCGGAGAGTGATCCCGCTGATGTTCCGCCGCGTCGTGATCCGGCCGCCGAGCGCCAGTCCCACCACGAAGCTCGAACTACGCATTCTTGAAAATACGCTCGACTCCGAGGAGCGCGACATCTCGCGACTCGAACACCAGGCCCTCTATGTGCACTTCCGTCAGCGGTATCGCTCACTGGACCCGCGCTCGCCGGATTTCATCTCGACGTTGTTCCGTGACCCGTGGTTCACCGCGCTCCGCGTGAAATACGCATACGCGCTCACTGCCCATAAGGCTCAAGGCGGCGAATGGCCACGGGTGTTGGTGGACATGGCCACCGTCTGGCACCCCGCCACCGCCACATGGTTCCGATGGGCCTACACCGCGGTCACCCGCGCACGCGAGGAACTCCAGCTGCTCAACGCGCCCACCCTTTCGCCAGACCTCCGCGCGGAGCCAGCAGCCGCCGGCATCGTCCGCGTGTGCGACGCCATTCACCCCACCCTCCGTCCCGCCGATGCGGCTCTGCCGCCGGAATGGCTGGGCAGCACCGCCTTCCTCCGCGCCGCCACGCTCGAGATCCTTCACGCGCTGCGGGAAGCGGGCTTCGAAGCCACCGGTGTCGCTCACTACCCCTGGCTGATCCGCTTCGAACTTGTTCACGACAGGCGCCCGATCTCCGCGAACGTGCACTACAACGGCCAGCAGCGCCTCACCACGCTGGTCACTCCGCCACAGGCGGACCAGACCCTCGCCGACGCGCTGCGCACCGCGATCGCGCCCCTGCTCGGTCGGCCGTTCGTGCTGGACCACCTTGCGCTGCCGGTGCCATCGCCCGAACTTCCACCCCACTCGCCGTTGCCGGAAACCTGCCCTCACCCCGGCATGCGGCGATTCGATCAGCTCCATCGCGCAGCGCTCACCGGCCAGCCGCTGTCGATCACCGCCATCGAAGTGCTCGGACGCCACCAGCTCCGCTACACCTACCGCGACGCCAGCGGCGCGCAGGCGGTCATCAACTACTACTTCAACCGCGCCGGCGCGTGCACCAGCCACTCAGTGGACGCCCGGCGCACCACCGCCGCGGAACTGGCCGGCCGTATCCTCGCCCTGCGCCGGCCACTACGCGAGGCGCCCCAATGACCGCGCCGGTTTCCGTTCGTGAAGTCTACACCCTCCGCCGGGCCGACCGATTGAAAGAAGCCATCGCGGCGGCGCGCAGCCTCTTTCAACGGCACCCCTCCGATCCCAACACCCGCCACGCGCTCGCCTGGTGCCTGGTAAACCTCGCCTGGGCCGCACTCCGACGTGCCGACACCAACACCGCCCACGGCCATGTGGAAGATCTGGACCCACTGGTCGATTCCTCTGACGTGCAGTTCCATGATGCCCGCGCCCGCCTTCAGGACCGCCCTGCAGGCGACCCCCGTGCCCACGAGATCCTCAAACGGCTCGTGCAACTGGCCGGCGATTCCGCCGCCAGCAACCCCCTCCGGTCAGACTCTCCGCGAACGGAGGGACTCCGACTGCTGCGGCAGTACGCGCGGCTGACCGCATTGAAGCGGCCCGGCGGGATTCACTCTCAAATCCTCTCCACCGCGATCCGCCTCCACCGCCAGATCCCCCGCTTTGTCGCGTTTGCGCGGTGGTGGGACCCCGCCCATCTGCAGGAGGCCGATTGGCAGCGCCCCGCGAAAACCTCGGCGACGCGGTCATCTGACGCCCCGCCACGCTCGCTCGTTGAACGACTGATTGCCGCACTGGCCCACTACCGCCAACACCCCGACTTCACCCGCGACAACCTCGCACCATTCGAGCCCGTGTGGACCCGCGCGCTGCAGCGATTCCCCGACAACAACTGGCTGCTCTACCAGGTGGGCGTGATGCTCACCCGACTCGGCCGCGAAGCTGACGCACAGCCGCTGCTGCTCCGGTTTGTCGAGCGTCATCCGGATGACTGGTGGAGCTGGAGCGCGCTCGCGGAAGCGTACGCCGGTGAGCCACGCACTGCCGCTGCGCTGCTCGCCCGCGCGATCAGATCTGCAGCGCGCCAGCCGCATCCCGCGCAGCGTCTGCGCCGACAGCTTTCGGAATACGCGGCGCGTCTGGGACGACCCGAAGTCACCCGCGCGCTGTTGGCCAAGCCGGCCGTGCAGCAGCCCGCAGCCGGCCCCGCCCTAACTCACAAGCCCGACCAGGCCACCGACATGGCCGCGTTGGACTGGTGGATCGCCGAACTGGCCGCGCGCGCGGACGCGCTGGTGTTCCCCACCAATGTGCTCGGCGTCATCACACGCCATGACACCGCGCATCACCTCACCGTCATCGCGATCGGCCCCGCGAGAGTCGCACTCGGCCGTCGTCCCCTGTGGCCCGAGGTCGCCCTGCCGCGGCCGGGATCCAATGTGCTCGTCGCGCTGGCTGCCCCGCTCGAGCCCGGTCGACCGGCACTTGTCCAGGCCGACCGCTTCGTTGAGCGACCGCACCCTTCGGACTTCGCGCGCCGCATTTCCGGGCGTTTCCAGCGCCATCCCCGCGGGTTCGGCTTCGTTGGCGACATCTTCGTTCACGCGACCCATGCGCGCCATCTGGCCGACGGCGCCGTCCTGCGGGGTATCGCCACGCTCGACGCCCCCGCCCGTCATCCCGGCCGCCGGTCCTGGGCCGCGATCCCCATCGAGGTAGAGCCGGACACCCGCCCGCGCCGATCTGGAGACCTGCCATGCCCGGCCTGATCCTCATGACCCCCGGTACCCGCGTCTCGCTGGTCAGTGAACGGCTGCGCGTCACTGTTCCACCGCGCGATGGCGAGACCGAACCAAGCCACGTGGACCTTCACCTTCACGAGATCGACCACGTTGTCCTCACCACCCGCGTCGCGCTCACCGTTCCCGCCCTCGCGGAGCTGGCCGACCGTAACGTGCCGGTGTTGGTCATTTCCGGCGTCACCCACCGCATGGTCGCGCTGATCACACCGCCACCGCCCGTCAGTCCGGCCCGCGTCGCCCAATATGCCGCACTGCAGAATCCTAGCCGCGTCGGGCCCCTCGCCAACGCCCTCGTCGAGGCGAAGATTCGCAACCAGCGACGCATCCTGCAGCGGCTGGCGGCGCACCGCACCGAGATCCTCGCATCGGGGGCGCTCGAAGCGCTGCGGCAGTTGGCGGACCGCGCAGCAAACATTCCGCCGGGCGGCCTGGACGCGCTGCTGGGCCTGGAGGGCTCCGCCGCCGCGGAGTACTTTTCGCTGTTCGCCGCCTTTTTCCCGCCGCACGCGCCGATGGCCACGCGCTCCCGGCGCCCGCCCCGCGATCCCCCGAACGCGGTGCTCTCCTACGGCTACACGATCCTCGCCGGCGAAATGATCTGCGCCATCCTCGCCGCCGGCCTCGACCCCGCGCTCGGGTTCTACCACGATGCCGCTCGCAACCGCGCCGCGCTCGCGCTGGACCTCATCGAACCGTTCCGAGCCCCTCTGGTGGATGCGCTGGCCCTCGACCTCTTCAGCCACCACGTGCTCGAGCCGGACGAACACTTCCAGCGCGACGGCGAGGCGGTCTATCTGAACGCCGATGGTCGGCGCAAGTTCCATGCCGCCTACGAACGCCGAATGACCCGCCCGTTCACCCCCTCCGGTGCAGAGTCTCCGACCACCTTCCGAGATCTTCTCTACCAGCAGGCCCGTGACTTCCGTCGCGACATTCTGGGAGAGGCCAGATGGACGCCCTTCCGGATGCCTTGAACCCAACCCCCGGCGGCGGCAACGCCTGCGCGCCTCTCGTGCACAACATCGTCGCCGGCTGGTGGGAACAGGCCTTCAGCACCGAACCGTCCGACGAAGACCAGAGGGAATGGACCATGCTCATGGTGGTTGCCTACGACATCCGCGACCCGCGCCGGCTCGCCCGCGTCGCGCGCCACTGCGAGGACTACGGCGGTCGCGTCCAGTACTCCGTTTTCGAGGTCCGCCTGACCGCCGACCGTTTCGACCATTTCTGGGAAGAAATCCAGCGGCTGATCGATCCCCGCGAAGACCGGCTGGTGGCCTACCGAGTTTGTCAGGAGTGCGCTCGCAAGATCCGCATCAGCGGCACCCAAACCCTCACCCCGGAGTCGCCTTCTGCCTTCATCTTTTGACCGGCGTTGGTCCCAGCGCCTGCGCGGCCGTCCCCCGGTTGCCCCTCACACGCCGCTGTGGTAGCGTGCCCGGACGAGGCGGGACCGGACCGGGTCCTGCGCGGCGGTGCGCGACCGAACCCCGTCAGGCCCGGAAGGGAGCAGCGGTAAGGCCGCCGTGCCGAGCGCCGCAGAGCGCCCGGTCCGCCCGCTTTGCCCTCCGCGGTGCGAGCCGGCAGGCGGACTCATGGCATACGAAGTTCTGGCGCGCAAGTGGCGGCCCCGTCAGTTCGATGACGTGGTCGGGCAGCATCACGTCACCCGTACGCTCGTCAATGCGATCACCACCGGCCGCATCGCGCACGCGTACCTCTTCGTCGGCCCGCGCGGCATCGGCAAAACCTCGATCGCCCGCATCTTCGCACGCGCGCTGAACTGCGCGCAGGGCCCCACGCCCCGGCCCTGTGATCGCTGCCCCTCCTGCACCGACATTGCGGCCGGCGCCTCGCTCGATGTGATCGAAATTGACGGCGCATCGAACAACAGCGTCGACCAGGTGCGGGAACTGCGCGACACCGCGCGCTTCGCGCCCGCGCGGGACCGGTTCAAAATCTACATCATTGACGAAGTCCACATGCTCACGATCGGCGCGTTCAATGCGCTGCTGAAAACGCTCGAAGAGCCTCCCGCACACGTGAAGTTCTTCTTCGCCACCACCGAAGCGCACAAGGTTCCCGCGACGATCCTCTCGCGCTGTCAGCGGTTCGATCTACGCCGCATCTCCACGGCGGACATCGCCGCGCAGCTGGGCCGTATCGCCGAGGCGGAGGGCATTCAGATCGACGCGGAAGCCCGGCGCGCGATCGCCCGGCTCGCCGACGGCGCGCTGCGCGATGCGGAGTCCGCACTCGACCAGCTCGTCGCGTTCTGTGGGCGCAACATCACCGAGGAGGACGTTCTCTCCGTTTTCGGGCTGACCTCGCGCCATCACCTTGAACACATCGCGGACGCCGTCATTCGCGGAGATGCCGCCGGACTGCTGGCGGCGGTCGCCCAGCTCGATGCGGCGGGCAGGAACCTCGCGCGGCTGCCGCTGGAACTCGTCGAACACTTTCGCAACGTGCTGAGTGCCGCCGCAACCGGTGAGGCGGTGGACGCACCGCCGGATGAGGCCGAGATCTGGCGCCGCCAGGCCGCCGCCGCAGGCGTCGAGCGGTTGCTGCGCATCGTCGAGGTGCTGGTCGAGTCGGAGGCGCGGGTGCGGCAGTCACTTTCGCCCCGCACCGCGCTCGAGATCACACTGCTGCGTTGTGCGAGGATCGCGAGCGGTCCCACGCTGGAGGCGGTCCTGCAGCGGTTGGATGAGTGCGTGGCGATGTTGAGCGGGACCACGGAGCCCAGTGCCGGCGAAAGTGGCGCGTCGACCGCAGCGGCGTCAACGCCGGCAACCAGCCGGGTCACCGAAGCGCCGCCAGAGGGCCGGCCGGGCGACGCATGGGCCGCGGCGGTGAGCGCGCTCGGCGACGCCGATCCCTCGTTGCGTCCGCTGCTGCGCGATTCGGTGCTGCAGCCGCTTCCCCCCGGTCGTGCGCGCATTCTGCTGCACGGCACACCAGCCTCCGCAGATCATCTTCAGCCCCGACAGCGGCGCATGATCGCGAAGGCGGTGGCCCGGGTGCTCGGCCGCGAAGCCGAGATCGAGTTTGCCGCCGCTAGCCCTGGCGACCCACTCCCGCCCACCACGGCGCGCCCGGCCGCGGAGACCCCGCTGCTACCGGCGGAGGTGGAAGCGCGGCGCGCCGCGCGCGAGCAGCGCATGAATGAAGGCCGGGTGACCGCCTTCCTGGAACGCTTCAACGGCCGCATTGAGGAGGTCGAAGACTGAACGCAGCGGAACGGTGGAGATTCCGATGAACCTGTTTTCCGCGATGCGGCAGGCCGCAGCATTGCAACAAAAGATGGCTGAGGTGCACGCGCGCCTCGCGGCGCAAACAGTGGAGTTTTCCAGCGGCGGAGGCGCGGTGAGCGTCACCGTACGCGGCGATCTGGAGGTCGTCGCGGTCCGGATCCGGCCCGACGTGATGCACGCGGCCGACCCGGCGCTGCTGGAGGACATGGTACGCGCGGCGGTGAACGGCGGGCTGCGCGCGGCCCGTGAAATGATGGAGCGCGAGTTCGCCGCAGTCGCGCAACAGCTGGGACTGCCGCCGGGCGCCGTGCCCAACCGCTAAACGTCGTGTCGCAATGATCGAACCTCTGGAGCGTCTGATCGAGGTGTTTGCCCGGCTGCCCGGTCTTGGCCGGCGCTCGGCCGAGCGCATCGCGCTGCGACTGGCGCGCGACCGCAGCCGCGCGCTCGCCGACGAACTGCTGGCGGTGCTCACCGAGTTTCGCCAGCGCGTGGCTCAGTGTCGGATGTGTGGCGGCGTCACCACCGTCGAGGCAAACCCCTGCACCCTGTGCACCGACCCCCGCCGCGACCCCACCGTGCTGTGCGTGGTCGAGGACCCCGCCGACATCGCCGCGATCGAGGCGAGCGGCGCGTTCACGGGCCGGTATCACGCACTGCTCGGGCGGCTCTCGGCCGTGCGCGGTGAGGGCCGCCGCCACATCCGCGCCGATGAGCTGTTCCGCCGCGTGGCCGAGGAACACATCGAGGAGGTCGTGATCGCGCTGGACACCGATGCGGAAAGCGAGGCCACCGCCCGATGGCTCGCAGAACGGCTCGCGGCGCAGCGCGTGCGTACCACGCGTCTGGCCTGCGGCCTTCCGGTGGGCAGCGGGATCGCCTATTCGGATCCCCAGACGCTCGAACAGGCAATCCGCCGGCGCGTCCCATTCTGAACGGAGGCGCCGCCGTGCATCGCCTCACGCTCCACATCGAAAGTCCCGCGCTGAACCGGCCGCTGCGCGCACACGTGCTTTGCCCCGCAGGACGCGGGCCCTTCCGCGTGCTGTACCTGTTGCATGGACTGGGCGCCGACGCAGACGTCTGGCGCTTTTACGATGTCGAAACCCTCGCCGCTCCCCTCCGGCTGATGGTTGTGATGCCCGATGGCGGCGCCTCGTACTACGTGAACGACCCCCGGCCGGCGGGGCTCGGGCACTGGGAGGACGCGCTGATGCGTGACCTGCGAGGGGCGGTCGATCGGCTGTTCCGAACACTCGACAACCGCGGCGGCCGCGCGGTCGCCGGCATCAGCATGGGCGGGTATGGCGCGGTGATGCTCGCGCTCCGGCACCCGCACCTCTTCGCCGTGGCGGCGGGCCTTTCCGGTTCACTCTATTTCGGCCACGCGCCTCACCCTCGAGGCCAGCCGTTTCAAACGGAACTGTCCGCCGCACTTCCGACCGGCGCCTACGATGTGTTCGCGCTGGCCGAGCAGATCGTACGTCTTCGCGCGCCGAAGCCCGCCCTGTGGCTCGCTTGTGGCACCGAAGACGGCCACCTCGCCACCAACCGCGCGTTTCGCGATCACCTTGTTTCACTCGGCTGGCCGCCCGTGTACCTCGAGCGGCCCGGCGGGCACAACCGTGAATTCTGGCAGGCGTGTCTGCCGGACCTGTTCCAGTTCGTCGCCCAAAACCTCGCGCCGTCCGCTCCGGAACGAGAATGATCTGCCCCCTTGTTGGCCCCCCCGCAGGACGGCATCGCCAGACGTGAGCGTTCGCGACCGCGCGGCGGTGCAGCCAGCCCTCCCGTGGCGCGCAACGTGCCGCGTTCGAGTTCCGGACCCCAAGAACGAAGCACCTCAAGCCTTCACGACACGAAAGGACCGTCACTCCCCCGCCCTCCCGGCACCCCGCGCTACTGCGCCGACTCGGCCCGACCGCCGCCCCCGCCGCTTCCCGACAGCGAGGCGACCGACCTCACTCCTCGTCGTTCGCCAGCTTGCGGTACAACGTGGTCAAACTGATCTTCAGCGCGACCGCGGCAGCCTCCTTGTCGCCCCCCATGCGGTCCACGACCATCTTCACGTACTCACGTTCCTTCTGCCGCAAAAACGCCTTGAGCGACCGTCCCCGAAACTCGTCCGGAGAAGGCTCACCGTGCGTCGCCGATCCGGGCGCCGTGGCGGCCGTCGCGTTCACAATGCGGGCAGGCAGCACGTCCGGCGTGATCGTGTCGCCCCGCATGAACGTCAGCGCATGGCGCACCGCGTTTTCAAGCTCGCGCACGTTCCCTGGCCACGAGTAGTGCTCGAACATCCACTCCACCCGTGGGTCGAGCTTCGGTATGGGCGCCCCCGCCGGCCGCTCGCGGCGCAGCACGTAGGACACTAGCGGCAGAATGTCCTCCCGGCGCTCGCGCAACGGCGGAATGCGGATCGGGATCACGCTCAGCCGGTAGTACAAATCCTCGCGGAACAGTCCCCGCGCAATCCGGTTCTCGAGCGGCTCGTTTGTCGCCGCAACCACCCGCACGTCCACCGGATACGATTCGGTGCCCCCGACCTTCCGGATCGTCTTGTCTTGCAGCACCCGCAGAAATTTCGCCTGAATGCTCGGCGGCATCGCGCCGATTTCGTCAAGAAAAATCGTGCCGCCGTCGGCGGCCTCGAACAGCCCCTGTTTGTCGCTCACCGCACCGGTGAACGCACCCTTCACGTGGCCGAACATTTCGGACTCGAGCAACGGCTCCGGCATCGCCGCGCAGTTGATGGGCACAAAGCTCTTCTTGCGCCGCAGACTCTGGTCATGAATCGCCCGCGCGACCACCTCCTTGCCCGTGCCGCTCTCGCCGATGATCAACACCGTCGAGTCGGTCGGCGCCACCCGGTTAATCACCTCGCAAATCTGACGCATTGCGGCACTCTCCGCGACCAGCGAGGGGATCGTTTGGCGGAGCCGGCTGCGCAGGTCCTCCCGTTCCAGCAGCAGGGCGCGGTACTTCAGCGCACGCTGCAGCGTCGCCAGTAGTTCGTCCATCTTGAAGGGCTTCGTGCAGTAGTCGAACGCACCGCCCTTCATCGCTTCAACCGCTGTTTTCACCGAGCCGTAACCGGTCAGCAGCACCACCGGCGTATTCGGGCACATCTCGTGGGCCCGGTGCAGCAGCTCGATGCCATCCACCGGTGCCATGTGGATGTCCGTGAGAATCAAATCGAACTCCTGCTTACGCAGCTCCTCCAACGCCTCCTCGCCGTTCGCGCGCGGCACGACCTCGTAGTCTTCTTTCCGGAGCATCGAGGATAGAACGCTCAGCACGCTCGGCTCGTCGTCCACCACCAGTATCTTCGGCATGTTCAGCCCGCTCCCAACAGACCCTGGCAGCCGCGGCCGCAGCTCCGGCAGCGGCCCGCTGTTCACACTATCAAGTTATCCCTAATTTTCAATAGCTCCTTTCAATTTTGAGTGCTGCGAACCATTTTTGACCTTTTGCAAATCAATTGTGAGGTGCCTGCAGAATTGATTCGGCCACAACGCGAAGCAAATCTCGTGGAAAAACGTCCGGTGCCACGCTCCCGGCTCCCGGCGTTCTCCTGCGTCGTCCACGCCAAACGAGCGCCGGCATCAACATTGGAACGCGGAAACGAACTCTCCGCGCTTGCGGGAAGAGGACCAGTGGCCCGAGCCGGCGATAAACCCCTGCGCAGCTTGATGCCGGCGTGAAGAGGATCGGGTCTGGCGCCCCGATCCGTTTTGCCCACACCTGCGGAACGTTCAGCGCCGGCGGACAACCAGCACCCAGTCGTGCTCTTCGCCGGAGCTCGGTGGCGTGAACATCGCGGGATCCTCCGCCGGGAACGGCGTGATTGCGCTCTTCGCGCCCGTGCGCGGATCATACCAGAACGCTTCTGCGGGCCGGCCGAACCGGTCCGCGCGGAAACGGATCGGCCGCCCCATGGGCGAATACACGATCGCCACCGACCCGTCGGCGGACGCACCCACCTGAATGTGCGCGTCACCTTCTCCGGCCTCACCCTCCAGCAGTTCCATTGCGGGCCGGTGATCGTGAAAACGGGTTTCTTCCACGAGACGACGCAGGTGAATCATCTGCGTCGCGCCGGGCGCGTGCAGCCGTTCGTACCACGGAATGTGCGCGCCCCAGCGGTAGGTTTCTCCCTTCCGGATCCAGCCAATGAAACTCCGATGGCCATAGGTGTGGCCGAAGCCGCCGGCCAGCACATTCCACCACGCCGCGCGCCGCACATCCCAAGGCCGGATTCGGATGTCCTGCCGCTCGGTCTGGCGCAACGAAAGCGATTCCTCATATGCGACCTCCGCATCGAGCACCGGCTTCGGCGGCGTCCGTGCGAAATCCCGCATCACGGTTCGCCAGTTTTCGAAGGAAAAGCGGGTGGTCGTCTGCACCATGTTGAAGTCGAGCCACGGCTCATCGTGTAGCCACGTCGCGGACGATTTGTCCCCGCCCGGCGGATGGAACGTAATCAGCACCGCATCCCAGGCGGCTCGGCCATCGAACGCGTCCGCCCCCGTCGCTCCATCCGCAATCCCTTCCGCCATCGCGCGGACTAGTGCCAGCCGCGATGGCGTGTCCACATTGCGGCCCTTCTGATACGCGTCGCCGCCCATCACCCAGATCACCGGCGCACGGCCCCAGCGCGAACCCAGAAACCTTCCGTAGCGGTACGCGACCGTCGGATCGCGCGCGAGTGGATCGTCATCCTCGACGTCGTTGAGCCAGACCGGCAGCGCGGCAATCCGCAGCCCGTGCCGCGCCGCCTCCTCGATGCACCAACCGATGTGGTCCCAAAAGTCATCGAACTCTCCCGGCCCCAGCGCCGGCCGTGACGCATCCCCTTCCACAAACGGGACATGCCCGTACGCGTTTTCCTGGTTGCGCTTCGGACCGCCACCTCCTCGGAACTCCCGAACGATCACCGACTGGATCACCGTAAATCCCTGCGCGGCGCGCGTGCGAAAGTAGAGGCTCACAGAGGGCTGGTTCGTGGTGTCCTCGCGCACGCTCTTGCCCAACATGTGCCAGGCCGTGTCGCCCAGCCAGAAGAATGGCGTGCCGTCGTCGTGCACCAGGTACCGGCCGTTCGCACTCACTTTCAGCGGACGCAGCCCCGCTGCCGAGGCGGGCACCGCCAGCGCCAACGCCACCACCCCCACTGTTCGCGCCCAACTCCTCATCACAGTCTCTCCGCTTGTACCGGCGGCCTTGAACCTGGCTCGGCCGCTCCCACAAACATCGCCGCCCCCCCGGCGGGCCATCACCGCGTCAGTCAGGGGGGCGGCGATTCAGCCAACGACCCTCCTGATGGCTAGGGCTGCTGGGGCTGCGCCGGTGCCGCAGCAGGAGCCGGCGCGGTTTCCGCCGCGGCCGGCGCCGCCGGAGCAGACTCCGCCGCCTGCGCCACGTTGGGCAGCTTGTGCAACACCACCGCAAGGATCGCGAGCACCACACAGGCCGGCAACAGCAGCTTCAACGCCTTCTGAACCGACGCGCCCTTCGCCATGTTGCCGATCGCCTTGGGCACAATCACCGCCCCGAGCAGACCCACCGCAAAAATAATGCCGAACAGACTGCCCGACCCGCCACCGAACTTTCCAAACGTCACGCCCACAGTGGTGGGAAAGGCCGGCGCAAACACCAGACCGGACGCCGCCGCCAGCGCAAACGCCGCGCCGCTGCCGCTCACGCCGGTCATGATCAGGATCACAATTGCCGCAATCACCGCCGAACCGGCGATCAGCCAGCCACCCGCGTTCGTGATCGGCGTCAGCCCCGTGATCAACCGGCCCACCATCATCGCAATTGCAAACACCGACAGCATCCGCGCCGCGGAGGCGTCCAACTGCGCGGTCGGCATGCCCGGCTGCGCCTTCGAGATCACTTCCTTGCCGAACGGCGCCAGCCAGTTCGTAAAGCTCGACTCCAGCGCGATGTAGCAGAACAACACCAGCGCGGCGACGATCGTCACCGGCTGCTTCAACAATGCAAACGCAGAGGCCAGTGTGAAGCCCTGAGCGGCCGGGTATTTCGCCGGGAACGTGAACAGAACCGGCACCAACAGAATGATGCCCAGCACTGAAACAGCCTTCTCATACGGAAGCTTCTGGAAGAGGAAGCTCACCACGAAGGGCGTCAGAAACAGGCCCAGCCCGAAACAAACATTCACCAGATTGTTTGCCGCAGCCGGGTTGTTTTTCAGCATCTGGCCCACCACCGCGGTACCCAGCACGTTGCCAGTGGTGTTGCAGGCCATCGCACCGATCCCCAACAGCACGCACGCGATCACCCCCGCGTTGTAGTTCTTCGCGTTCGCGAGAATCAGCACGCTGGCCGCCGCCGCCACAAACCCGATGATCGCCACCGCCTGAAACCCGAGCTTGTCCTGCAACGTGCCGACCACCAGGGACGCGATCAGACACGCGAACATGAAGGCGGAGATCATCGAACCAAATTTCGCGGAGTCAATGCTCATCCGCGGCATCATCTTCACCGCGATCGAGCCCAGCATCGCAAAGCACATGCCCAGCCCGAATGCGCCGCTTAGCCCCACGATCAACGTCCAGCCGTTGTGGTCCATATCCCTGCACTCCCCTTTCTACCGGCGCCGGCGGCCGGAGCCGTGCGGTCGGCCCCTCTCGCCCGACGGCCGTACACTGGCAACAATGTCAAAAAGGTTCAGATCGCGCAAGCAGCGAGCGCGCCTCCGTGAAAGCCGGCGCAAACCACCGAACGTCGCGATCGCGATAGTGCCGAAGAGAAGCTTCGCCGGCCGGGCCGAACAGGGTCGCGTTGATCCGAAGGCGCCGCCCCCCGGTCCCACCGCAAAGCACCTGGTCGATGCACCTCGCAGCCCCGTGGCTGTCGCCAGCGCAGGGAATGTCAACCGGCCGCTCTGTTGGCCCCTCTTGAACAGCAGGGTCGCGAGATTCATACTCCCTGGCATCCGCTTCGCGGCCACCAGAGACAAGGAGCACTGACCATGCCCTCGTGCCGGGTTTCTCGCCGTTCGTTCTTGCTCACGGCTGCGGGGGTGAGCTCCTTTTTGATTCTCCCGCGTCGTGCGCGTGGCGCAAACGAGCGGATCCGGGTCGGCTGTATCGGAATCGATGGCAAGGGACGCTCGGACGTGCTGTGGACCGCCGCCGCGGGCGCCGAAATCGCGGCATTGTGCGACGTTGTCGACCCTCGGCACGCCGCCGCGCGAAAACCACCCAAGGACGGCGAATCCCTGTTCCAAAAGTTCCCGGATGCGAAGTTCTTCACGGACTACCGAGAGATGCTTGAGGCGATGAGCGACCTCGACGCGGTGACGATCTCGACGCCGGACCACCATCACTTCCACGCCGCAATGCTCGCGATGCGGAAGGGACGTCATGTCTACTGCCAAAAACCCCTGGCGCACTCCGTGTGGGAGGCGCGCAGGATGGCCGAAACCGCCGGCGCGGCCGGCGTTGTCACGCAGATGGGTAACCAGGCCCATGCGGGGGAGCCGCTTCGTCGGGGAGTGGAGCTGGTGCGCGCAGGGGCGGTCGGCCCTGTGACCGAAGTCCATGCGTGGACCGACCGCCCGATCTGGCCGCAGGGTATGAGCGCGTGGCCGAAGGCCGAACCGGTGCCGGAGGGGCTCCACTGGGATCTCTGGATCGGGCCTGCACCGTTCCGTGAATACAGCGCCGCGATCGCACCGTTCAAGTGGCGCGGATGGTGGGACTTTGGCACCGGCGCGCTCGGCGACATGGGCTGTCACATCCTCGATCTGCCCGTCTGGGCGCTCGCAAAAGGGCCGCCCAACCGCGTTGAAGCCTGGTCGGAAGGGGGCACCGAGATTTCGGGGCCGCTGCGCTCGATCGTCACCTGGCACTTTCCCACTAGCTGGTTCGGCAGGCCGTTCAAACTGGTCTGGTACGACGGCGTCAAGGGCAAGGACGGCAAGTACGAGTTCGCCCCGCCGGAGGAGCTCTGGAAGGCGGACTTCCCGACGCCGGACCACGTGTTTCGGCGTTTCGATGTGATCCTGGTGGGCGAGAAGGGCCGGATGTTTTTCGGCCGTACCCGGACCGACTGGGTCTTCAAACCCGACTCCCTCAAAGACGAAATCGGCGACCCTCCGAACACGATACCCCGCGTGCCGCCCATCACGGCGGACGGAAAATATGGCGGCAGCGACCCCTCCGTCGTGGAGTGGCTCAATGGCATTCGGGGCGGGCCTGCGCCGCTGTCACGTTTCGAACTGTCCGGCCCGTTGACAGAAATTGTTCTGTTGGGCAACGTCGCAGTGCGGGTCGGTCGGCCCGTTGAATGGGATTCCGGGGGTTTGCGCGCGCGCAATGTGCCGGAGGCCGCGGCGTTGATCCGACGCCGCTACCGGTCGGGCTGGGAGATTGAGCCGGCAACCTGATCATTCGCCCGAGCTCAAGGCCGACGGAGCCGCCGATGTGTCTTTTCCGCTCGCATCGTCCGCCAAAGGTGGTGCCACCGGATATCGCGCTTCTGATCGCGGTCGCGGTGCATACCGCCGCTTCAGCGGAATGGGTGACGCTCCCCTATGCGCCGGCACCACCGGACAACCCGATGAAGGGCCTTGTGCCCTACGCCGGACACGCGCAGGACTTCCCCCACAGCCTCGAATTCCAATACTTCGGCCTGAACGAAATCCTCCGCGGGCCAGACGAGTTCGACTGGACGCCCATTGAACGTTTTCTGGAGGGTGCGGCCTCGCGGCGTTGCCAGGCCATCTTCCGCGTGTGGGTCGAATACCCCGGCCGCTCGAGCGGGGTTCCGGATTTTCTCCTCCGCGCCGGCGCGCGGATGCACGTATGGTCGAACGCTTTGTTCTCCGATGGGCGAACGATGTGGACGCCCGACTACTCAGATCTCCGGATCCGGGCCGCGATCACCAGCACAGTCGCCGCGCTGGGCCGCCGGTACGACAAGGATCCTCGCGTGGCCTATCTGACCGCAGGCTTCCTCGGCCACTGGGGTGAGTGGCACACCCATCCCCGGCGCGACCTTTGGGCGTCGAAGGAGGTCCAAACAGAGCTCATGGCCGCCTTCGAGCGGGCTTTCCGACATGTACCGGTCCTGCTGCGTTATCCCGCCGGCGCCGACGATCCCCAGTATGCCCCCAACCACGACCGGCCCTTCGGCTACCACGACGATTCCTTCGCCTATGCGACCCGGCAGACCGGCCGCTGCGATGACGAATGGTTTTTCCTCGCCCGGCTCCGCCGCGCCGGGCCATCCGCGCTGGAGCGCTGGCGCACCCATCCGATCGGCGGCGAAATCCGGCCCGAGGTCTGGGTGAAGGTGTGGGATCTGCCGCCAGGCACGCCGCCCGGCCAGGAGTTTTTCGAGTGCGTCGCGGAAACCCATGCGACGTGGCTGATGGATTCGAGCATCGCGCGGCCGCTGACCGCGCAACAGCGGGCGCGGGCGATCGAAGGCGCACGGCGGCTGGGCTACGAACTGCATGTGGAGCGAGCGGCGCTCGCGCTCGACGCCGCCGGCCGCCTGCAGGTCGCCATCGCGGTGCGCAACCGTGGCGTCGCCCCATGGTACGCCGACTGGCCCGTCGAGCTCGGTATCTTCAGCGATGCCGCAGAGCCCCTGAAGGTCTGGCGCACTGACTGGACGCTGCGCGGCATCCAGCCGGACGAGCCAGACGCTCGCCAGTTCCGCTTTCAAACTGACCAGCCGCTTCCCGCCGGCGTGCAGTTCGCCGCACTCCGGGTCCCACATCCCATGCCCGGCGGCCGGCCGCTCAGGTTTGCAAACCAGGCGCAGGATGCGGACCGACCCGGCTGGCTCACGCTCGGCCCCTGCCCTCCTCCGCCGCCCCCCCGCTGACCGGCCCTTTTTGCCAAACCGGTCCCGTCCGTCTAGAGTTGAGTGCATGGGCCAGATTTGGACCACGGATGGCTCCCCCGCCGGCACGGACGTCGCCCGGGCCGCCGCGCTCCGCGAGACGGTCGTCGAAACCGCGCGGCCGGACGCTCCGACCGCCGGCATGGAGCAGCTCATCGAGAACTACAACGCGATCCTCGCGTCGCGCACGATCTACTACCCGGTCGCGTACCGGTTCGTCCGGGAGCTCG
Source organism: Kiritimatiellia bacterium (assembly GCA_026417735.1). NCBI lineage: Bacteria > Pseudomonadati > Kiritimatiellota > Kiritimatiellia > Kiritimatiellia bacterium. The sequence goes on from JAOACR010000004.1 coordinate 32,628, forward strand.
GCCGCGGGCGGCAGGGCGTGGTGTTCCTCGGCCTCCGCCACGGCGCGCGAGGTTGTCTGACGCGCCACGCAATCAAGCTCTTCGACCCCTCCATCTACGCGACACCCCGCCAGTACTGGACCGACATGGGCCGCATCGCGGCGCAGATCTCCCGTCTGCAGACCGTCAATTCGCCCAATCTGGTCGGCCGCGACGTGTACGACGAGGAGAACGGCATCGGCTACGTGCAGATGGAGGCCATCGACGGTCTCGACCTGCAGCGCCTGCTGTACGGCCGCCACTTCGACGCCGCCCGCGCGCGATCCTCGCCGGAGGAATGGGAGCGGTTCGCGGACGTGATCTTCCGTTTCGAGGAAGGAAAGGTCCGCATCCAGCCTGGCGTGGCCCTCTACATCATGCGCGCCGCGTTGCGCGGCCTCGAGGCGCTGCACGACGCCGGCTTCGTGCACTGCGACGTGAAACCCGCAAACATCATGGTCGACCAGCTTGGCAACATCAAACTGGTGGACTACGGCCGCGCGAACGTGATCAACGAAAAGGCGTCGCTGCTGCTGGGCAGCCCCCTCTACATGGCCCCCGAGGTGCACCGCCGCGAGCGCTACCAGATCCAGTCTGACATCTACAGCCTCGGCCTGGTCGGTCTCGAGCTGCTGCGCGGCGAAAGCCTCGTGGACTATAGCCGCATGAACGAGGCGCAGTTGCTGCAGTTCAAACTCGAGCTACCCCGTCGCCTCGCCGACCTGCTCCCGCCCCACGTGCGCCGTAACCGCGATTTCGTGGCGGTGATGCACAAGTTCCTCGATCCCGATCCGGCGCGACGCTACCAGCGCTGCGACGAGGCCGAGTCCGGCCCCATGGGGCTTGCACTGCTTCACAAGCAGCTTACAATCGCGGGACAAGACTCCGAGTACTATCGGGACCTGGAGAGCTACATGGCCAAACTCCAGCCGGCCGCCGCGAGCGGGTCGGCCAGTCCGGAGGGCCTGATGGCCTGAAGGCCGTCTGCATCCAGACCGACGCACGGAATTCGAGGACACTGAATGAACGTATTACATGTGTGTGCGAACCCGAAGCCGCCCGAAGAATCGGCCAGCAAACAGCTTTCGATCGCCTTCATCAGCAAGCTGATCGAGGTGAACCCGGACGCGGAGGTCAACAACGTCGACCTCTACCAGGATCCGCCGCCGTTCCTCTCCTACGAGGCGTGGCGAGGCATCTGGCTGGCAGCGATGGAGCCCACACATAAGTTGACGAAGAAGGAGCAGGAAGCCTCCGCCTACGCGAACCGGCACGCCGAACTGTTCAATCAGGCCGACCTGCTGGTGCTGACCATGCCGATGTGGAACTTTGGCCCGCCCGCGATCATGAAGGCGTGGCTGGATATGGTGCTGTCCCCCGGCCGTACCTTTGATCTGGCGCTGGCGGAGGGCGGCGGACTCCAGGTCAAACCCCGGCACAAGCTGCAGCGGGTGGTGCTGCTGGTCTCCTCCGGCGGCGTCTACGCAGAGGACGACCCCCGTGACGCGTTGACGCGGATGATCCGCAGTGCGTTCGCGTTCATCGGCGTGGACCGTATCCAGATCGCCTGGGCCGACGGCCAGACCCCACTGGTCCACGGCGACCACGAACAACGCCGGCAGATGGCGATCGAGGCGGCCACCGATCTCGCCGAGGAGATCGGCGAGGAAAGCCTCGCCGCACCGCCCGCGTGAGCCGCGGCGCGCCGGCATCGCCGTGAGCGAGCGCCCCCATCCGTTCGAAGCCTGCATCGGCGATCAGATCGAACACTGCCTGTGCGCCTCGGTCGCGCGCCTCCGCGCGCTGTACGCGGACACCGGCGAGGACCGGCCCGACAGCGTGCTGCGCGACTACCCGGACACCACCCGCGTCATCGAAGGGCTGCGGGTGTTGCTCGACGCGATGTTTCCTGGCCGCGTCTTTCCCAGCGACATCCAAGGCGACGAAATCGGCGTGTTCCTGATGCGCCGGCTCTCCCTTGTTTGGCGCGCGCTCCGCCCCGAAATCGAAAAGGCCTTGCCGTTCCGATGGCGCGGCGCCACCGGCCGCGACGAGTCCGTCGAGCCGCTCGCCGACGTCCGGGGCGAGTCGGTGCGCATTCTGCGGGAGTTCATCGAGGCGCTGCCGGACGTCCGCGCGATGCTGATTGACGATGTGCGCGCCGCCTACGAAGGGGACCCGGCCGCGCTGACTTACGCGGAAATCCAGCTCGCCTATCCGGGCATCCTTGCGATCGCCTCGCACCGGATCGCCCACGAGCTGTACCGGCGCAACGTGCCGGTGATCCCCCGGATCATGAGCGAGTGGACCCACGCGCAAACGGGCGTGGACATTCATCCCGGCGCACGGATCGGCCGCTCATTCTTCATTGATCACGCCACCGGGGTGGTGATCGGAGAGACGGCGGTGATCGGCGACCGCGTGAAAATCTATCAGGGCGTCACCCTCGGCGCGCGCAGCTTCGCGCTCGACGAGCACGGCCACCCCGTCAAGCACATCCAGCGCCATCCGACCGTCGAGGATGACGTGGTGATTTACGCAAACGCGACGATCCTCGGTGGTCGCACCGTGATCGGCCGAGGGTCGGTGATCGGCGGCAACGTGTTCCTCACCCACAGCGTTCCGCCCAACAGCGTCGTCACCATGGAACAGGCCCACATCCGCATCAAAAGCGCCGAGGACACAGACACCGGCACGCCACCGCCGCCGGACTTCGAAATCTAGCGGCGGACGGCCGTCCCGTGGGGCCCGCGGCGCAGCGGTGAAAGGAGGACGGGATGAACATCTGGCGGTTCGCGACGAAGGCAGGGCTCGGCCGCGCGGCCGCCGAGCGGGCCGCGGAATTGATGCGCGGCGCGATCGCCGCCCGCGGAAGTGCCCGGATCATCGCCGCCACCGGCGCGTCCCAGTTTGAGTTCCTCAGCGAGCTGGTCCGGCAACCGGCGGTGGACTGGCGACGGGTCGAGATGTTCCACCTCGACGAATACGTCGGTCTGCCGGCGACCCACCCGGCAAGTTTTCGGAAGTACCTGCTCGAGCGACTGATCCGGCCCGCCGGTATTGAGCGCTATCACCTGCTGGACGGCGATGCGCCGGATCCCGCCGCGGTCGCCCGCGAGATTGGCCGCCGACTGAACGATGCGCCGGTGGATGTCGCGTTCGTCGGCATCGGCGAGAACGGTCACCTCGCCTTCAATGATCCGCCCGCGGACTTCGACACGGAGGAGCCCTACCTGATCGTCACTCTCGATGACGCGTGCCGCCGCCAGCAAGTCGGCGAAGGTTGGTACCGCTCGCTCGACGAGGTGCCCCGACAGGCGATCTCCATGTCGATCCGGCAGATCCTGAAGTCGCGAACGATCCTCTGCATCGTGCCCGACCTCCGCAAAGCCGACGCAGTCGCCAAGTGTCTGGAAGGTCCGATCAGCCCGATGGCACCCGCCTCCGCGTTGCGGCTGCATCCGGACGTCGAGCTTTTCCTCGACCGCGATTCGGCCAGCCTGCTGCGGACTACGCCGATCGTGGACCGCTGAACGGTGGCCACCATGCTGCTCTCCGGCCCCGGCTGGTGTGATCTGCAGGTGAACGGTTTTGCGGGCGTGGACTTCAACCATCCCGACCTCACGCCGGAACAGGTGCACCACGCGCTCGCCGCGATGCGCGCGACCGGCGTCACGCTCTGCCTGCCGACGGTGATCACCTCCCCGCTCGAACAGTTCGCACGCGCGGCGAAGACGATTCTGTCGGTTCGCGATCCCGCGATCGCCGGTCTCCACATGGAGGGTCCCTACATCAATCCTGCCGACGGGCCCCGCGGTGCGCACCGGCGCGACGCGACCATGCCGCCGCTGCTCGGCGACTTCCTCCGTCGGCAGGAGGCGGCGGATGGCCGAATTCGCCTTGTCACGCTCGCGCCGGAGCTGCCCGGCGCGCTGCGCCTGACCGAGGCGCTCGTCAGCATGGGCGTGCGGGTCGCGATCGGCCACTCCGCAGCAACGCCCGGGCAGATCGCCGACGCGGTACGCGCCGGCGCCACCCTCTCCACTCACCTCGGCAACGGCGTGGCGCTGCTGTTGCCCCGTCACCCGAATCTCATCTGGGCCCAGCTGGCCAGCGACGAGCTCTCCGCCTGCTTCATCGTGGACGGCCACCACCTGCCACCGGAGACCGTGAAGGCGATGATCCGCGCAAAAGGCCTCGCCCGCTCGATCCTCGTCACCGACGCGACCGCGGCGGCCGGCGCGCCCCCCGGCCGCTACACGATCGGCGCGATCGAAATCGTCCGCACGCCGGACGGCCGCGTGACCCTCGCAGACGGCAGCTCGCTGGCCGGCTCCGCACTGACGCTGGACCGCGCGCTGGCGCTCGCCGCCCGCTATACCGGCCATACGGTGCCGGAGCTGTGGCCGCTGGCCGCGCAGCAGCCGGCCGCCGCTATCGGGCAGGTGCCTCGCGGCCGCGTCACCGCGCGATGGACGCCCGGCACCGGGCGCCTCGAGGTGCTGCGCGTCGAGCCGGAGACTGCGCAGTGAGCCGGCCGCCGATTCGCGGGCTGCGCTGGTGGATTGCGGCGCTGTTGGTGCTGTCCACGACGTTGAACTATCTCGACCGTCAGGCACTCTCCGCGCTCGCGCAGACGGTGCAGCGCGCGCTCGAGCTCTCGAACGAGGACTATGCAAGGATCACCTCCTCGTTTCTGCTCAGCTACGGCGTGATGTACCTGCTCGGGGGGACGCTGGTGGACCTGCTCGGCGTGCGGCGGAGCCTCGCGCTGTTTGTGCTGGCCTGGTCGCTGGCGACCGCCGGGCACGGCTTGGCCGCGTCGCTCGCACATCTGTGCGTGGCGCGGTTCCTGCTCGGCGTCGCGCAGCCCGGGAACTTTCCGGCCGGCGTGCGGGCGGTGAGCGAGTGGTTCCCGATGCGCGAGCGCGCGATGGCGGTCGGCCTCTTCAACGCGGGCACCGCGCTGGGCTCGACGCTCGCGATGCCGGTGGTCTCCGCGCTCGCGCTGCGCTGGGGCTGGCGCGCCGCGTTCGTTGGGGTCGGCGCGCTCGGTCTGCCTTGGCTTGCGGCGTGGCTGTGGCTGTACCGGGCGCCCTCGGAACACCCCCGTCTTGCGCCGGAGGAGCTTGCGCGCATTCGCGACGGCGCGCCCGCGGCCCCATCGGCCAGCCGCATCCCCTGGCGCTGGCTTCTGCGCGCGCCGGAAACGTGGGGCTGCGTCGCGGTGCGCGTGCTCACCGATCCGATCTCCTATTTCCTCGCCTTCTGGACACCCAAATACTTTCAGGCCGAGCGCGGCTTCGATCTGAAACAAGTCGGCACCTTCGCGTGGCTGCCGTTTCTCGGCATGGCGCTCGGTAGCACCGCTGGCGGTGCACTCCCGCGGTGGCTCACCGCGCGCGGATGGAGCGTGAACCGCGCACGAAAGACGACGATGGCGCTGGTCGCGATCGCCATGCCGGCGCTATGTCTGGCGGTGACGCGCGTCCGTGGCGCACCGGCCGCCCTCGCGGTGATGTTTGCGATCATGTTCGGGCACGGCGCCTACGGCAACATCACGCTCCCCGCCGAGGCATTTCCGAGCCGCGTGGTCGGCACCGTCTCCGGCCTCGGCGGCGCGCTCGGCGCCGCGGTCGGCGTGCTCACCCAGCTGCACATCGGCGTGGCGGTGGACCGATGGTCCTATCGCCCGCTCTTCGCAGTCTGCGGTAGCGCCTACGCGGTCGGACTGCTGGTGGTGATGCTGACCATTCCGCGGCTCGGCCATCCCCGCGAGCCGCCGGCCCCCACCCCGCCGCGGACGCGCTGAGGGCATCCGCGCCAACTGTCCCACCCTTGGACACCGCGCCGCCGGCGCCGTCCAACGCTTGGACCGGCCGCGGCGGCCGCCCGCCGGTCATCGCCGGTCTGCGGTCAGCGGTGAGACGCTCTTCGTTTTTTTGTGTATGCTCTGGCCCCACGGGGTCCGCGGCCCGCGCACCGGCGCTCGAGGCCGGGAGGGCGGCGACCATCGTGGGTCCAGTCCGGAGATGTGCGGCGATGCCGTTGGAGTACGCAGACCTTCGTGAGGCGCTGTTCGAATCGCTGAGGTCGACCCTCGCGGACGGCGTGGCGGTCGCGGAGCTGTCGAGCCTGAGCTGCGCGGACCGCACGTTGGGCGTGTTTGTGGTGCGTCCCGCCGGCGTTCCGCTCGCCCAGCTGCGGCCGGCCGACCTGCCGGTGCTGTCGCTGGCAGACGGTCATCTCGTCGCCGCAAACACCCCGCCACCTGCGGACGCCGCAGTGCATCTGATCCTGTACCGCCACATCCCCGAGGTTCTCGGCATTGCGGGCACTCGTTCCCCGTTCGTCACCGCGTGGGCGCAGGCCGGCCGGGAAATCCCCGCGTTCGGCACCGCGCACGCGGAATGGTTCGACGGGCCGATTCCCCTCATTCGGATGCCGGCCGAAAACGTGCATGGAACCGCGGAAGACACGCGCATCGGCGCAGGGATCGTGCGCTGGTTTGCGGAGCAGGGTGTGGACCCGCTGGCCCGGCCTGCCGCACTGGTCGAATCGCACGGTGCCTACAGCTGGGGTCGGTCGCTCGCGGAGGCACTTCGCTGCGCCGCCGCGCTCGAGACGATTGCAACGATCGCCGCCTGGACCGTGCTGCTGCAGCCGAAGGTTGCCCCGATGCCGCGGGAGCGGCTCGCCACCTACTTCCTGCGCGCACGGCGCAAACCCTCCGCGCCTGGCGCAGACCGCCTCGGCGCCTGAACCGGGGGCCGCTCCGCGCCTCAGAAATCGGCGGAGGAAATGTCGGCCGCATCGCCGGTGCCGCCCGGCCGGCCGTCCGCGCCGTAACTGACAATCTCGAACGGTGCACCGTCGCGGCCCGGCACGATGTAAACGTACTCGTTGCCCCAAGGGTCGCGCGGCACCTGCCGGCGGCTGAGATAGCCCTCCGGCGGATAGTTCTCAGGGATCGGCGGCACGGTTGGCCGGCGCACCAGCGCCTCCAGCCCCTGCTCCATGGTCGGCAGCCGCCCCTGTTCGATCTGGTAGTGCATCACCGCGTTCTTCAGCTCGCCGAGCTGGATCTTCGCGGTGTCCACGCGGGCCTTGCGCTGCCGGCCGACCACGTTCACAGTGACGATCGTCGCCAGCCCCATCAGGATCGCGAGCACCACCAACACTTCAATCAACGTAAATCCGCGGCAGCCTCGCCGCGGCCTCGGATCGCCGTTCATTCCGTGGCCTCCCGCTGGCGGTCGCGCCGTGCCGTACGCGCACCGCCGGTGTCCGACGGCTCGTCCTCCTCGGTCTCGCCGCCCTCTGCGGCTTCGAGCCGGGCGACCAGTTCCTCCAGCCGCGCCACATAGTACGCGACGTTTTCGTCGCGCTGATCGGGGCGGGCGTCTGCCAGCAGCCGCGCGTTCGAGTGGATCGGCACGCTCTTGCGAGTGCCGGTGACGTAGTAGGAGACTTGGTCGCCCGCACGGTAGGGCCGACCCGACGCCAGCGCCAGCTCCGCGGCGGCGCTGCGCGCGCGGCTCCCTGCCGCCCGCTTTGCGGCATACGTCTCCGGCGCCTCGCCGAGCCGCTCTGTGCGCGCGAGGCGCTCCAGCGGCCACTCGTGCCGGATCAGCGCGCGCCGGTACCGGTCCACCAGCGCGGGAATCTCCGCGTCGCGGCCGTCCAGCTTGTGCTCGACCCAGTCGCGAATGAAGTCGCGCAGATACGGTTCCAGCCCGCGCGACCGCAGCGCCGCGCCGGTCAGCAGCAGCTCGCCGTCCGCGCCGCGCAACGCGTAGTTTTTTGCACGATAGCTGAACATCGCCGGCCAGACCGAATCAAACTCCAGCTCGACGCCCGGCGGCAGCACCGAGCGGACCCGCGCGCGGAACTGCTCCAACTGGGCCGCGTCGCCCGGCGGCGGCACGAAGAACACGCCGTCGGTGTCGATTTCCACCGGACGGCCGCCCCCCTCCCGGATCGCCGCGACCATCGCGCGCAGCAGCTCGCGGCCGCGCGCGGCGACGCGCTCCGCGGCATCAAAGTCGTTGAAGCGGGCGCCCTCGAATCCGAGATAGCCGTAGAACGAGTTGATCAGGATCTTGAACGAGCTTTGCATCGCCTCCTCGAACGCGCGCGCGCGCGGCGTCGCGGCCGAGCGCATCCGGTCTTTCGCGGCGAGGCGCACCTCGCGCAAACGCTCCAGCAGCCCGAGGAACACGTCGAGATGGTCCGAGGCGGGACGGATGCGGTCGGCGAGCATCAAGGAGGGATAGAGCGAGCGCACATCGCAGTGGTGCACGTCGCGGACCACGCCGCGCTCATAGACCTCTGTCAGGCCGCCCTCGAACGGTCGCGGTGGCTGCGGCTGCGGGATCGCCGCACGTCGCGCCAGATACTCGCGCAGCATCAGCGCGTCAATCTTCGCCGCGGTGCCGCGCAGCGACATGTTCTGCAGGCTCATGGGCACCATCCGTGCCTGCGCGAGATACACCGGCGCCAGCCGCATCGCGAGGTCGGCGGTCTCCTGAAGGTCATCCGCCAGATAGCGCAGCACGCGCTCCGGGTCGCGGCGGAACACGCGGCCGACCTCCGGCCCTTCGATGTGTTCCCGGCCGGCACGGGCAAACCCGAAATGCCGCGCGATTTCCTTCAGTCCCAGCCCCGGCAGCGAGCGGTGGCTGACATCGTAGATTTGAGCCAGAAAGTACGTGTCGAGCACCGTCCGCCCGAAGATGTCGATGCGCGGATAGCTTGCGGCGCGCTCCGCCGCAACGAACCGGCCCGGGCGCACCGACGGCAGGCTGCCGTCGCGGCCGAGCGGCAGCCGGACCCCGTGGCGCGCGGCGCGCCGGATCAGGTAGTCCAGATCGAACGAGAAGATGTTGTGGCCCTCGATCACGTCGGGATCGCGCTCGCGCACCCGCGCGGCGAACCGCTCCAACATCTCGGCCTCGTCCAGCTCGTCGCCGCGGATCAGCTCGCACCAGCCGGTGTTGTCGGCCAGGCCGATCGCAATGATCCGGTCCTCTTCACGGTCCGGATTTGGAAACTCGTAGCCCTCCGCGGTCGCGGTCTCAATGTCCAGTTGCATTCGCCGCAGGCCGTCATAGTCCAGGCCGTGACCGATCGTGTGGCCGCTGTCCATCAGGTGCTGCTGCACGGGATCGTTCACGAACGCGTAGGGCGCCTCCCGGTCGGTCGGCGATCGTTTCGTGGTCTTGTGCAACCAGCGGACCGCGGTCTCGAGCGCGGCCCAGGTTGGAAACCGGGCAAGCGCCCGCAACGTGCCGGGTCCCGCCAGCGGTTCCACCTCCGCCGGCGTCGGTCCGCCACGGAGCGTCTCCGGCGAGGCCAGCCACACGAAGGGCCGGAACGGCTCCATCGTGGTCTCGACGCGGTCGCCCCGCCGCCAGAACAGCACCATGCGGTCCGCGGTCTTCCCCGGCAGATGCTCGGCCGCGACCAGACCCGGTTCTGCCCGCCGGCCGAACAGTAGCGCCGATGCGCCCGCGTCCATTCCACCCCCCGCGTCAGCCGCCCAGGCTCACCGAGGAATAGGGCATCGCCAGCAACCAGAGCTGCACCCACACGCTGAAGTCGTCCTCGCGGCCTTCGTCGCCCGGCTCGTGGCGGACGCCCACTCCCCACCCGATGCAGTTCATCCGGTGCTGCACAAAATAGGAGTGCTCCTCGATGCGGCTCTGCTCCAGATCATACCGCGCGTAGAGGCCCAGGCTCCAGCGGGCCTTCGGAAACAGCCGCAGCTGCGCGGCCATCTGGTCCCGCCGGTCGGCCTGATAGAGGTAGTTGGCGGTGAGCGTGAACTCGGGCGAGGAGGCCAGCGACAGCTGACCATCGAACTGCGTGAGCCCCTCGCCGTAGAGGTCCACGAGCGCCTTGAAGTCGAAGCGAAATCCTCGCGCGGGCCAGAGCCGGACATTCGCATACAGCGGGCCGAGCGGGTCCTCGTCCTCCTCCGGATCGAGCCGCAGCAGCGTGCCGACGTCCGCGTTCACCAGATCGTGGACGGTGGCGTGGCCGGCGGCGGGCAGCTCCCGCAGCTCGGTCTGGTCCATTCCCTCCGCCTCGCGCGCCAGTGGATCCGCCTCCGCCCGCTCGTAGGAGTGATCCACGTAGAGCACCGAGCCGCGCCGCGTCTGCAGCTTGTTGCGCAGCCCGAACTGGAGCGTATGCCCGCCGGCGAGGCGGTCCACCGCGTCGAACTGCGGCAGCCGCTCGGGCATGAGGTCGGGCACCGGGATCCACGTGTGCCGCGCGTACGGCTCGACGACATGCCGCAGCCCGCGGCCAAACACGTTCGGCGCCTCGTCGAGCACCTTGTAGGCCTTGAACGAGATCTCCGCGCCCAGCTCTGGCAGCGAGCGGAAGTCGGCGCCGAGCTCCCGCCGAGTGGTGAGCACCTCCTGGACCGTCGTCGGCACGCCGTTCGAGTCGCTTCGCGTGACGATGTTCGTCGTGCTCACGGGGTCGGCGTAGGTGGTCGAGTACCAGGTGCCGCGCCAGCCCGCCCGCGGCGTGAACGCCAGAAACCCAAAGTAGCGGTGCGGCAGATACAGCATGTGCCGCGTGTCGAGCCGCAGCGCGTCGTAGTTCTCCGGCTCGGCGATTTCCGGGTACACTCGGCGCAGCGACGAGCCGACGGTGACGCTTTCGTAGTAGAGCGGCAGCTCTCCGAGCCGCAGCGCCGGAATCGTCAGCGAGAGTTCCGGCAGCCGGTCCACGCTCTCATAGAAATCGTTCAGCCGGCCGCTCGCGAGCACCGAGAACAGAAAGCGGTCGCCGCGCCACAGCCATGAGGCGCGGTTCTCGGGCTGCACCGCGGTGCGGTAGTCGCGCCGGAAGAAATCCTCTTCCACGAACGGATCGCTCATGTACGTCGACTGTACGAAGAGCGATCCGCGCTCACCGGCGGGGCTCTGGTGGCGCAACCGCACACGGTAGCGGGAGTCCTCCGTGAGCGTGTCGCGGCGCTCCTCCTCCTCGCGGGCGTTACGGAAGGGCTTCTGGTCCTGGATGAAAAAGCCCTCCAGATTGCCCCGGCTGACCGCGCTCCGGTTCGGGGGATCGCGCCACAGCACATTCTGCGACACCCCCACACCGCGTTCGGAGTACAGGTGCAGGGAGGAGCGGCCCAGCAGACTGCCGGTGTCGGTCAGCCCGTAGTTGTAGGTCGCAATCAGAAACGCGCCCAGCCGCGAGCTGTACCCGGGCACGATGTCCCAGCGGCCGGGTTCGCCCTGTAGATCGCGGCGGTAATACGGCACGTAGGCGACCGGCACCGGGCCCAGCCAGGCGGTCGCGTGATACAGCGTCGCGTAACGTTTCTGTTCCAGCGTTGCGCGGGGCGCGCGAATCTGAAACTCGCGATTGTCGCCCTCGCAGGTGGTCAGCGTGACGTCTTCCAGTTCGATCAGGTCGGCCGTCACCATTCGGAACTTTTCCCCGTACAGATAATAAGGGTGGTGGTACACCATGAACCGGCCGAAGTCCCCCTCACCGGTGCGGAAGTTGTACACGAGCCGCTCGCCCTTCCAGACCGTGCCGTCCCAGCGCACAAACACCACGCGGCCGGTGGCGATGACGGTGTCCGTCGTGCGGTCAATCTCGACCCGCTCCGCGGCCAGCAGCTGTCGCCCCTGCCGGATGTGCACGCCGCCCTCCGCGACCAAGCGGCGGCCTCCCTCGCGCGCTTCCATCCGACCGGCGCGCACATCGTAGGGCTGCCCCGCATCCGGGTTGAGCTCCGGCATGCGCTGTGCGGTCGCGGTGCTGCCGAGGAGGACGACCAGCGCCGCGGCGAGCGCTCCACGGCGCGGCACGCATCGCGGCCGCGGGACGGCACAATCGACTGCGGTCGCCATGCGCCGCACGCTATCACAGCGCGGGGACAGGGCCAAGCGGTCCACCCTCCGATGAGGCGCACCGCTCCCAGCGACCCTCCGGGCGCTGCGAAGTCGGGGTGAACTCCGCGCTCGCCGCCGCACCTAGCCCGGTTGTCCGCGCACGGATGCCGCACCTGTACCGCCAGCACTGCGGACCGTCGTTCCGTCGGCTGCCGGACCGAGGGCGTCGACCGCAAGGATGTGCCGGCGCTCACCGCGGCCCATGCACGGTTGCCGCCGGCCTCCGATGAACACGCTGCCGCGTTCAGCGCGGACGCACCGAGAAACGGTACACCGTCTCGCTGCGCAGCGTCTGGCCAGGCCGAAGGATCGTTGAGGGAAACTGCGGCTTGTTCGGCGAGTCCGGAAAGTGCTGCGTCTCCAGACAGAAGCCGGTGCGATGCTGGTACACGACCCCCCCCTTGCCGACGTTCGAGCCGTCCAGGAAATTGCCGCTGTAGAACTGCAGGCCCGGTTCGGTCGTGAACACCTCCATCACGCGACCACTCCGCGGCTCGTGGACGACGGCCGCCTTTCGCAGCGTGCCGGCAGGACCGTTGATCACCCAGTTGTGATCGTAGCCGCCCCCGAAGCGCAGCTGCTCGTCCGGCTGGTTGATCCTCGCTCCGATCCGCGTCGGCGTGCGGAAGTCCATCGGCGTGCCCTCGACCGGTCGCAGCTCGCCGGTGGGGATCAGTCCCGCGTCTATGGGTGTGAACCGGTCGGCGAGGATCTGCAGTTCGTGGTCCAGAATGGGCCCGCCGTCGTGGCCGGCGAGGTTGAAGTAGCTGTGCTGAGTGAGGTTCACCGGTGTGGGCTTGTCCGTGATGGCCTCGTACGTGATGCGCAATGCATGGTCGGCGGTCAGCCAGTAGTGCACGGTGACGCGAAGGGTACCCGGATACCCCTCGTCGCCATCCCGGCTCGTGTGGCGCAGGCGCAGGCCGACCGCGTTCCGCTCGCGCACCGGCTCGGCCTCCCACACGGCCTTGTCGAAACCGCGCAGCCCCCCGTGCAGCGAGCAGGGAATGCCGCCGGGCGCATTGTTGGTCGCCAGCCGGTACTCGACGCCGTCGAGCACAAACCGGCCTCCTGCGATGCGATTACCGTAACGGCCGATCAGCGCGCCAAAATAGGGGTGGCCCGCCAGATAGTCCGCGAGCCGGTCGAATCCGAGCACTACGTCGGCGGGGCGGCCGTCCCGGTCGGGGACCTCGAGCGAGACGATGATGCCGCCGTAGTTCGTCACCCGCATCTTCAGGCCACGGCCGTTGTCGAGCGTGAACAACTGAACGCGGCGGCCGTCCGCCTCCCCCCACGGCTGACTGGTCACGGTCATTGCGGTCTCCTCGTGCGGCGCGCCCGCATCGGGCGGCTCGACTGGCGGCAGCGGCGTCCGACAACCCGCCGCGAGCCCCAGCAACGCGGACATCGCAGTGATTGGAAAGCTGCGGCTCATCACGTGGATCTCCGGCAAGGCGTATAGAACGCGCGACCGCATTCGTCGAGCCGGTTCAGCGCGCCGGCGCGGCCGGCCGGGAGGGTGCCGGCGCGGAATGACGTGCCGGCTGCACGGTCTGCGGCACGACGATGGTCCGCGCACCGCGGGGCGGCAGCGCGTTGGTTTCGGTCTCCTTCAAGAACTGCTCAATCCGCGGCGGCAGTTTTGTGTCGGGCCGCAGCGGCGGCAGCTCCGCGCGCTTTGCGCGCGCGAGGTCGCTGTCGCCAAAGCCTTTTTCGAACCAGCGGCTCATGTCCGCGTTGCTCGCGTCGTGAATGCGGCGAGTCTCCGCGCGGGCCTCCTGCGGCGTGCGGACGACGTACGGCGTCAACAGCACGAGCAGCTCGGTGCGCTGCTTGGTGCGGGAGTCGGAGCGAAACAGCCGGCCGAGCAGCGGGATGTCGCCGAGCACGGGGATTTTCGAGCTGCTGTCGCGGTCGGCTTGGCTGACGAGTCCGCCCATCACGATGGTGGAGCGGTGCTCCACCGCAAGGTTCGCCTTCAGCTCGCGCTTCGTCACCACCGGCACCTCGTTGCCGTCAATCACGACGATGTCACCGACGTTGTCCGCGGTCTGGGTGACCTCCATCACCACCACGCGCTGCGGGTTGATGCGCGGTTTCACAGTCAGCTCGATGCCGATGTTCTTGTATTCGTACGCGGAGGTCTGGTTGCCGCCGACGGTGACGGTGGTCGCGGTAACGATCGGACGCTCCTCGCCGGCGACGATGCGGGCCTCGGTGTTGTCGGTGGTCAGGATGATCGGAGTCGAGAGGATGCGGGCGCGGGAATCCCTCGCGGCGAGACGGATCACCGCGTCGAGGTTCACGCCCTCGAGGGTGAGATAGTAGGTCAGCGCCCCGGCGGACAGCGGCACGTCGCGCCCGACCTCCGCGCCGCTGCGGAACGCCGCGGTCGCGCCGCTCAGGAACCCGCCGCCCCACGACATCACCGGCTCGCGCAGCACAATCCCGCCCCCGGGGCCGAGCCGGCTCGTGCTATAGGCCTGAAGGGAACGCTGCAACCAGTCGAGACCGGTGGTGGTCTCGTCGCTCAGCGATACCTCGATGATGACCGCTTCGATCACCACCTGCGCGAGCATCACGTCGAGCTCGCGGATCACTTCCTCCAGCACGGTGAGGTCGGTGCGGCGGCCCATCAGCAGGATCGAGTTGCTGCGCAGGTCCGGTAGGATTCGGGTTTCGCTGGAGAGCTCGCCGACCCCCTCGCCCTCAGGGCCCCCGGCCGCACCGGAGGCGGGCGTCGGCGTGCGGGAGATCTGACTCTGGATGAACTCCCGGATCGTCTGGCTGCGCGACTCCTGCGTAGTGGAGCCGCCGGCGGTGGTGCGCGTGCCGGTGGTGCCGGTGCGCGTCCCGGTCGCGCCGGTGGTGGTCCGACGCCGGAGGCTGGTGGTGCTGCCAATCAGCGCGCTCAGCAGGTCCGCGATCTCGTCGGCGGCCGCGTACTCCAGCGCGTAGACCTTCACGAGCGTTTCCGGCTCCACCGCCCGGTCAAGCACCGCGATCATATTGTCAAAGAACGGAAAGTTCGCGGGGTCGGAAATGATGATCAACACGTTCGTGCGCTCGTCGGGGACGATTTTCACTTGTCCGACGACGATCCCCCGTTCCGCGAGGCTGAGGTCGGTGCGCACCGCGGTGGTGCCGGCGGACGGCGGCCGGATTACGCCGGGGGGCGTAGGTTGCGCGGGCTGTACGATCGTGACGGTGGGGCGCCGCTGCTGCGAGGTGTCGCTGATGAGCTCATTGAGCCGCTGTGCGACGTCTGCGGCGGCGGCCTCACGCAGCTCGTAGATGCGGGTTTCGACCTTCGTCTCGGCAGGGCGGTCGAGAAACGCGATCAGTTCCAGCGCGCGCGCGACGTTGCTCTCGCTGTCGGTGATCATGATCGCGTTCGCGCGCTCGAGCGGCTGCACCTTTCCGTGCGCGTGCAGAATCGTCTGCAGAAGCGTCATCACCTCGCTGATCTCGGCATGCTTCAACTCCACGATCTGGCTGACCATGAAATCACCCTCGCGGGGCGCCGCGTTGGTGGGGAAGCGGATCGGCATGCCCTCCTGCCGGGCGGCGGGGGGCTGAACAACCTTGTAGAACTTCTCGCCGAGCGGCACAAAGGAGATGTTGTTCAGCGCCAGCACCGCTTCGATCGCCTGCCGCACCTCCTCCTCGGTGAGCTTCGAGTGGGAGCGGATTGTGATGTTCGCCTGCACGCCCGGCGCCTTGATCATCGTGCGGCCGGTCAGCTCGCTGTAGAGCGCGAGGATCTGGTCCACCGGCGCGTCCTGGAAGCTGAGCGAGATCAGGCGCTGCGGCGCGTTCGTGTCCGCGGCAGCCGGTGCGGCGGCGGGCACCGGCAGCGTGGGCATCGAGGTCGGCGCGACCGGTTCGGCGGCCTGCTCGGGCGGCGCGGGCATTTCGGCGGCGGTGGCGGCGGCCGGTTCGGCAGCGGGCGGTGAGAGGCGCGGCGGTGAAGCGGGCGTGAGCAGCGGGCGGGGCAGATCCGCGGGCGGGGGGTTGGTCGGGGCCGGGGGGGCGTCGGTCTGCGCAAGCAGTCGCAACGTCAGCAGCGCTGCGACGGTCAGCAGCGCGCCGGCCAGCATCGAGCGTTGAATCCAGCCGTTCATGGTGGACGAGGGACCTCCAAATAACGAGGGCCGGTTCGAGTTCATTTCGGGCGCGCGCCTCCGGAACTGGCGGCGGCGGCCGGACGTGAGCGCGTGTACGCACAGGCGATGGAGAAGGTGCCGGCCAGCGCCGAACCGGTACCTTTCGGCGAGGTCACGTTCAGTTGCCGCACGTCGAGCACCGCACCCTGTGTCTGGATCGCGAAGAGGAAGCGCGTCAGCGCCTCGAGCGTGCCCTCCCAGTTGCAGTTGATGGCCACTTCGTACAGCTCGCCCGCCGCGCGCTCGCGCTCGGGCTCGCGCCGGGTGAGCCGCAGACCGTGTTCGGCCGCGGTCGTTTCCACGAGTTTCAGCAGATCCGCGGTGACGTCCCGGTCGGCGGGGTAGCGCGGCAGCGCGCGAAGCAGCTCGTCGAGCCGCCCCTCGACCTCCGCGCGCCGGCGCACCAGACGTTCCGCGACCTGCCGTCGCTGCTCGAGCGTTTCCGCGGTGCGTCCCAGCTCCGCCCACCGCGCCAGTCGGCTGGCGCCGCCCCACCAGGTCAGCGCGGCCAGTCCGATCGCCAGCGTGATCAGCGCCAGTACCGCCTCGCGCGGGTTGAGCCGGATCATCCGGGCGTCTCCTCCCCCGGCAGCACCGCGGTGACCCGGAACTCGGACTTCGCGCGCCCCGCGGACGGACGGGACGTCACTCCTTCCGGTTTCACCTCGCGGAACAAACCGCTACGCTCCAGCGCCGCGAAAAAGTCGTACACCGCGTTCACCGCCTCCGCCTCACCGCGCAGGTTCACGCTACGGCCCTTTCGGAACGAGAACGACGTGAGCGTGAGGCCGGGCGGCAGATCGGCGCTGATCTGCCGCAGGATTTCCAGCGCGGACCGGGTTCGGTCGCCGTACTCCTCCAGCGATCGGATGCGGGCCTGAACCGCGCGCACCTCCGCGGCAGGCTTTTCGAGCACCTCGACGAACCGCGCCAGCCGGGCGACCGACGCCTCGCGCACGTAGAGCGCGACCAGAAACCCCACCACCAGCAGCAACCACAGCCCCAGGCATACGCCGGCCGCCGCAGCAAAGCGGCGGGTACGGCTGCGGTGGCGCCGCACCTCCTCCCACTCCGGCGGGGCGAGGTTCAACGTACGGGCGGGATCCGCCAGCGCCCGCTGCGCGGCGCCCTCCGTCAGCGGTGGCAGCTCCTCGAGGCGGGTGGCGGTCGCCGGCAGGCCGCAGACCGCCGCCAGCCGTGAGGTGAGCGACGCGTCCGGCTCACCGTCAAACCAGACGATCAGCTCCCCCTCCGGGGCCACTCCCCACTCCGTCTCCAGCGCCGCAAACGTGAGTTCGAGCTCGTGCTCGAGTTCCTCCGGCGCGTCCCCGCCGGCGGCCAGCGCGCGCACGATGAGCGGACGGCCGGCGCGCACGGCCAGCACGCGCGCGGTCGCCGCCTCGATCCGCAGATGCACCCGCAGCCCGCCGTCCTCGGCGCCGGACACCGCCGCCAGATGGTGCCACCAGGCTAGCACGTCAAGATCCACGCGGCGCACGTCTCGCCCGACCGCGCGGAACAGCGCCGCCTCGCGTTCCACCAGCTCGCGCGGCATCGCCGCGACCAGTACACGGCTGCGACCGGCGCCGCTCGCAAAGACCTCATGGCCGATGACCAAATGCTCCACCGGAAACGGCGAGATGCGGTCGAGCTGGAGCGCCGCCATGTCGGCCAGTTCGGCGGGATCCTCGCTGGGAAGCTCCAGCACGCGCATCAGCGCGCGGTCGGCTGGCAGCAGCAGCGAGAGTTCACCGTGAAGTTGTTCCAGCGCGGGGCGCAACGCCGCGGCGGCCACCTCCGCCGACGCGTCGGGGTCGAGCGGCGGCAGCGGCAGCGCACGGGTTTCCGGCGCGACCGCGCGCCCGTCGCGACGCAGGCGGATCTGGGTCCACACCAGCGAGTCGGCGGTCCGGCGCACCGCGGTGACAGTCCGAACTGCCGCCACCTCCGGCCACCATCGGCCCCACGAGCGGTTCATCCGTTCGACCCCGTCACGGCATCACTTCTTCCCGCCAGAACACGGTATGCACCCGACCGCCTTCCACCTGGAAAACCGCCCACACGCCGTACCGCACGCCCTGCACCTCGCCGCGCGAAATGACGCGCACAAACCGCACGTCCCGCACGCTGAAGTAGGCGCGCAGCGCCGGGTTGATGCCGGTGCGCGCCAGCAGTTCATCCACGGAGCCGTACCCGTCGTCCCGCGTGCCGGTGACGCCGTCCAGACCCGCCCGCCCCTCGATGATAGCATCCGCCTCCCACTCGGCAATCCCGGGGATCGTCATCAGCACCTCGAACGACGCGGTGTTCGCGTTGATGCGACCATCACCCCAAGTGGTCAGCCACTGCGCAATGCCGAGCATCGGCTCGCCGTCCGGTCCCGCACCGCCAAACAGAATCTCCTCGGTGAAGCCCTTCACGAGCAGCAGCTCGTCAATCGTGTCGATCGGCCCGTTTTTCACCCGGTAGCCGCGGTCCCGATAGAACGGATCATCGCTCTCGGCGCCGTTCGGTTTCGCGTTGTCGTCCGCATCGATCCAGTCACCCGCGCACGCGATCAGTTCCTCCCACAGGTCCTCCGGCACCTGCGCCTGTCGGAGCAGCTCCCGCCACTCGAGCGGCTGCAGCCGGTTCACGTTGCGGCGGCCTCCCTCGGGCAGGATGTCCAGCCGAAAACGGCCCTCGCCCATCTCGTGTTCGAGGCCGCTGACGCCGACGCCGCGCGCCAGCAACATCGAGTTCAGATACACCGGGTCCTCGTCGAGCGATTCCTCGGCGGTGGGGTCCACCCGTCGCGACTTCAGTAGCAGCATCCGCGCATACTCGGCGCCGGCACGCGCGAGCGCGGCCGCCTTCGCGCGCTTGCGGTAGTGCGAGGTGATGCCCGCCTCGATGCGCATTTCGAATGCCAGCGTGCCGACCAGCATGGAGAGAATCACCACGACCCAGAGCGCAACGATCAGCGCCCCGCCGCGGCACGAGCCGGCAGCACGTCTGTTCATCGTCGGCGCACCTCGGTGCGAGACACCGCCGTCGTCGCATAGGCCGCGACGGGGATATCCACCAGCCGACGCAGCCTCACCGGTTCGTCGCCCGGCGCTGGCGGTTCAAAGAGCAGCGTGAGCTCGACGCGGGTCGGTAGCCGGTTGGTCGCCTCCCAGACGTCGCTCCACTCCTCTCGCTCCGCATCCCAGATCCGGCAGTCGAGCCCCCGCACGCCGGCGCCAAGAAACCAGGGCTCGGGCTCCTCCATCTCGTCCTCGTCGAGAAACGGCGGCCATGCGCGCACAGCCAGCGCGGGCACGCCGTCGGGCCCGTCCTCAACCGACACGCTCAATCGGTGGAGCCCCCGCCGATACGGAGAGTCGGGCGGCATCAGCGCGGTGCCCGAGGCGACCCACGAGATGGTGTCGGCCGGATACGTATCCTCGCCGTTTTCGAGCCGGAAACCGTAACGTCCACTCGCCGTACGGAACCAGGCCGCGGAACGCAGCGCGGCGACGAGCTGGTCCATGAGGAACTCCCCCTCGTGCAGACCCTCCAACGCGTCCG
Source organism: Kiritimatiellia bacterium (assembly GCA_026417735.1). NCBI lineage: Bacteria > Pseudomonadati > Kiritimatiellota > Kiritimatiellia > Kiritimatiellia bacterium. The sequence continues at coordinate 52,294 of JAOACR010000004.1, forward strand.
TGCCGCGACGCCACGCCCGCGAGGTGCCGAGAAACGCCGCCCCCGCGATCGCGAACGCAGCGGCGAAGATCGCCAGCGCGATCAGCATCTCCAGCAGAGTGAACCCGGCCTTCTCAAAAGCCCGGCGGCGGCGGTGGACCACCATCGAAACCTCCAGGAGATGGGGGAGGAAGCCAGCGCGGCGTACGCGGCGTGCGCGGCGTAGCGACTTCGCCTCCCGCGGCCGCGCCGCCAACGGGCTCGCGGCCAGCGGTGAACGCCCGACCCGCACCAGCGCGGCCCGAACCCGGCGGCGGCCGCACCGGCGCGCCACCGCGCCGCTCCGCGCCGCGCCCGAACGCCTCTCGCAGAAAATCCCGAACCGCGCGCGGCATGCGCTCTGCGGCCCGCGGACCCCCTCCGCCAGGCACACCAGGCTGCGCGGGTGGCTCACCCGGACCGGCGGCCCCGTTTCGCGGGTCGCGGCCGTCGCGCCGGCCACGCCCGCCCACCGGCGCCGGCGCCCGCAAGCCACCACCCACCGCCCCGTCGGCGCCTCCCGTTTCGGCGTCCATCGCCTCCGCGTCCGGTGCGACGCCGGCGGTCTCAGTTGGCGCATAGGCGCCGGTGACCACTTCCTCATAGGACTCCCGCCCGCGCTCGCTCCATCGCAGCCGGGTGCGGATCACGTAGTAGTCCGTTTCCTCCCCCATCAGATCCAGCATTGGCTCGACCGAACGTTCCCACGTGTAGGCGTCGTACGGCGGATCAAAACCGCCGCTCTCGACCGTCCCGGCCGCCTCGGCAAGGTCCAGAATCGGATTTTCCAGCTCGACGATGTCCAGCAGGTGGCGCGCAGTCGCAAGGTTCCGCGCCCTTCGGACCACGCCCAGCGCCTGTCCCGCCGCCGCCACCAGCACTGACAGCGCAATGCCGAGGATGGCGATCGCCAGCAACGTCTCGATCAGCGTCAGCCCCCTGCGCGATCTGCGGCTGCGCCCGCCCCGACGAACTCCCCACCGCACGGTCATCGAGGCCCCTCCACGATCTGCGCGCGCCCGGTGAGGCCGTTCACCTCGATCGTTGCGCGGTGACCGCGATCGTCGCTCAGTTCCACCGCAAAGGGGTCGCACATGCCGTTGGGGAGATAGTCGACCCACCAGGTCGTCTCGTGCCGTTGGAGCGGGTCCGCATCCACCCTAGACAACCGAATGCCATCCGGCAAATAGCGGTCCAGCTCGGCGGCAAGTGCGTTCGTTGGCGTAGAGAGCGAGGAGGCCGCCGCACCGCTCAGATAGAAGGCGGCCTCTCGATGGGCGCCGGAGTTCGATGGAGAGAGCGCCTCCGCGTCGGTATTCGTCGATGCATCGGAGGACTGCACGCGGACCACCTGGATGCGACCCGAACGTTCGTCGAGCAGCAACACCATGTCCGCCTGCTGCAGCACCGCCATGCCGCGCGCATACCGGTGCGCGGCCACGATCGTGCGCGCCGCGGTGCGCAACCGGTTCGAGCGGGAGGCCGCGGAGAACGCGGGAATCGCCAGCGAGAGCGACAGCAACGCCAGCACGACGACCATCAGCAGCTCAATCAGCGTGAAGCCGCTCGCCGGCCGCACGCGATCAGGGCGACGTCGCCGTGTCCGAAACCCAGTTGCCAATATCATCCGCGCTTTCGACTCCGTCCGGCCCCAGCGAGTAGAGGTCGTAGCTGCGCGGATTCCGCTGACCGGGGTACACGTACACATACGGCCGGCGCCACGGGTCGTTCGGCAGTCCCTTGGTCAGGTAGGGCCCGTTCCAACGATCGCTGCCGGGTGAGGTGACCAGCTCCTGCAGCGAGCGCGGAAATTCCCCCATGTCCATTTCGTACTGCGCCAGCGCGGTGCCGATGTTCTCGATCTCCGCCCGCGCACGCGTGATCTCCGCACGCCGGGTGTGTCCGCTCAGCTTCGGCAGAGCGATGCCCGCGAGAATCCCGATGATCACCACGACCAGCAGGATTTCAATCAGCGTGAAGCCGCTCTTCCGGCGGCGATTCGGCCTGTGATTCGCCTTCATGCGCTCGTCTCCATGGCCTCTGCAACGCAGTCTACCGCGTTTTCCAGCCAGGGAACAGGGCGGCGCGGCCCGCCCGCGCACACCACGGGCGGCCGCGCACTTGTCGCCAGCCGGCGATCACCCCCGCGCGGCTCACTCGGACAGGTCAGCACGGAGCGCACCGCCAGAGGCCGCACGGAGGCCGTTCGTCATGCAGTCACCGGAGGCGATCGACCACCGATCCCGACCGGCCACATCCACAAACAGGGTCGCGGCGCCGCGTGAGGCGCGGCCGGGATGATTGCGCAGCTCGTAGACATCGTCGCCCGCGAGCTCGACGAACGCGCTCCAAGAACCGATGTCGGCCAGCGCCGGACCGTCCCCCGCGGCCAACCGGTATTCGTCGTCGCCGCCGTTGTCGAGAAAGAGGCCCACCGTACCATCCCACGCACAGCCGGCCGCGTAGGTCGGGCCGGTGGTCGCATAACGGTCGCGGCCCTCGCGGTCCACGCAGAGGGCCACGCCCGCGTGCGCACCGGCGCCCAACCCGTAGCGCGCACAGGTCCATTCGTCGTCGCCACCGCCGTCCATTGCCACACCGATCCCGAAGTAGTAACCGCACCCGAGCGCAAAGTTGGAGGCCTCGTAGCGGTCGTCGCCGGCGAGGTCCATCACGATGCCCAGCCCACCCGCCAGCGCGAACGCCGCATGCTCACGTGGATCCTGCGAGAGCACGCGCCGGCCCAGCCCCAGGCCGAGGCCGAATGCGTCATACTGAAAGCCCGGATCGCCCGGCCGGGCGTTCGGACGCTCGGACGCGTTGTAGCCGCTCGGCACCGCAAAGCCGCAGCGGTAGCGGTCGTTGCCGTCGGTGTCCACCAGCGCGCCCACCCCAGCGGCCGCCCCCAAACCCATCGCAAATGCCTGCGCGCCGTACCGGTCATTCCCACCGAGATCCAACCACAGACCCGTGCCGGCTACACCGACGCCGATCGAAAAGGCGGTCGCGACCACAACGTCGTCGCCCGCAACGTCGTAGACAACGCCGAGCCCACCTGCGCCCACCCCTCCGCCCCCCGCCCCCAGCTCGTAGTGGTCGGCGCCGTTGAGATCCACCAGCACGCCGATGCCGAGCCAGCCGCTGCCTAGACCACGATCTTGCGCCACATACCGGTCGCATCCGTCGAGATCCAGCACCATTGCAACCGGCCGGCCCGCCACCGCGGCCGCGACCGGCCCGACGTACTCGTCGTCACCCCCCACGTCCACAATCAGCGCAGCGTCCGGCACATTCTCGTAGCGGTTGGCCCCTGCTCCGCCGACCAAGACCCGACCGTGCGGCGTGGAGAGGTCGAGCAGCACGGCTCCCCGCACGCCCGAGCCGGAACGCTCTGTGGCGCTCGCGCCACTCCACGCCGCCCAGATCCGCGCCACGGATGCGGACGAGGCGAGGGACGCCAGATGGGCCAGCGCCACCTCGAACGCGGGCCACCGGATGGAAGCAGCCAAACGGACGAATGCCGCGTCGTTCTGCAGCTGTGCGCGCGTGTCCTCCCGGACCGGCAGCTGGGGACGGTAGCCGCCGATCAGCCGCGGCGCCCACGCGATCATATGCCGGCGCTCCGCCGGCGGCAGCGGGGCGAGCGCCTCCTCCACCGCGGCCGCGGCGGCAGCCACGGTGGCGGCCAGCCACGCCGCCGTTTCCGCGGCCGTCGCCGGAGGCGGAACGGCCGCCGGCGCCGCGGACGGAGGCAGTCCCCTTGCGCCCCCCAGTCTCCGAACCGCAGCGAGGATCTTTCGGTCGTGATCACCCCGGGTCGCAGCCTCCGCAAGACGCAGTCCCACCTCCTCCACGGCGGCCAGGCCCGCCCAGCGATCGGCCACCACCGCTTCGTGCAGCGCAAGCCGTCCGAACGCCGGCATCCGGCCGGATTCCGCCACCGAAGCCACCGCGGTGACCACCGCCTCTGAAATCCAGGCACGCTCCAGCGGTTCGGCGAGCGCGCGGGCACGGTGGACACTGCCGGTGGGCTCCGGGGCCGCGATCGCGGCGCAGCCCAACAGCCACGCGCCAAAAGCTGCGCTGCAGCTATGCCGGCTCATTGCGGCACCACGGCGCGAAACCTGACTTCGTGGAGCCCAGTCGCCGCGCGCCATTCCGCGCCACCATCGGGGGTTTGCGTCACATCGAGCAACTCGCCGGTCGGGCCAGTGACGCGCGCGACCGGCGCAGAGGCCCACAGGCGGATCCGCAACGGTCGGGCGAACGCGAGCTCCGCGCGCGCCGGCCGGCCATCGCGCCATTCCAGCGCCGCGGTCACGCCGCCACGCGCCCGCAGACCGCGAAAAGCGCCCTCGGCCCATGCGCTCGGCAGCGCCGGCAGCAGCAGCAGGTCGGCCTGATCGTACGACCCCCCGGCCGGCCATCGGGATTGGAGCAGCATCTCGCAGATCGCCGCGGTGATGCCGTAGTTGCCATCGAGCTGCATGGGGGGGTGATTGCCGAAGAGATTGTTCAGCGTGTTGTACGTCAGCAGATTGCGCAGCATCTCGTGAGCCCGCTCGCCCTCGCGCAGCCGTGCCCAGAGTGCGCCGCGCCACGCCCACACCCATTCGCGGCGGCTGTCCCCGGTCGTTCCGCGCGCCTCCAGGGAAACGCGCGCCGCGCGCGCCCACTCCGGCGTTTCCTCTAGCGAAATCCACGAGCCCGGGAACACCGCGAACAGATGTGACGTGTGACGGTGCCGGTCGTTGGGATCGTCGCGGTCCACGCGCCATTCCTGAAGCTGCCCCCACCGGCCGATTTTGGGCCGTTCGAGCCGGTCCCGCACGTCGCAGAGCCGCTGGCGGAAGACGGGATCGTCGCCGAGAAGCTCGCTCATCCGAAGCGCAAAGCTGAACAGCTCCCACACGATCTGTTGGTCGTGCGCGACACCATCCTCGACCGGGCCGTGCTCGGGCGACCATCCTTCCGGCACGACCAACGTGCCATCCGGCAGCGCTTTCAGGCGGTCAAGCCAGAACTCGCAGATTTCGCGCGCGACCGGCCAGGCGATCTCGCGGAGAAAATTCGTGTCCTGCCCGAACGCAAAGTGCTCCCAGAAGTGCAGCGCATACCACGCGCTCGAGGGCAGATTCCACTTCCACCCATGACCGCCGAAGATGTTGTGCGAGGTGCGGGCGGTCCAACCTCGCACGTTGCCGAACGCGGCGCGGGTCGCGGCACGGCTCGGCTCCCGTATCGCCAGCACCAGATCGAAAAACGGCAACGCGCACTCCGGCAGGTTCGCCGGCTCCGCGGGCCAGTAGTCCATTTGCACGTTGATGTTCGAGTGGTAGTCGGAGTGCCACGGCGGATTGTTGCTGTCGTTCCAGAGCCCCTGCAAGTTTGCGGGCAGTCCCGGCCGCCGGGACGACGCCATCAGCAGATACCGCCCGTACTGGAACAGCAGCATTTCGAGCTCCGGGTCCGCGGCACCGGCGCGGTAGCGCTCGAGGCGACGATCCGTGGGCAGCGCGCGGATCTCCGCCGGTGTCTCGCCCCAGCGGACCGCGACACGATCGAAGAGCGATCGGTGGTCCGCAACATGCCGCCGCCGCAGCTCATCCCAACTGCGCGCGGCCGTGGCTTCCAGCTGCGCGGCCAGGCGCGGCGCCGGCGGCGCACCCCGCCACCCGCGGCCAGGATCCATCGCATAGTCGGTGCCGGCGGCGAGCAGCAGCCGGAGCTCATCCGCGCCCGCGACCACGAGCGAGTCGTCGCGCACGTCCATCCGCCCGCCGCTGGCGACCGCGCGCAGTCGCGCTTCATAGCGGAGCGCATTCGGCAGCGTACCGGCGAAACGGAGCTCGCCGGACAATGGGCCCATCGCGTGCGCGGTGGTCGTTTCTTCGTGTGCGCCCCGCAGCCGGATCCGCGCGTTCACCGCGCCGGGGCGATCGGCCGTCCATCGCCACGCGATGATCTGATCGGGATGGCTTGCAAAGGCCTCCCGACGATGGCGGATGCCGTCGCGATCGAACTCCACGATGTGAACGCCTTCGTCGAGCCGCAGCGTGCGCCGCACCGGCGGGCGACGGTCCGGCAGTAGCTGGATCTCCGCCATCTGCAATCGCGCGTCCCCCCGGGGCGGCTCGAACACGAAGCGATACCATTGGCCAACCGCCGGCGTCGAAAGCCGGAACTGCAAGGTGTGATGACGCCGTGCAAACGGTGCGGCGTTCGTGCGCCGATCGATCAGCGTCCACTGCCGGCCGTCGGTCGAGCCCTCCAGCGTCCAGACGCGAGGATCGCGGGCGGGCACGTCGTTTGCGCTGGTGATCGCATACGCGGTGACCGTGTGGGCGGAGGCCAGCTGCAGCTCCCAGACCACCGGCCGCCCACCGTGCTCCACGCACCACTTCGTTGCGGGGTTTCCATCGACCGAACTGGCCACGTCCTCATGGGCATAAAACGGCCGGTGCCCGCTCGAACAACGGACGTTGACCTCCGCTCCATCCTCCCTTTCGATCCACACCTCGCCAAAGTTCTGATAGGCGCCCATCGTTGCATAATCACCGGAGGGGTTCTGATCGCCAGTCCAGAGGCTGTCCTCGTTGAACTGCACGCGCTCGGTGGCGACTTCGCCAAACAGCATCGCACCCAGCCGTCCGTTGCCGATCGGCAGCGCTTCTGACGCCCATACCCGCGCCGGCCGATCGTACCAGAGCGCCCACTCGGCTTGCGCCGCTGTCACCAGCACCCCACACACCGCCGCGGCCCGCCAAGATGAGAACGAACGAGTCATCTGGCTCATCTTCGCCCGCATGTCGGCCTTCTGCCAAGCACCACCCCGCGGCCATCCCTCACCCGGGCAGGCGGCTCCCCGGCGGCCCCTCCCAACCCCATGCTCAGCGCCGGTGCATCCTCGCCAAAGGGCAGTTCAATCACCTGCCCGTTTCGCCATCCCGCTCAAGCCAGATCCGCGGAAGCGAGGGGTCCAGCCACAGCACGCCGTCTGTGGTGCGCGTGGCATATCGCCCGTCCAGACGGCGATCTGGGAGGTCCGGTAACATATGCGCCACCACCTGCGCAAGCTCCCGCGGCCGCGCAGCCAGCCCCTCCAGATGAACCGTCCGGCCACGACCGACCCCCCGGGTCGCCGCCGCAACGGCCTCGTCCGACACCTCCCGGACCACCGACACCGCGCTGGCCGGCGTTCCGCCTCCCGCGAGCCGTCGCCACACCACCTGCCGCACTTCAACGCCCAGCTGCCGCGTGTCGGAGGAGCCCGAGACCTCGGAGGGTCGCCATACGGAACAGCGCAGCTCCAGCTCGGCGAGCCGGCCCCGCGCGATCGGGGCTGACACTTCGAAGTCGACCACCCGCAAGCCCGGCTGGTTGACCGCTGCAACCCTCCGCCCATCCACCAGTACTTCGACTGGCCCCTCCTTGAGAGCCGGCGCGGGCACGTGGAGCTCGATTGCGCCGCGACCCGGCGTGCCCGGCTCGGACGGTACCCTCACGACCGCGCGCCGGCCTGTCCAGCGGCACGTGCCCTCCCCGCGCCTTTCCGGGCCGTGCCAATCGCCTTCGAGCCACGGGCTGTCCGACCCCGAGCCAATGTCCAACCGCCACTGATCCGGCACTGGCCCCTCGAGGCGCGGCTCCACGAAACGCGGCGGTGCGCCGGTGAACTGCACCAGCATCCGGGCCCGCCACTGCGCCAGATCGTACAGCCGTGATCCCGGCGGGCGCCCTGTACGGGTCGCGACGAGCAGCAGGCCGCCATCCCGCACCCAGCGCTCGATTTCGTCCGCGACCGCCGGTTCGATCACCTCCGCCTCTGCAACCAGCAGCGCGGAATACCCGCGCAGATGTCCATCGCTCACTGTCAGGCGGGTCAAGTGGTCGTGGTCCGCGACGTCGCGCAGCTCGCGCGCAATCGCCCGCAGGCGCTCGTTCGCCGCCGGATCCAGCGCCCAGGTCTCGCGCGGCAAATACAGCGCCAGCTCCGTGCGCGGTGTCCGCGGCGCAAGCATCGGCACCCACCGCCGAAAGAGCTCCATCGCGGTTGCGTCGGCGACGATGTTGTCCGCATACGCGTGAAGCTGACGCGCACCGGACGCGGTCGCGTTGTAAATGCGTGCGACGTTACCCGTCGCCGAGACGTTTCCGGCCGGCTCGAAACCGCAGAACGTCCGATACGCCCGTGTCGCGGTGGCGACCTCGCGGGTCAGCGTGAAGTCCTGCGCGTAGTCGCCACTTTCGTTGGTGATGCGGATACCGATCCCCAACCGTGCCATCGCCTTCGCCTGGGCGGTGAAGTCGGCCCCGAGCACTGGGTCACCCCCCCCACCAGTGCACAGGTAAACCGGCAGGTCCGGAAAGTGTCGCCGGACGATCTCGGCCCACCGGACACACCAGTCCGTCATCGCCTGCTGATACCACTCCACAAAGTCCGCGCGCGCACGGTCCGACGGCGCACGATCGGGAAGAAATGTCGTCACCTGCTCAAACGAATCCAGCGCGGTCCCCCAGGCGTGGTTCAGCGCTGCGATTTCGCGGTAGCGTGCCCGCATCGCAGCACGGAACGCGGCAACTGCGTCTTCGTCGGCCGCCCACCAGCCCGTGTGATTGTGGTAGGGACCCGTCAGCCGAGCGGTCCAGCCCCCCTCCGGACCGGCAGGGTAGATGCTCTCCCCGTAGATGCCGGTGATGCCGAGCAGCAGCGACTCGAGGGTGCCGCGGGACCGATACCGCTGCGCAAACGCGGCGATGAACCGCTCGATCTGGTCTGGCAGATGAGGGTTGAACAGACTTTGGACACGACTTTCACGCTGGTGTTCCAGACATCGGTAGAACCGGGATGCCGACGACTGCTGAAACCACAGCGGCGTCGCGTAGGCGGGCCCCGCGATCAGAAACGGCACCCATCGCAGGCCCGACGCCTCGAGCGTAGCCAGCTGGGCATCCCATCGGGACCAGGTCCATCGCCCGGGCGAGGGCTCGACGCCGGCCCAGTCCACGTAGCTCTCCACGCTCGAAACGGAGAGCGCCCGATAGACGGCCGCGTCATCCCGGCCAGCATCATTGCCGAACGTCAACTCCATGCCGGGCGGGCGGACCGCGCGCGGCAGCACCGGGGGCGGAGCGTCGGCCCCGGGGGGCGGTGAGGGATGAAGCTCCACCGCCCGCACCGCAATGCCGGGGGCGCAGAGCCGGAAGTCCGCGCGGTGGTTCTGCCCCCCCCGAAGCGCCAACGCCGGCATCGGAAACACAAGACGCCGCCACTGCCGCGTACCGGTAAGCCAGCGGGTCTCGGGCGACTTCGCGTACCGGTCCGCCGGGCCCGCGTCGGAGGGCGCCCGGTCGTACTGCAGCGCGATGCCGGCGATTCGGTCGTCGTACACTTCAAACACGGCCCACGCATCCACCGGCCCGTTCGTCCATGCCGGATGCGTGACGCGGATGTAAACGTAGCGCGACGAGCCGCCGCTCAGCCGTCGCACCGCCACCCCCTCCACAACGTCCGCTTCGTGCACGCCGTCGCCGGCCGACGGCATCACGAGACCTGGCTCGGCGGTGTCCGGCACCTCTAACGAAAGGCGCAGCAGGGGACGCGACGAGCCCGCCGTCGCCGACGCGACGGAGACAATCATCACCGCCACGACCCGCCGCACGGTCTGAAGCTTCATGCGCCCAGTATGGCACGGCGCCACGCGAATATCCCCTGCCGGTCGGCTACGGGATCGGCCCGCTCCGAGGGCCCCAAACGGCACGGGCGCCGCGCGACATTGCCGCGCGACGCCCACGCGAACCAGGCCGCGGCCCCCGTCCGTCTCAGCGGAAGAACAGTGGCGGGACGTTCTTCAGCACCGGCGCAATCACGAGCGAAACCACGCTCATCAGCTTCATCAGAATGTTCAGCGACGGACCCGCGGTGTCCTTGAACGGATCGCCGACCGTGTCGCCCACCACCGCAGCCTTGTGCGCGGGCGACCCCTTGCCGCCGTGCGCACCGGCTTCGATGTGCTTCTTTGCGTTGTCCCACGAGCCGCCGGCGTTGGCCATAAACAGCGCCATCATGACGCCCGACGCGGTGACGCCCGCCAGCAGCCCGCCGAGCATCTCCTTGCCGAAGAGAAAGCCCACCGCGACCGGAGTGATCACGCCCAGCAGCGCGGGCGCCGTCATCCGGCGGATGGCTGCGGCGGTCGAAATGTCCACGCAGCGCGCGTAGTCGGCGCGAACGCCCGGCTTACCCTCCAGCAGCCCGGGGATTTCGCGGAACTGACGGCGCACCTCCTCCACCATCGAGAGCGCGGCCTGCCCCACCGCTTGCATCGCGAAGGCAGAGAACAGGAACGGCATCATCGCGCCGACCAGCAAGCCCGCACAGACCTTCGGGTTCATCACATCGATGCTGCTGAGGCCGACGGTCTGCCCGTACGCGGCGAACAAGGCCAGCGCGGTCAACGCGGCGGAGCCGATCGCAAAGCCCTTGCCAATCGCGGCGGTCGTGTTGCCGCACGCGTCCAGCTTGTCGGTGCGCTGGCGCACCTCCTTCTCAAGGTGCGACATCTCCGCCACGCCGCCGGCGTTGTCCGCGATCGGCCCGTAGGCATCCACCGCCACCTGGATGCCCGTCGTCGCGAGCATGCCCAGACCCGCAATCGCGATGCCGTACAGACCGGCCACCTGGTACGCCACCACCAGCGCGGCGGCCAGCACGACCGTCGCATAACCGGTCGACAGCATCCCGTTACCCAACCCCGCGATGATGTTCGTCGCGGCGCCAGTGTTCGAGGACGCTGCAATTTTGTTCGACGGGCCTTTCCCCTCGGCCGTGTAGTACTCTGCGAGCAGCCCGATCATCACCCCCGCAGCTAGTCCCGCGACCAACGCATAAAAGATGCCGATGCCCTGGTGGGTCGCCTCGCCGCCGAGCGAGAAGCTCGCCGGCGCAAACCGCTGGATCACAAAATACGAGACCACCGCGGTCGCGATCGCGGCCGCAAAGGTACCCATGTTCAGCGCCGTCTGCGGATTCCCTCCCTCCTGGGTCTTCACGAAGAACGTACCGCTGATCGAGAACACGATGCCGACGCCGGCCAGCAGAAACGGCAGCATCACCAACGACACCGCATGCTCCGCGGCGGCGGCACCCAGCACCATCGCGGACACGATCGCGCCGATGTACGACTCAAAGAGATCCGCCCCCATCCCGGCCACGTCGCCGACGTTGTCGCCCACGTTGTCCGCGATCACCGCCGGGTTCCGCGGATCATCCTCCGGAATCCCCGCTTCCACCTTGCCCACGAGGTCCGCGCCGACGTCCGCCGCCTTCGTGTAAATGCCGCCACCAACGCGCGCAAAGAGCGCGATCGAGCTCGCACCCATCGAGAACCCGGCGAGCACCGGCAGCACGGTGGACTGCAGCGTCGCAGCCTCGTGACCGAACACCCGCAGGTAGATCATCGCGAGGATCGAGAGCCCGAGCAGCCCTAGCCCGACCACGCACATCCCCATCACCGAGCCGCCCGCAAACGCCACTTCCAGCGCGGGCGAGAGCCCCTTGCGCGCCGCGTTCGTGGTCCGCGTATTCGCCGCCGTCGCCACCCGCATGCCGAAGAAGCCCGCGAGCGCCGAGCACGCCGCGCCCACCACAAACGACACGGCGACCAGCCGCACCGGGCCCTTGTTGATCGCGGCAAGCACGGCCGCCACCACCACCACGAAGACCGCCAGCACCTTGTACTCGCGCGCCAGAAACGCCATCGCGCCCTCGCGCACTGCCGCGCCGATTTCGCGCATCCGCTCGGTACCGGGATCCAGTCCGTTGATCCAGGTCGTCTTCCAATACGCGTACAGCAGGGCCAGAACTCCGCAGCCGGCTGCTGCCCAGAGTGCCGTTTCAATGTTCACGTTCGCCGCCTTTCTGTTTACGTTGTGCGGTCGGCCGACGACCGCCCGAACTGAAAAAAAGACCGCCACAGGGTAGGCAACGCGCCCGCGCGGGTCAAGCCGCTTGCGCCCCCAGCCCCTCGAGTGTTCACTCAAAGGTGCAGCTCAAGCCATGAGCTTTTCGATTTGCTGGTTGCTGGTGTGCGCACTCGCGGCCGCTCAGGGGCCGGCCCACGCCGGTTCCCCGGTGCCGTCTCCGCCGCCCGCGCGGACGCCGACCGGTGCCTTCGAGCTCGAACTGCCGGACATGCACTTCCGCCAGGCGCCACTGGCGGAGATCCTCGCGTGGATCCGCGATCGCAGCCGCGAAGCCGACCCGGAAGGTGTCGGCGTGAACTTGATCCTGAAGGACGACGCCGCCGGCACGCTGGGCGCGATGCGCCTCACGCTGCGACTCACGCGTCCAACCGTCCGTCAGGCTCTCGAGCTGCTGGCCACCACCGCAGGGCTCTACATCCGACGCGAGCGCAACGTCGCAGTGATCGAGCGCTCTCGTGCCGGCCCACCGTCGCGCTGAGCCCGCCGCGGCCGTCCCTGGCCGCGCCGTTGTTCCCGACCCGGGGCCTCTGCGTCCGGCCTCGTGCAGCGCAGATCTTGCCCGAGGGCCAGCAGTCACCTCCCGCGAGGTGAGGGCCGGCCGAATATCGCAACCGCGCGACTTTTTCCAATCGATGGACACCGCAGGTCATCGGTCCTCCAAAGATTGGACCCCAAAACCCGTTTCGTGCTGCGCGCCCGGCCTGCCACTTCGCGCAGAGGAGAGGCCCAGCGCTAGACCCCCGTCACCCGTATGGTCGCCGCCATTCCCCGCGCGCTTCGCCCACCCCGCCCGACCGCCGTAGCCTCACTCACGACGGTCGAAACCCACCTCTCTTACCTCCTCCACGCGCCCATGCGAATGGAGCACCGGCTCGTCTCACGCAACAGGGCCGAAACTCTCAACCGCACACGGCGGACGGGCGGTTGCGCATACGGCTCGCCCGCTACAGAGCACCCCGAGCCAGTCGTCTGCAGGAGGCCGCCGAGCCCCCTCAGGTGGATTCCGCCAGCGCGCGGTTCATCCGCTCGATCGCCTCGTCAATTTCCGCGCGGCTCTTGAACCCGATCGTGATCGCGTCCACCTCCGGCAACGACATCGCAAAGCGGATGGACTTTTCGCGATCGGCCGGGTCCCGGAAATCGCCATTGCCGATGATCTTCATGCCGATCACGCCGTGGCCGTTGCGGCGCATCACGCGGAGCTGCTCGAGCACCGGCGCGATGTCCGTGCCCTGCGCGTCCCAACGGGGTGTCGGCCCGTCAATGTGCCGCGCCTGCGGATTGATGCGCACAAGGTTCACCTGAACCCACTCCGACTCCGCCGCGACCTTCAGCGCCGGCAGCGCGTGACACGACACACCCTTGCAGAGAACCCGCCTTTTCGACTGTGCCTCGTCGATCGCGTCCATCAGGCGCTTCTGATCGTCCGTCCACGTGTGGGTGACCTGGCAGTGGACCAGCAGGCAGTCAAGGTAGTCGGTTCGATAGACGCGCAGCAGGTTTTCGATTTCCTCAGCGGGTTTCTCGGGTTTGCCGCCGATCTTCGTCAGCAGAAAGATCTTCTCGCGAGGCAGCGGCGCGATCGCCTCGGCAATCCACGGCAGCGTTCGATAGCTTTTCGCGCAGTCGAAATAGGTGATGCCGCGCTCGAACGCGTAGCGGACGAGGTCGTTGAACGCCGACTGGCCAAGGTCAAACTGCACGCGGCCACCATTGGAGCCGGTGCCCATGCCGAGTCGGCTGATGCGCAGCCCCGTTGTGCCGAGCGGAACCAGATCGGTGGCCGTCCGCCGGGACGCTGCCGCCGCAGCGGCGGAAGTGGCGGCGAGCGCGGCGGTCTGCGTGAGAAAGCGGCGGCGGCTCCACTGGAGGTTCGGATTCATCACTCGCTCCTTTCGCCGGCTCCGGCCGGTTCTGTTGAGCGCCACCGACCCAGCGCGAGCGTGCAGCCCATCAGCATCGCCATCAGAATCAGCACGGTGCCCGTGCCAAAGTTATACTCGACCACACCGTTGAGCAAGAGGGCGATCGCAGCCGCGAAAATGCCGCGCCCCAGCGCAGTGGGTGGCGCTCCGGCCACCGAGCCGCGGTGAACGTCACCGGCAGCGCGAACCAGCCAGTGAACCATCCATCCGCACCAGACGACGAGGCCGGCCCACCCGGTTTCCAGCAGCACCTGCAGCGCGTTGTTGTGCACATGGCTCAGTTTTGTCTCGATACCGGGGACGTGATGTCGCAGCTCATAGTTTTTCATCCCGCCGTACCCCAGCCCAAAGGGATAGCCCCGGCCATTGATCTCCAAAATGCGGGGCACGGCGCTCGTCCACAGCTCCCATCGCCCACCACGCCCGAGAAACTGTCGCGGCGCGTCACAAACGCGCGAGCGCACTGGCGGGCAGCACAGTAGCGCGGCGACGCCCACCAGGACGGCCGCGGCCACGCGCGGACGAAGCCGGCACCCCGCCGCGAGCAGCGCAAGAAGCCCTCCCGCCGTGGCCAGCCACACGCCCCGTTTGAAATGCAGCACAACGCCCGCCGCGTTGCTGATCCATCCCAGCGCCGCCGCACGACGCGGCCCCCTCCAGGCACCCGTTGTGCAAGCGGCCAGCACCAGCAGCATCGCCACCATGTGAAACTGTGGGGTACGCATGCTGCCCTGATGGTAGATCCAGAACAACCAGTCCACCCCTGGGGGCACCTGCAGGATTGCCCGGCCCAGGCGCACAAAATGGAGAGCTAGCGCGACCGCGCAGCCGCCCAGCAATGCCCAAACCAGGCGCCACAGGGCCGCCTCTCGCTCCGCCGGCGAGTCGGGCAGAGAATCCGGAACCGCCGCCAGTAGCAAAAACCAGGCGGCCCGGTGCAGCTTCGGCAACGAGACGGCCGGACGCCAGCCGAAGACCGCACTCAGCGCGGCCACCACCCAAAACGCAAATGCCCAAGCCCACAGCGGCTCGCGAAGCCACCAGCTCGAGCGCCGCCGAACCGCGGTCCAGGCCCATCCCGCAATCGCGGCCACCGCCGACGCCTGCGCCGCCGCGATCGAGACCGGCAGCCAGAACATCACCGCCGCCAGCGCCAGCCGCACAAATCCCGACACGCCCGCGGTCCGGCAACCTTCAAACCACTGCTGAACGATGGGCGGCCCCTTCATCGCGCGGATTCTGAAGGCAGCCAGAGGCACAACGCAACCCACCCCGCTTCAGCAGCCACGGCCGCATCGTTTGCTCGCAACATCCGCGCCGGCGGCCGTACCCCTCGCGAGGATACGTCAGCCCACTCGGTTTGTCGGGACCCGAGCCCTACGTGCGGACTCGGCCTCCCTTCCGCCCGCCGTTCGTGCCCCTGAAACGCCGCCCCCCCGCGTTCTCTCCGGCGCCCCTCCACCGGCGGGGCTAGATCACCTCAACCATCACATCGTCTTTCGACTTTTCGGTGGGCTTTTCCTCGACCGCAATCGGCTGATAGGTCGGCAGGAACCGGTAGTACACCATCAGGCTCAACGCCGAGAACGTTGTGCCGTACACCTTGCCGTAGTCGACCTCCTCCTTGCCAGTGGACACCCAACTGCCATCCTCGTTTTGATTTTGCACCATCTCCCTCGCGAAGGTGTTGTTCCACCGGTCCCACGTGCCGCGCCCCTTGTGAAACATTGCCTGCGTAATGTAGTACCACGAATACAATGGCCTCGTCGTTCCCTCGGGAGCTTTGTAGTTCGGAACATGCTGCTCCAGCGTTTTCAGCGCCCCCTCGACTTCCGGCGAGGACGCATGCCCGAGCAACTGCAAGCACAACGTTCCAATCCCGGTACAGGCCAGCGTCGGATTACTCCCCTCCGCCTTGCCCGGCTGTGGCGCATACCGGAAACGCCCTTGTTCCGGGATGTAGTTCATCTTGAAGCCGTTCGCACAACGCTGTAACGCTTCGGCCAGACCCGGCACGTCGGCTCCGGCAATATACGCCGCTTTCATCGCCTGCGCCTGCCACCCGGCCACCGAGGTGTCCCGCCGGCCATTCTTCTCATAGCCGTAGGTAAAGCCACCCGTGTCCTGCATGCCCCGAATGATCCTCTCAATCCCTTTTTCCATCGCCGTTCGCAGCGACGGGATTCTTGTCAGCGCATACGCTTCCGAAATCGCATACACCGCAATACCGTTCGCATAGGAGTTGCCGTCGAAGCTGCCATCTTCTTTCTGCTTGCTGATCAGAAACTTGATCGCACGGTCCACCGTCGGGCCGTACCGCTCGGAGGTCGCCGGGGTCTCGCCGTGGGCAAGAAAACACAAGAGTCCCAGACCTGTCATCGCCACCGCGTTTCTCGAACCTCCCTCGTTCAACCACGAGCCGTCCTGAAGCTGGTGGTTCTTCAGCCACTCCAGGGCCTTGATCACTGCCTGCTCGGTTTCCCCTGCAAAACGCCGATTGTACTTACTCAGCGCGCTCATCCGGCCCGAAGCGGTGCGTCCAGCCAGCAGCCCCTTCATGATCAGGGGGCTCTGAACGTCGGACGAAATGTCCAGCGCCGCCAGCTCATCATTCGGCGTGTTCGCGGTGGGCTGATCCATCTCCGGCGGCTGTTCCGCCACCATCTCCGCCTCCGGCGGCTTGATGTCCACCTCGATGTCCTGAAGCTGCTCGAGCTCCTTTTTGAACTCCTCCAGCTTCGACTCCTCGGGCTCGATGACCTGAACCTCGATTTCGGCCCGCTCGATCTTCTGCGGCGTGATCACCAGGTTGATCAGAAAGATCACTACGATGATGTGCAGAATCACCGAGCCAGTGGGCCCCCACAAATGATCAATGATCAGCTGAAGGCGCGGGTCTAGTCTCCGCCGGGGTTTCTCTTCCGCAGACGCGGTCTCGACGGGATTCGGTTCACTGCTCATGGCCATCACTCCTGTCGCCGTCTCTTCTTCACGCCAAACTCACAAGTTGGACGCAGCCCCGCTCTGCGATCCTGTCGGTCCCCGGCCGCGAAGCTCGGGAGCTGCCGCATCAGCACCCAACATAGCCCCACCGACTGCCGCGATGCAACCGGTACCCGTCCCCGAGGGGCGGCCGTCCCACCGGAGAGCTGCGGCGCCCATCGGACCTGGAGGCGCGAAGGCAGAGGGGCTGGTCGCCAGCAACGTCCGCGCGTGATATACAACGGCATCGGGAACCACTGGGATGATCTTGGACAGGTTTCGTCTGGACGGACGGGTGGCGCTGGTGACGGGCGCCTCGCGAGGGTTGGGGCGGGCGATGGCGCTGGCGTTGGCCGAGGCGGGCGCGGATGTCGCGGCGCTTGCAACGCGCGACTGCTCGGAGACCGCGGAGAGCATCCGCCGGCTCGGCCGCCGTGCCGAGGTCCTCGCGTTCGACCTGGCCAGCCGCAGTGCGCCGTCGGCGGCGGTGCGAGAAACCTTGGAACGGTTCGGCCGGCTGGACATCTTGGTGAATAACGCCGGCATCATTCGGCGGGCGCCGTTTCTGGAGGTCACTGAGCGCGACTGGGACGACGTGCTGGCGGTGAACCTCACCGCCGCGTTTCTGCTGAGTCAGGCCGCCGCCCGGCACATGGTCGAGCGCCGGTCCGGCAAGATCATCCACGTGGTTTCGATGTTGTCGTTTCAGGGCGGCATCCGTGTTGCGCCATACACCGCGGCGAAAAGCGGGCTTCTCGGGCTCACTCGCATCATCGCCAACGAGCTTGCCCCGCTGGGCATTCAGTGCAATGCGATTGCGCCCGGCTACATGGCGACGGACAACACCGCGCCGCTGCGCGCCGACGAGCGTCGCAACGCGGAGATTCTCGCCCGGATTCCCGCCGGCCGCTGGGGCGTGCCGGAGGATCTGGCCGGCGCGGTGGTATTTCTGGCCTCGTCGGCGTCCGACTACGTCAACGGCGCCGTGCTGGCGGTGGACGGCGGCTGGCTTGCGCGGTGAGCCGCACGCCTCCCAGCACGCGACCGTCGCGCAGAGGCTGAGGACGGAGGACTCCACATGACCGTTCGATGGTTGAGCCTGGCGATGAGCGCAGCGATCACCGCCGGCGGCGCGATTCCACCGCCGGACGACCTGACCAGCCGCTGGATGATGACGCTGTCCCGCGTGCTCGACGGTGGCCCCCCGGTGTACGACGTCGCGTTCGTGCTCGCGGACGCGCTGCCCCGCCACGAGCGGCGGTTCACCGAGTTCAGCGGCGACGTCTCCGGCCGCTTCATTGAGGCGCTCGTCGTGGTGGAGCGCCACCTCGGTCAGAAGTTTCCAATCCTCGACGAGGTCGTCGCCCGGCTGCCCGCCGCGCAGAAACCGGAGGGTTTCTTCGGCGACGCATTTCCGGAAGGTCCGATCCGGCCGCAGCCGCACATGGCGCTGCTGTGGGGCAACGGGCGGCTGCTGATTGGTCTGGCGGAGTACGCGCGGCTTCGCGGTGATGCCGCCGCGCTCGCCTGCGCGCGGCGGCTGGCCGACTTCATCGTCGCGGTCGCACCGCGCCTGAACAACGACGTGGTGATGGAGGAGTTTTCGGGCGACCAGCATGCGGTCGGCTACATTTGCTGGACCCAGATCATTGAGGGGCTTGCCGCGCTGCACGAGGCGACGCGCGAGCCGCGCTACCTCGACGTCGCCCGCGAGATGGCCCGTCGCGTCCGGCTGCACGAGGGCCAGCACAGCCACGGCCTGTTGACGTCAGCCCGCGGCATGGTGCGGCTGGCCGCGGTCACCGGCGAGACCGAGTGGCTCGCCCGCGCGACCAGTCTGTGGCACCGCGTCCTGGCCACTGGCAACCTGCTGGCGCCGCACGGCTGCATTCCCGAGGCGTTCCGGCCCATGGTGATGCGCGACGAAGGCTGCTCGGAGGCCGACTGGGTGCGGCTTTCGCTGGCGCTGTGGCAGGCGACCGGCGAACCCGCCTATCTGGACGCGGCGGAACACACGCTGTTCAACGAGTTTTCGATGAACCAGTTTTCCACCGGCGACTTCGGCCACCGCACCATTTCGCCCGATGGCATGGGCGGCGCGGTGCTGCGCGCGCCGAAAGGCGGTGCGACCAACGTGGCCTTTTCCGCGGTCAGCATCGCCCACGGCTCTGCCCGCGCGTGGTGGTGCTGCACACTGCACGGCCTACGCACATTCCCGGACGTCGCCGCCGCGGTGTTTCGGTCGGAGGGCGGCGCGCTCTACTACGATTTGCCGTTCAGTGGCGAGGCAGTCGCCTCCGGGCTGGTGGTGCGCGCCCGCTCCACGCTGCAGCGTGACGCGACCTGCCGGCTCGAGGTCGTTGAGTCCGACGGGCGCGAACATCTGCTCGGCATCCGGGTTCCGCCGTGGGCGGAGGACCTGGAGATCAGCCTCTCGCCCCCGGGGGCGGCGGAAGGAGCCGGCGCCTGGCGCACGCTGCACCGCGTCTGGCGCGCGGGCGACACGATCACCATACGGTACCGTCTCCGCACGCGGGCGGTGCCGCATCCGGAGCGCAAGGATGTAGTCGCGTTCATGGTGGGACCGTGGGTGCTCGGCGTGGAACCGTCGGGCAGTCCGTCCTGGTTCGACGAACCGCGCCATCGGAACCGGATCCTCGTGGAGGGCCTTCCGAACGCGCCGGTCCTGCCGAGCGCGCCGGACGAGGCCGTGCGTCGCAGCCCGCGGCTCGCGGCTCCTGTCGCGTACCGCGGACTGCCATTCCGACCAGGCGGCTACCCGGTCCAGCCCCAGCTTGCGTGGTTGCGCCCGATCGCCGAGCAGACGGGCCTGCGCGACGACACCGAGTGGGTGTACTGGTTCACGTTCGAACCGCGCTGAGCTACCCCACCCCCACACTAAACGGCCGGCCCGCACGTTGTGCGAGAGAAGGAACAGCCGGCCGATGAAGCGACGACTGGCTCTGGCGATCGCCCTGCTCTGCCCTCTGAACGGAACCGCGGCCCCAAAGCCGAACGTCGTTTTCATCCTCGCCGACGATCTGGGTTGGAGCGACCTGCGATGCCAGGGATCGGGGTTCTACGAAACGTCCGCGATCGACCGGCTGGCGGCGGAGGGGATGCGCTTCACCCACGCCTATACCGCCGGCCCGAACTGCCAGCCGACCCGCGCGGCGCTGATGAGTGGCCAGTACGGCCCACGCACCGGCATCTACACCGTCGGCGGCACCGACCGGTTCGACACCTCGATGCGGCCGCTGGTGCCAGTGGAGAACGTGCAACGGCTCAATCCCGCGATCGTCACCGTGGGCGAAGCGCTGAAGGCGGCCGGCTACCGGACCGGCTACTTCGGCAAATGGCATCTCGGCGACGGTCCGGAACATCATCCCGCCGCGCAGGGCTTCGACGAGGCGATCACCTCGATGGGGCGTCACTTCGCGTTTCGCACCACTCCCCCCACCAACGTCCCCGCGGACGTCGAACTCGCGGACTTTTTGACCGACCGCGCCGTCGCGTTTCTGGAGCAGCACCGGGACCATCCCCTGTTTCTGGTGCTGGCGCACTTTGCGGTGCACGCACCGCTAGAGGCGAAGCCGTCGCTGATCGAACGGTTTCGCGGTCGCCCGCCCGTTGGTGGTCACCATCACCCGGTGTACGCGGCGATGATTGCGAGTCTCGATGAGAGCGTCGGCCGCGTGGTCGCGACGCTCGCGCGGCTGGGGCTGGACCGCAACACGCTGGTGATGTTCTCCAGCGACAACGGCGGCGTGGGCGGCTATGCGCGGGAGGGGCTCGGCAAGGAGGACATCACCGACAACGCGCCGTTGCGACACGGCAAGGGCTCGCTCTACGAGGGCGGGGTCCGCGTGCCGTTCATCGCGTGGTGGCCCGGCCGAATCCCGGCGGGCACCGTCTGCGACACGCCGATCATCTCGGTGGATCTCTACCCCACGCTTTGCGCGCTCTGCGGCGCACCGCGCCCGCCCGGCCAGCCGCTGGACGGTGTGGACATCTCCCCGCTCTTCTTTGGCGGCACGATCCCGCCGCGCGCGCTCTTCTGGCATTTCCCCGGCTACCTCGGCAGCGGCCGCAACCTCTGGCGCACCACACCGGCCGGCGCGATCCGCGAAGGGCCGTGGAAACTCATCGAATGGTTTGAGGACGGCCGCGTCGAGCTGTACAATTTGGCGTCCGATCCGTCGCAGTCGCGCGATCTGTCCAGTGTGGAGCCGCAGATCGCGCGGCGGCTGCGCGAGCAGCTGGCGGCCTGGCGGCGTGAGGTCGGCGCGCCAATGCCCGCGCGTCGTGCCCCCACCAGCGAGACCGCAGCTCGTCCGCAGTCAGAGGAACGCGGCGCATCGGTCGGACGGCGACGGGGGCGGCTGCGGCGCTCCGCAGACAGCCGTCCGGGGCGCCGCCCGTTTGGCTGACTTCCGGAGGTTCGACGATGCTGCCGTTTGTGTACCGGAACCCGACCGAGATCCTGTTCGGCGAGGGAATGATCCGCGAGATCGCCTCGCGGTTGCCCGGCGACGCCGCGGTGCTCTGGGTGTATGGCGGCGGATCGATCCGCCGCAACGGCGTCTACGATCAGACGCGCGAGGCGCTCGGCGCCCGCCGTTTCGTGGAATTCGGCGGCATCGAGCCGAATCCCGAGTACGAGACCTGTCGGCGCGCGGTGGAGGTGGTGCGACGCGAGCGGCTCAACTTCGTTCTGGCCACTGGTGGGGGCTCCGTGCTCGACGCGGCAAAGTTCATCGCGGCGGCGGCGGTGTTCGAGGGTCCCGACCCGTGGGACATCCTCCGCAGCCGTGGCGACATCGTCCGCGGCGCACTGCCGCTGGGCACCGTGCTGACGCTGCCGGCCACCGGATCCGAGGCGAACGGCAACTCGGTGATCTCCCGCCGCGCGACGCGGGAGAAGCTGTACTTCACTTCCGACCACGTCTTTCCGCGCTTCTCCGTGCTCGACCCGGCAACGACCCGGACGCTGCCCGCCCGCTACATCCGCAACGGCATCGTCGACGCGTTCGTGCACGTCACCGAGCAGTACGTCACCCGGCCCGCCGCCGCGCCGCTGCAGGACCGTCTCGCCGAGGCCATTCTCTCAACGCTGATCGAGGTCGGGCCGCGCACGCTCGCGCATCCGGAGGACCGGGATGCGCGCGCCTCATTCATGTGGAGCGCGACGCTGGCGCTGAACACACTGATCGGTTGCGGCGTTCCGCAGGACTGGTCCACCCACATGATCGGCCACGAGCTGACTGCGCTCTACGGCCTGGACCACGCCGAGACCCTCGCGGTGATCCTGCCCGGCGTCTGGCGGCACCGCCTCGCGGCGAAACGCGCAAAGCTCGAGCAGTACGGCCGGCGGGTCTGGTCGGTGCTGTCCGCCGAGGACGCGATCCGCAAGACGGAGATGTTCTTTGAATCCATCGGCATGCCCGTTCGACTGGGCGCGTACGGGGTGGACGCGGAAAGCGCCGCCGAGGAAATCGGGCGGCGGTTCCGCGAACAGCAGGCCGCCTACGGCGAGGACGGCGACGTGGACGCGGATGCCGCCGCCGCGATTGTGAGGTCCCGCGCATGAGCGCGGTGCACTTCGGCTGTCGCGGACGCCGGATCGGAGCTGCGCACACGTGAACAGCCGCCCGACCACCTCGCCGTCGGTTCCACCCCACAGCGTGGTGCGTCCCCATCATGTTCACATTCCGGCCTGGGCGTTTCTGGTGCTGGCGGCGCTCGCGGTCGCACCGTGGATCTGGTTCGCCCTTCGGCAGCCCATGGCGCGGCTGGACAATCCGCCGCCGCGCCCGTTGCCGGCCGCACCCGCGCCGCCGCAACTGGAACGCCGCGTGGGGCCATGGGGCGAAATGGAAAGCCTCGAAATCATCCTGATGCCCACCGAGGAGCTCATCCCGGCCGGCTGGTCCGAGCCCCGGCCGGTCGAGTGGTCCTTCGCGGGTTTCACCGTCGAGCGGCTCGCCGAGTGGTTCCGCGGGCTGCCGCTGTCGGCGACGCACCGTGCGGAGCTGCTGGATATGTCGCGCTGGCGCGCAACGCCGGAGACCGTGATTGTGCCAGTGTCGGACGAGGTGGTGCTCGATCTCGATCCCGCCGCCCGCATCGCAATCAATCGCGTGTTGGCGCGCGACGAACGCAACGCCAGCCACAGCAGTCCGTGGTCGCTGCGCACCAACCTGTGGGATGTTGCGTGTCAGACCGCGGGCATCTCCGCGGAATCCCGCAGGCGACTGGAACGGCTCGCCTATTACGGTGGCCATCGGCTGTTCATCTCCGACGTGTTCGCGGTGCTCAACCAAACAACTTCGCGCGAGGAAAAAGTTCGGATCGTGCGCCTGACCTCCTCCGCCTCCGCGCACCTGCTGCATCTTCGCATCCGACCGGACAGCGATCTGAACGCGCTGGTGCTCTACTGGGCCGGTCGCGGGCGGCGAAAGGACCTGCGGCCGATTTTCGAGGCGCTGAAGGCGCTGCCGGGCGGCGGCACGCTCGACATCAGCCACCTGCTGCCCGCGTTCGCCCGCCAGCGCGTGTTCACGTATCCACACCCCGCACAGAGCGCGGACGGGGTCCGGCGCGACTGCCACTGGACCACTCTGAACTTCTTCTCCGTGACGCCGGATGACCGATTTGGCGATTCCTCGTTCGCGCAGCAGTACATCATCGATCACTACTACCCCGTCGGGGAAGCGCCGCAGTTCGGCGACGTGATCTTCTTCACCCGCACCGACGGTTCGGTCGTGCACTCCGCCGTGTACCTGGCCGCCGACTACGTGTTCACCAAAAACGGCGACACTGTGCGGCAGCCGTGGACGATCATGGAGCTTCGGGACCTTCGCGAGCTGTACTCGATCCTGGCGCCGGACGGCCTCCGGGTGCAGTTTTGGCGCAACCGCGACTACGAAAACTGAGCCCGTTGCCGCCGGCTTGCATGCAGCGCGCGCCCGTTCGATGCTGACGGCAACAGGTCGGGGCCATCAACCCATGGACACGCTCTGGGCACCCTGGCGGATGGAGTACATCCGCGCGCCGCGCGAGAGCGCCGGATGTTTTCTCTGTGACGCGTTCGCGGAGGGCGCCGATGAACGCGAGCGGCTCGTCGTGCTTCGCAGTCGGCACGGCGGCGCGGTGCTGAACCGCTACCCCTACAATAACGGCCATCTGCTCATTGCGCCGATGCGTCACGTCGCGGAGCTGCGCGAGTTGGACGCGGAGGAGCGGCTGGACCTGATGAACCTGCTCGAGCGCGCCGTTGCGCTGCTGCGCCGCGCGATGCGACCGGACGGCTTCAACGCGGGGCTGAACCTTGGCCGTGTCGCGGGCGCCGGCCTGGAGTCACATCTCCACTTGCACCTGGTCCCGCGCTGGAACGGCGACACAAACTTCATGCCGGTCACCGCGGCGACGAAGGTGATTCCGCAGGCTCTCGACGACCTTTGGGTGGAGCTCCGACGGCTGGCGACGGAGGAGACGACGTCATGAGGATCCTCGTCACCGGCGCGGCCGGTTTCATCGGCTACCACGTCGCGGCGGACCTGCTGCGCCACGGGCACGAGGTGATTGGCGCGGACA
This sequence comes from Kiritimatiellia bacterium, assembly GCA_026417735.1. NCBI lineage: Bacteria > Pseudomonadati > Kiritimatiellota > Kiritimatiellia > Kiritimatiellia bacterium. Next base: position 76,800 of record JAOACR010000004.1, read on the forward strand.
ACTTCAACGACTACTACACCGTCCGGCTGAAGCGCGACCGGCACCGCCGACTCGAACGGCATCCGCGCTATCGCGGTGTCGAGCTGGATCTCGCCGATGCGGACCGCACCGCGGAGCTGTTCCGCGACGCGCGTCCGGAACGAGTCTGCCATTTGGCCGCGCAGGCGGGTGTGCGCTACTCGCTGGTGAACCCGCGCGCGTATGAGCGTTCGAACCTCGCCGCGTTTCTCAACGTGCTGGAAGGCTGCCGGCACGGCAATGTGGAGCGCCTCGTCTACGCGTCCAGTTCCAGCGTGTACGGCGGCAACACGAAGCTGCCGTTCGCGGAGACCGACCCGGTGGACCGTCCGGTCAGCCTGTATGCGGCCACGAAGAAGGCGAACGAGCTGATGGCGCATACCTACACGCATCTGTTCGGCCTGCAGACGATCGGGCTGCGGTTCTTCACGGTGTACGGCCCCTGGGGACGGCCCGACATGGCGATGTGGATCTTCACCGAGCGGTTGCTGCGTGGCGAACCGATCCCGGTGTTCAACCACGGCCGAATGCGGCGCGATTTCACTTACATTGACGACGTCGTCGAGGGCGTGCGGGCGAGCTTGTTTGCGGAGACGTTGGACCGGTATGAGGTGATCAACCTGGGTCACCACCGGCCGGAGGAGCTGCTCGATATGATCGCCCTGCTCGCGCGCGCGCTCGGCGTCGAGCCGCGGATGGAGATGCTGCCGATGCAGCTTGGCGACGTGCCCGCCACCTATGCGGACATCGAACGGGCGCGCGCGAAGCTCGGTTTCGAGCCACGCACCGCGCTTGCGGAAGGGATCCCGAGGTTCGTTGCGTGGTTCCGCGAGTATCACGGGCTGTAGACATCGCGCGGCACTGCACGGAGGACTGCACGATGAACACGTTTGCGGAGCTGGCCGCGCGCCGCGTGAGCGTGCGCGGTTATCGTCCGGACCCGGTGCCGGAGGATCTGCTGCGACGGGTGCTGGAGACCGCGCGAATGGCGCCCTCCGCCGCGAATCGGCAGCCCTGGCGGATCGTGGTGGCCCGCTCGGAGGCGCGACGTCGCGCGATCGCGCGCGCCTACCCTCGCGACTGGCTGCTGACCGCGCCGTTGATCCTCGTCGTCGCGGTGGAACCTGCCGCCGCCTGGGTGCGCGCGGAGGACGGCTGGAACGCGGCCGAGTGCGACGGCGCGATTCTGATGACGCATCTGATCCTCGCCGCCGCGGCGGAGGGCCTGGGGACCTGCTGGATTTCCGCGTTCTCGCCCTCGAAGCTGCGCGAGGCGCTGCCGCTGCCCCCCGGCTGCGTGCCGTACGCGATCACGCCGCTGGGCTATCCCGCCGATGCGGGGCGCCCGAAACAGCGCAAGCCGCTGTCTGAGATCGTGCTCGACGAACCGCTCTAGGCTGCGGCGATCGCAGCAGCGCTCGAAGCAGCGCGAACGCCCGCCGATACAATCGCGGCGCCTCGCTCGCGCGCGGGCCGGCGACGTTCAGCCGGCGGATGCGGTGCTTGGCCAGCCATCGCCGCAGCTCGCGCAACGCGCTCGCGGGCCGCGCCCGCTCCAGATTCAGCACCAGCAGCGGCCGCCCCAGTCGCCGGGCGGTCTGCAGCGTCAGCCTCGTACCGCCGGCGATGCGGCCGTCGTGCAGGATTAGCGTGCCGTCGCTGTCGCGCACGTTCGCGCGGGTGCGCTCCGCGCGGCCGCCGGCGACACATCGCAGCGGATAGCGGGCGGGAATCACGCCATCCTCCGCGCGGCGGCCGCGCGGGCACCAGCCGCCACATCGCACACCCTCCGCCAGCGCCGCATCCAGCGCGGCGCGGTCCACCCCTGTCTGCCCTCCGCTGACAATCTCCGGCGGCCAGCGGGGACAGTCGCCCCTCACACCAGCGGCGTGCGGCCGGGCATTGCGACCGGCTCGACCGGCAGCGGGCCGAACTCGTACTTCGGGGGCCGCAGGTCCAGCTTCGACTGCTTCAGCACCCACTCCCATTTCAGCGCGCGACCGGTGTAGGTGCTCATCCGGCCCATCACCGCCGTGAGCGTCGCCTCCGCGAGCCGGGTGCACTCGTTCACCGGTCGGTCCGACCGAATCGCCTCGATCAGCGCCCGGAACATCTCGAGATCGCCGCTGGAAGGCGGGCCGCCGTAGCTCCACGGCCGCTCGCCCTCGATCCGCGCCATGCCTCGGTTCACCTCTGCGCGGCCCTTCGTGCCGTGAATGATGTTGCACACCCGCGTGGTGATGCCCCGGATCTGCGTCGCAACGCCATACATCGGCAGGCCGTTCGGATATTCGTAGCGGACGGCGAAGTGGTCGTAGATGTTGCCGGTCTGCCGCACCTGCCGGCCGCCGACCCCCTGACAGACCGCTGGCGTCGCGCCCGCAACCCAGTTGGCGACGTCGAGGTTATGGATGAGCTGCTCCACGTAGTGATCGCCCGACAACCACGTGAAGTGCGGCCAGCAGCGGATCTGAAACTCCATGTCGCTCCACTCGGGCTTCCGCTCCTGGTAGTGCCACAGCTCCATGTCGCCGATCCACAGCGCCTCGATCAGCGTCAGCTCGCCGATCTGCCCGTCGCGAATGCGCTGGACCAGCTCAAGGTACTGCGGCGCGTACCGCTGCTGCGTGCCGACGACGATCGAGCGTCGTTTCGCCTCTGCCGCCTGCGCGGTCTCCAGCAGCGACCGCACCCCCACCGGATCCACCGCGCCGGGCTTCTCCATGAACACGTGTTTGCCCGCCTCGATGGCCGCCGCGGCCATCTCCGGCCGGAACGCCGGCGGCGTCAGCAGAAGAACCAGGTCCACGTCCGCACGCTCCAACACCCGCCGGTACGCGTCAAAGCCGAGCGCAATGTCGCTCTCGCCCACCTTCACCCGGTCCGGCACGTTCTTGCGCAGACGCTCCAGCGCCGCAGTCACTTTGTCGCGGAAGAGGTCGGCCATCGCGACCAGCTCCACGCCGGGAGCGCACTTGAGGCAGCACTCCGCGTCGTAGGTGCCTCGGTCGCCGGCGCCGATGGTCGCGATGCGGACTATGTCCGAGCCGGCCGCGAACACGCGGGGGGCGGCCGCGAGCGTTGCGGCGGCACTGTTTCCCAAAAAACGTCGACGGCTGATCACGGCGGTGGTCCTCCACTGAGTTGTCTTGCGCTCGCGCACGAACGCCACTGTGGGAAGGCGCGCGCCCGATGTCAAGAAGCGCGCCACGCCGGCCCCGCTTTCAGGGCTGCCGAAGCGTCAGCGCCACACCCCGCAGATGCATCACCTCGCGCCCGGCTACCGACAGCGCGCGCAACACCAGCGGGCCGCGCCCCGCCGGAAGCCGCAGACGGCCGAGCCCCAGCGGGCGGAAGTCCTTCACAAAGGACTCCTCCCGCGGACGGGGAATCACGTCCTGGTCCGTGATCAGCGGCGGGTCCCAAGCGGGCTCGACCCGGCCCCGGAGCGCCGCCCCCAGACACGACACTTCGACCACCGAACCGGCGTCGGCGGGCGCGCAGGTGTACCAAAGCTCCACCTCGTACTCGCCGGGACTGACCACCTCGACGTCGTACGTAATCCGGTCAGCGGTGCTGGTCCAGTTGACGAAGTACGAGCAGTTCGGTGCGCTCGAACTGCGCGCCACCGTTCCGGACGGCACCCCATCCTTCGCCGGCAGGAATGTGCGGGGACACTCGGCGTAACCGATCGGGTGGGGGCGATGATCCACGGGCAGCGGACTGCGGCGAGCGCGGCGGGATGAATCCGGTGGCGCAAGCCCCACGTCGCGCCTCCAAGCATCCAGCGCCGCCTCCAGCCGGGCGGCAACCTCCGGCAGTTCCGCGCGCCGATCGCGGGTCTGGCCGGGATCGGTCCACATGTCGAACAGCGCCCCGTCGGCATCAAGGCGGTAGCGGTCGGTCCTCACGCTGACGCGCCCACCCCAGTGTGCGAACAGCACGCGCTCGCCCCACTCCACCGGCTCGCCACGCAGCAGGGGGCTCAGATCCCGCCCATCGAGCGGGCGTTCCCCCACATGCGGAATGCCCGCCAGAGCGGTCAGCGTCGGCAGCAGGTCCACCGCGGCACAGATCTGCGTCACCACGCGGCCGGCGGGCAGCGTGCCGCTCCACCGGATGAAGCAGGGCGAACGCACACCGCCCTCGTCGGTGGAGCCTTTCCGGCCCTTCATGCCGCCATTCCAGCGCGAGCTGTTCGGGCCGTTGTCGGAAAAGAACACCACGATCGTGCGTTCGCGCTGGCCGCTGCGATCCAGCGCGGCGAGCAGGCGCCCGACGTTCTCGTCGACGTTCTCCACCATCGCGAGCACCGCGCGGGTGACGTCGAGCGGCTCGTGGTCGCCATCCGGTCCGCGGAGTTCGATCGGCCGGTTCCGCCAGCGCTCCCAGTTGGCGCGCGGCACGATGAAAGGGGAGTGCGGCGTGTTGATCGCCAAGTAGACCAACCACGGGCGATCGCGGTGGGATTCGCAGAATTCGATCGCCCGGTCGGTGAGGTCGTCCACGATGAACCCGCGACCCCGCACTGGCCTGCCGTTGTGCTCCAGCGGCGGATCGATGTACACCCCCCAGTGGCCCTCGGTAAAACCGTAGAACTCATCGAAGCCCCGCGCGTTCGGGTGGTAGGGCCACTGACCACCGTTGTGCCACTTGCCAAAACAGGCGGTCGCGTACCCGGCGGCGCGGAACGCCTCGGCGATCGTGCGCTCATCGGCGTTCAGGCGTTCCTGGCCGGTGGACACGCCCGTGACGCCGCCGCGCAGATGCCAGCGACCGGTGAGGAACTCCGCGCGCGTCGGCGAGCACACCGGCTGCACAAAAAAACGATCCAGCGTGACGCCATCGCGCGCGAGCGAATCGAGATGCGGCGTGGAGAGCTGGCGATGGCCGTTGATGGCGAGGTCACCCCAGCCCTGATCGTCGGTGAGGATCACCAGCACGTTCGGTCGGGGCGCGGCGGCGGCCAGCGCGGCCGACGCGATCATCGCCGTCGCCGGGCCGACCAGCAGCAACCGGCAGCGTCGGATCATTCGCGAGTCTCCTCTGTGGCGGCACGCCGGGCAGAAGCCGGCGTCCATTGCGGATTGGGTTCGGGCATGCGTGCGCCGGTCTGCCGCTGCCAGTCGGCAAGCCGGCGACGCAGCTCGGCCACGCGGCCGGGTTCTTCGGCGGCCCGATCGCGGCGCTCGCCCGGATCGTCTCGCAGATTGTAGAGCTCCGCGCGGTCCTCCTCGTAGAACTCGATGAGTTTCCAGTCGCCAAGGCGGATCGCCGCGCCGGGCGTCCATCCGGAGCCGTGGTAGTGTGGGTAGTGCCAGACGAGCTGCCGCGGGGTCGCCGGCGCCGGTCCACGGAGGACGGGCACCAAGCTGATGCCGTCGAGGTGCAGATCCGGCCGCGGCGGCACGCCGGCCAGCTCCAGCAACGTCGGCGCAAGGTCCATCGTGATCGTGGGCAAATCGCAGACCAGCCCCGGCACCGTCACCGCGGGCGCGCGGATGATCAGCGGCACGCGAATGCCCCCCTCGTACAGCCACCCCTTGCCGGCGCGCAGCGGCAGGTTGCAGGTGGGGCCGGGCGAGCGGGAGGTGCACAGCCCGCCATTGTCCGAGGTGAACACGACGACGGTGTTCGTGGTCAGCCCGAGTGTTTCCAGTCGGTCCAGCAGCCGGCCCACCGCATCATCTACCGCGGCGACCATGCTCGAATACTCGGGATGATCCTGCCGCGCCCGAGAGCGGACAGCGCGTTCGGGGATCGGGGCTGGCGCAGGCGGCAGCGCGCGGGCCCTCCTGCGCGCGGCCTCGATGCGACGGGGATTCGCATGAAGCGGCGTGTGCACGTTGTAGTCCGCGTAATGGAGAAAGAACGGACGCGCCGGATCCCGCTGTTCGATCAGCCTCACCGCCTCCGCGGCGAGACGCTCGCCGAGGTACTCTCCGTCCGGACCATCCGGCAGGCCGGGAAGGTGATAGGGCGAAAAGTACCCGCGTGGAGGCTGCCCGAAGTTGTGCCCGCCAATGTTCACTTCGAACCCCTGGTCCGTGGGCAGAAAGCCGTCAGCGCCCAGATGCCACTTGCCCACGTGCCAGGTTTGGTAGCCACGCTCGCGCAGCAGCTCCGCTAGGGTGACCTCCTCGAGCGCCAGCTCCGAACGGTCCTCGATCTTTCGAAAGCGCGCGGTGGCCGGGTCGCGGGGATGCATGCCGGGAATCCAATCGGTAATGTCCACCCGCACCGGGTGACGGCCGGTCAGCAGCGCGGCGCGCGTCGGCGAGCAGACGGGCGCCGCCGCGTAGGCCTGCGTGAATCTCACGCCGGACCCGGCCAGCCGGTCAATGTGGGGCGTAGAATAAAAGGTGCTGCCATAGCAGCCGAGGTCTGCCCACCCGAGGTCATCCACCAGAACGACGACGATGTTCGGCGCGCCACTCACGGCGGCCGCAGCCGCGGCCAGCAGCGGCAACGCTGGCCAGATCCAACGGCGAGACAGGTTCATACTCCGTTCCTCCGCGCGCCGGAGCCGGTCCGCTCTGGGCGCGCCACACCACCCTCTTGCCGGCAGGCGGGTGCGGAGGGGACGGCACCGGGTCGTGAACAGCCGGCCGCACGGATCGCATCGAGCGCGGTCTGCAGCTCCGCAACAAGTTCCGGGTGGAGGCTCGCAAGGTTGTTCGTTTCACCGACATCCGACGCCAAATCGTAGAGCTGCGGTTCGGGCGAATTCCCGAGCTCGATACCGGTGTTCGCGTTCCGGACCGGTCCCTGAGCGGGGGGAATGTATTTCCAGCGGCCGCGACGCAGCGCAAGTCCGCCCGTCCCCTGCAGGACGATGTCGGTGCGGCCCGTCGCGGAGCGCCCGAGCATCGCCTCCAGGAGTGGGAGACCATCGGGCGAGTCGGCCGCCGTCAGCGGTCGGCCCACCAGTGCCGCAAAGCTTGCAAGCAGATCGATCTGGCAGACGATCGCATCGCTGACAGCGCCGGCCGGCACGCGGCCGGGCCAGCGGACGATCCAAGGCACGCGCGTGCCCCCCTCAAACTTGCTGTACTTGCCCCCGCGCAGTGGGCCGGCGGGTCGGTGGTCGCCGAGCCGCTCGACCGCTTCGTCCTGATACCCATCGTCCACCACCGGGCCGTTGTCGCTGGTCACCACCACAAGCGTCTGCGTCGCGAGCCCGAGCCGGTCGAGCAGTTCGAGGATCGCGCCGACCGTGCCATCGGCCTGCGCGATCGCATCGCCGCGCGGGCCGTGGGGCGTGCGGCCGACCCATCGTGGGTGTGGAACCCGCGGCACGTGCGGGTCGTGGAGCGACAGCAACAGAAACCACGGACCCGTGGCTGCCCGCTCAATGAACGCGGACGCCCGGCGGACGAACTCATCGGCGATCTCCTCGTCGCGCCAGAGTGCGGCTTGTCCGCCCCGCATGTAGCCGATCCGGGGGATGCCCCGAACGATCGTCTGATCGTGTCCGTGGCTGGGATGCATGCGCACCAGGTCGGGGCGCGCCCGGCCGGTCAGCACGCCGGGAAGGGGTCGGCCGTAGCTCACCTCGATCGGGTCGGCCGGATCGAGTCCCACCACCCGGTCGTTTTCGACATACACGCAGGGCACCCGGTCGCCGGTGGCCGGCAGCAGGAACGCGTATTCGAACCCCAGCTCGAGCGGACCCGGCCGGATGGGTCCGTTCCAGTCGAGATTGCCCGCGCCCAAACCGAGATGCCACTTGCCCACCACCGCGGTGCGGTAGCCCACCTCGCGCAGGATCGAGGCCAGCGTGGTACGGCCGGGCTCAATGATCAGCGCCGCGTCGCCGGGCAGGATGTCGGTGCCGCGTCGGCGCCACGCGTACTCGCCGGTGAGCATCGCGTAACGCGAGGGCGTACAGGTCGCCGCCGCCGCATAGGCGCTGCGGAATCGGGTTCCCTCGTGCGCGAGCCGGTCGAGCGCCGGCGTGGGGATGGTGCGCGCACCATAACAGCCGACGTCGCCATAGCCGAGGTCATCCGCATAGATCAGCAGGATGTTGGGGCGTTGTTGCTCTGGCGCACCGTGCACCCCCACCGCGACCGCCAGCGCGGCCGTCGCGCAACCCAAAACACGACGGATCATCTTCCTCCTTGTTCGGCCCCGCCGCTCCCTTGGCCCGCCGGCTATGGCCGCCGGACCGGAGGCGGCCCCGGCGGCGATGGTGCGCCTTCCGGAGGCGGAGCGGCGTCGAACTCCGCCACACTCATCAGCGTGTCCGGCGAAGTACCGACATACTTCAGCGATTTGATATCGGCGACCAGCGCGCGCCACCGCGGCGTGTCGGCCGCAATCACCAGCGTCGTGAGCTTCGTGAGACGCATGAGTGCCGACAAGTGGCGAACCCGCGCACAGCCCGCAAGATCGAGGTATTTGAGCGGCAGATCCGCCAGCGGCGTGAGGTCCGTGAGCGGGCAGTGCGAAAGCACGAGGTGCTCCAGCGGCATGCCCACCAGTGGCGAGAGATCGGCCACCTGCGTGCGGGCCGCATGCAGCGATTCCAGCCGCATCCCTCGCAGCGGTTCCAGGCTGGTCAGCTCCCGGTTGTCGCTGATTTGCAGCCGGCGCAGCGGCAAGCCCGCAAGAAACGACACATCGGTAAGCCCGACGCCGTTCAGGCGCAGCTCGACGAGTTTGAGCGCCCGTATGGGAGACCAGTCGCGCACCTGCGTGCAGCCGCTCACATTGAGCACCTCCAGCGGAAGGTCCGCCAACGGCGAGAGGTCCGCGACCGCGGTACCCTCCATCGAGAGTGTCTTCAGCGGAAGACCGCGCAACGGCCGCAGATCGTCCACGCGGCTGCAACCGTCCATGCGCAGCTCTTCCAGCGGCATGCCGGTGAGATGGCGCACGGTGGTGATCTGCGCATTCTGGCTGATGTTCAAACGTCGCAACGGCATGCCGGTGAGCGTCGCGATCGTGGAGAGGCGGTTTTCGGAAACGTCCAGCGACTCCAGCCCCAGACCGGCCAGCATTGCGAGGTTGTCCAGCCGGCAGCGAACCAGCGCCAGACGCCGCAGCGGCAGCTGGCGAAGCACGTCGTAGCTTTCCAACCGTCCGCCGCGAATCTCCAACTCTTCGGCGGGCAGACCGCGCAGCAGTGCGAGGTCCCGCCAGGGAGGGGCAGTGAGCACGATGCGGACAACCGGCAGACTGGCCAGTGGCGCCAGCGTGACCAGTTGTTCCGCAGCGGCGGCGTCCACGTTCAGCTCCAGTCCGCTGGGCGTGCTGCGCAGCAGCGCGTCCGGTGGGGTGGTCAGCGCGGGGTTCGCGCGGCGCAGACCGTCGCGCGCACGCTCCAGCACCGCCGGGTCCACTTCGCGCGGCTGCGTGTGCACCCGTTCCGCCGACGCGAGCGCCTCCTCCGCCTCCGCGGCGCACCGGGTGGAGCCATGGGTGCGTCGGAACTCTGCGACCGCCGCGCGAATGGCTGGCAGGTCGTTCGCCGGGTAACCTGTGCGGCGGATTTTCGCCGCCGCTTCCGCGGCGGAAGCGCCCTCCGGCACGCCGAGCCGCCGCCACAGCGCCGCCAGCGCCCGCTGTGCGGCCGTCTCCGCGGCCGCCTGCGCCTCTTCCTCCAGCGCACGCAACATCAGCGCCACAAACGGATCGCTTGCGGCCGCCTCCAGGTGCCGCCGTGCCGCCGGAAGGTTCCCTCCCTCGATCAACAACAACGCTTGCAACACGCGGTTTGCCGGAGCCGGCACGCGTTCGAGCCGCCGAAACCGTTCCGCGGGCGAAAGCTCCGCATACTGGATTGTCCGTTCCGCGTAGCCACCGCCCACCTTCCGGCGCGCCTGGATCGCATTGCCATTGACGCCGAGGATCTCCCACGCTTCCGTGCCGCCGGTGAGCTGCAGCTCGACTGTCCGGCCGACGTCCGCGCGCACCGCCTCCAGCACCAGCTCGCGGCTGCGCTGCGCGGCCAGCAACAGGTTGCGGAACGTGGCCAACGGCTCGGAGGAGGCGTCCGCGCCCGCCTGCCGCACGGCCTGATCCCACGCGGCGATCGCCTCTGAGGGTTTCAAACGGACCAGCAGACGGACCGCCTCCGCACGGCCCCGCTCGAGCGCCTCGCGCATCGTGCGTTCCCGTTCGAGCGCCGCCTGCTCCTCCATCGCCCGCAGCCGCGCTGACTCGGCAGCGCGCATCTCCGCGGTTTCGGCCTTCCAGGGGCCGTCATATTCGTCCAAGCGGCGCCGCGCCTCCGCGAACTGATTGGAGGCGACCAGCGGTTCCACCTCGCGCTGTAGTGCCTGAAACGCCGCTTGGACCTCCGCCTGCAGGCGCCGGCGCGCCGATTCGAGCTGCTGCCGGGCGAGGCGTGCGAACTCCGTCCCCTGACTCTCGCGTTCGAACTCGGTCCACCGGCGGATCACCTCGCGGAGCTCCGATCCATGGTCTTTCTGAAACTGCAACAGTGCGAGGTAGTCTGATTCCAGCCGGCTCAGACGCGCGTGCGCGGGATCCGGAGGTGCGCTGGTGACCGCCGGTGCGCCGGGCCGCTGATCGGCGCCGGAACCCGCCTGCCGCAACACGAGCCGCGCCACCACCGCCACCACCACGATCGCGGCCAGCGTCACCCCCAGCCGGATCAAGACGTCCACCGGCCGCGACCGCGGGGTGCTGCCTCCCTCCCGGATCGCCTGCAGCTCCGCGGCGGTCACGCGCACCCGGTTGGTCGGTTCTCCCGGCAGCGAGCCGTGCAGGGGGGGTTTGCCCGCCAGCACACGGTCCAGATCGGTGATGAGCTCCTTCCAGGTCGAATACCGCTCCGCGCGATCGTGCGCGAGCATGCCGGAGAGCAGCGCCACCGTCGCCGGCGATATCTGGGGCTGAAAACTTCGGGGATCGGGCAGCGGCTCCTCGAACTTGCGCCGCAGCGTCTCCTCCGGCGTGTCCGCCGCATAGGGAAGCTGGCCGGTGAGCATGTGGTAGAGCGTGGCACCGAGCGCGTAGATGTCCGATCGGCAGTCGAGATCGTCCCGGCCCTCGGCCTGTTCCGGGCTCATGTAGTTGGGCGTGCCCGCAACCCGCGGCCGATCGGTGCGGCCCTCCGCCGCCTGCACAGACTGCGCCAGACCCAGATCGGCGAGTTTCGGCTCGCCGTGCGCGTCCATCAGGATGTTGCCCGGCTTGATGTCACGATGCAGCAGACGATGCTCGGTCCATGCGTACTCGAGCGCGCGCGCGATCTTGCGGACGATGCGCAGCGCCTCACGCTCCGGAATACGCCCCTGCGTCGCGAGCCGGCGGTCCAGCGCCTCGCCGTTCACATAGCTCATCGCGAGGTAGAGATAGCCGCCGTCCTCGCCCGCCTCGTGCGCGGTGACAATGTTCGGATGCTCCAGCCGCGCCAGCGTCTTGACTTCCTGGACGAACCGCTCCTTGTCCTCCGGACTGCGCGCGTGCGCGGCCAGAATCTTCAGCGCGACCGGGCGGTCCATGGACAGCTGCCGGGCCAGGTACACCTCCCCCATCCCGCCGGTGCCCAGCAACCGTTCGATGCGGAAACCGCCAATCGTCACCCCCGGTCCCAGGCGCGCCTGCGGCACCACCACGTCGGTGCCGCACTGCGGGCACTGCACCTGCTGGCCCGCTGCAGAGGCGTCAATCGCCATCTTGCACTGGCAGGCCGAACATCGGAAACTGATTTGCATTGCACAACGCGGTACACGTCCGCGCTCCGCATACTAAGGGAAGCTCTCCGTGAGTGACAAACCGTCGCGGGGATTGACCGGCCCAGCAACGCCAACGCGTTCGTGAGGCCATGAGCACGCTGCGCAAGTGGGAGCTGGGGCTACGAATCGTCGCCTACCTCAGCGGGGCGGCGGGCGCGGTGCTGGCGCTCCGCGCCCGGCCGGGATCGCCGGCCGTCGCCACCACGATGGCGCTGCTCGGAGTGATGCTCGCCGCCTTTCTGGGCGCCAACGGCTTGCGAGTCGCGGCCCAAATCCGTTCGATTCACCGGCCATCGTCCCGGCCGCCCGACCGCCGCGCCGACGCCACCAGCCCGCCCCCGTCGGGGGATCGGGCATCGTAGCGGGCCGTTGGCGACACACCCCAGCGAGCCGGCGAGGCCGAACCTCGGTGCAAGGAAGGGGGAGCCGCCGTCAAGTTGGGCTGGCGCGCGCACGACAGCCGCGATACGGTGAGGTTCGAAATGGTGAACCCTGATCCCTGTTCGGAATCTCGGACCTCGGCTCGCCTCTCGGACGCCGGCGTCGACTCACTCCGGCCACCGGTGTTGCTCGGCGCCACGCTCGAAGAGTTGCGCGCCGTTGCCCGCGAACTCAATCTGCCTCCCTACGCCGCCGGCCAGCTGGCGGGCTGGCTCTACCGCCGCCACGCCGGCTCGTTCGACGAGATGACGGATCTGCCATTGCGCGCGCGGCGCCAGCTCGCAGAACGCTTCACACTGGGCGCATACCCCCCCCGCGAAGTCTGGATCTCCGCGGACGGCACGCGGAAGTATTTGTTTGCGGCCGGCGAGGATCGCTGCGTCGAAACCGCCTGGATTCCCGACGGCGCTCGCTCGACGCTGTGCGTGTCCACCCAGGCGGGATGTCGCATGCGATGCCGCTTCTGTCTCACCGGCCGCCAACCGTTCGCCGGCAATCTCCGGCCGGCGGATATCCTCAACCAGTACCGCTCGCTGCCGGAACGCGAACGTGTCACCAATCTGGTCGTGATGGGCATGGGCGAACCGCTGGACAACTGGAGCGCAGTGCGGCGCGCGCTGGATGTCTGGACGGCGCCATGGGGCTATGCGCTCAGCCCGCGCCGCATCACCGTGTCCACCGTCGGCTTGCTGCCCGCGCTCCTCGAACTGCTGCACCACACCCAAGTGCACGTCGCGATCAGCCTGCACTCGCCATTCGAAGAGGAGCGGGCCACGTGGATGCCGTGCGAGCGCGCGCATCCGATTCGCGAAGTGCTGCGGGCGCTGCGCGAGGCCGATTTCCAGGGCCAGCGCCGATTGATGTTCGAGTACATCGTGTTCACAGGTCTCAACGACACGCCCCGCCACGTCCGCGAGCTCGCGCGGCTGCTCGCCGGCCTGCGGTGCCGGATCAATCTGATGCGGCATCACGTGGCCCCCAGCAGCGGCTTGCCGCCGACCGACGAGGCGGCGCTCTTCCGGTTTCGCGATGCGCTCGAGCACAAGGGATTCATCGTAACGATCCGCCGCTCGCGCGGTCAGGACATCGCCGCCGCCTGCGGGCAGCTGTCCACCGCCCGTTACCGCCGTTCCGCCGCCGAGGCACAACGTCCGCCCCGCTGCGCCGGCGCGCCGGGATCCGCATGAGGGAAATGTCAACCACGGAAGATGGACTCCGATGAACGCGATCACCACCCGCATCCAAAATCTGATCTTTGCGATGTCGCTGGCGGTGCTCACCGCCCCCGCCGCGGAGCCGCCGCGCGTGCTGATCTACACCCGCAACGGCAAGGGGTACGTGCACGGCAACATCACCTCCTGCGTGGAGGCGCTGACAACGGTATGCCGCGACGCCGGCCTCGCGACCGATGTCACCGACGACTGGTCCATCTTCGCGCCGGGCCGCCTCGACCGCTACCGCGCGATCGTGTTCGCAAACACGAACAACGAGGCGTTTGAAAACGACGCCCAGCGCGAAGTCTTTCGCGCCTTCATCCGGGCCGGCGGCGGTTTTGTCGGCATCCACTCCGCGACCGGCTCCGAGCGGCAGTGGCGCTGGTACTGGGCGCTCATCGGCGGGACGTTCGCGTGGCACCATCCACTGCAGACGTTTCGCGTGCGCGTCGTGGACCGCGCGCATCCCGCCACCTCGTTCCTCCCAGACCCCTGGGAGTGGAAGGACGAATTCTACTACGTGAACGAGCGCAACCCGAACGTGCGCGTGCTGCTGGCCGGCGAACAGGCGAGCCTCGCAAAACCGGGCAAGGTGCCGGACCGGGTCACCGACCGCCCCGAACCCTATCCGCTGGCGTGGTGCCATGAGTTCGAGGGCGGACGCAGCTTCTACACCGCGCTCGGCCACCTGAACGAACACTACGCCGACCCCTTGTTCCGCCGCCATCTGCTCGAAGCGATTCGCTGGGCCGCTCGCCTCGAGCGCTGACAGCGGCAGCTGCCGGGCGGGTTAGGGCGCAGCGGAGTACGCCGAGGCACTCAGGGTGCCGGTTGACCGCTCGACGTGCCCCAGTGCTCCCGCTATGTTGGCGACATGACCGGGCGCGTTATCCGTTACCGGCGCCGTCCTTCCCGGACCGCGCTGCTGCTCGCGATGATGTGCTGGCTGACCGGTGCGGTGGTCGCGGCGTGGTGGCAGGCGCCGGAACGCGTTCATCTGCCGGAAGCGCGCCGGCGGGCGGCCGCCGCGCTCGCCGTCGGCGGCGTCACCGGCGGCTGGATCATCGTGATGGCGACCGCCCATCTGTGGTTCCCGCATCTGCGCGCTCGCACCCGATGACCGAGCGCGATGAACCCCTCCGCAGCAGCGATCGGAGCGGCGCACTGGCCGCCTGGGAGGAGTGGCGCGCCCGCTGCGCGCTCGGAAGGTGCGGCGAGGCCACCCGAACGTGCCTCCACCGCTTCGTGCACAGCCGAGCCGCCGCCTTCCTTTTCCGCGCCGGAACCGACGGCCGGGCGATCGGCTCCCCCACGCCCGCCGAACTCTGGCACCGGCTGGAAGTCCACCTCGTGGCCGATCGCACCCGCGCTCGTCAGCCCTACAAGCAGTGGCTGTTTGCCCGTGCCGCGCCGCTGCACGGCGAAGCGCGGCTGGATGCGATTCAGGGCGGCGCAGCGCTGATTTTGCGCGACGTGCTGCGTGAGTGGCTCCGTCGCGAAGGACCGGCCCCCGCCTCCGTCTCGCTCGAGGATCCCGTGCCCGGCTGCGAAGATCTCAGATACGCGGATCTGGTCGGCGGGGAGGACGCGCGCGAGCGGATCGAGGCTCGGGATCTGGAGGCCGCAGCACGGCAGTTGGCGTCGGCCGCGTTCTGGGCGGCGCCGCGCACGGTGCGCGTGGGCCTGTGCCTGCGCGCGCTCGGCCGGCCGCTCTTCGGCCCGCTCGCCGAACGTCTGGCCGGCTGCGGGCACACGAAGCTGGCGGCCTCGGTCCGCCGGTTCGTCGAGGACCTCGCGGCCGCCGCGATGCGGCGCCATCCCCGCGAGGAAGCTTTCGAAATCGCGATGCGAGCGCCCGCCTGGGCACGGAAATTGGCGCTGGACTGGGGACGCGCGGAAATCTCGATGGCGCCAGCCTTCCAGACCCTGACGGCCGAGCGTGGGCGCCGGCCATCGCGGAGAACACGAACATGACACCGAAGCACGCGAGGATGCCGGCGGCACCAGCCGCCCTGCTCGCCGAGTGGCTTCGCGGTTGGCGGCTGTACCGCGCCCTCGGAGCCGGTGAGTCTCCCGCTGAGATATCGCTCCATCGCGGTGCACCTGTCGCCGGCGACGAAACCGCGCCGCCGGAGGAGGGCCAAGTGCGACTGCTGGCGCCCGCGACCGCGGCGACCGCCTGCCGGGCGTGGTTTGTGGCAGTTCTGGAGCGCGCGGATCTGACTGGCTGGTATGTCGCGCCGTTCGGCGTGGTGCCGGTGCCCGCCTTCGAGAGCGAAGTGCGCCTGTCGGAGCGCCGGCCACCCTACCTGCGGACGCTGTGTCTATGGAACACGCGGCGAGTCGAAGGCCGTCGGCTCGAAGAGTTCAGCTGGCTCTGTGCACGGCTGAGCCCCAGCGAGCTGCGGGCGGCGCGGGCGGTCTGGCGCGCATGGCGCCATGCGGCGCCGCTGCCAGCGTTCCTCCGTGCCCGTGTCGGCCCACCGCTGGCGCACCCGCGCGACCCACGGCGGGAATACGAAACAGAGGAAGCTGCCGCGTGGGATGAGGCCTGTGCCTTTCTGGAAGGATCGCTGGCCCGGGAAGCGGAGGAGGTGCCGTCGTTGTACGCGATTCCCGAGGCGGAACGCTTGATGGCGGCCGAGCCCGAGGCGACGACGCCGCCCCCCAAGAAGAAACCTGACTCTCGCCCGCCACGCCAGACGGGCCACACGCGGACCTCCTGAACGACGCCGCACATCTCTCGCGCCGACGGTACCCCTCGAGCCGCTTGTGACCCTTCGGCTCCCGCGGCCGCTGGGTCAATCGGCTCTGCGGCCGGCAGCGCCCGGGCGCGATGCACCGTCCGACCGTCGTTCGGCGTCGGTCCGTCCCCACAGCCAGACGAACCCATTCTCTCGAACACGACTGTGCCGGAATTCCGCAGGCGCGGATGCAGTCGTCGCCGGGGCATCCGCGCGCAGCGCGGAGCAGTCGCCGTCCAAGCGTTGGAAAGCCGCGGGCGAGGTTCATCCAACGATTGGACGCGCCGCCTCCCGCGCCCTCTCCGCTGGCCAAGGAGAGATCCTGCCGCTCGAGAGCCTGCGCTCACGTCATCGTCGCGGGGTTTCACGCCGACGTTCCCGCGATGTGTGATGCGCGGCGCTGGCAGCTTGAGCGCGCCGGTCATCGGTATCCTTCGGGAAGCCGGCCCAACCGACCGTTCCTATGGCCGAGGGGAGTAGCCAGGTGAGCGTGCACTGCCACAGCGAAGGGGCGAAGCTCAACGCCCCTGGTCGCAGACACATTCGGCTTGTCCACTCAGCGGCCCACCTCGATCTCGCCGATCGCGTAGAAACCGCCTGGCCGATGTCGGGCCGGACGCAGGGGGAGCACCACATCCCGCGAGGCCACCGGCGCATGCAGTTTGAACTGCAGCTCATATCGGCCCGCCGGCAGATCCGCCGGCAACACCAGCGCGTATTGTTCCGGCCAGCCGTCCGCTGGACCATTCGGCAGCCACCGGCTGTTGCCGGCGGCCACCGTGGTGGTGCATGTCGCCGAGCCCTGTAGACGGAAGCACAGTTCGTACTCCCGATACGCGCGCGCAACGCCGCGGTTGAACCAGGTCATCGCCACGCGGTTGGTACCGCCGGGGCGCAGCGGTTCGGCGACTTCAACGTGGGATGGAAAATACCAATAACCGCACCGGTTGAGCAGCTCGACCGTCAGCGCGGGATTGTCGGCGAGCCACTCGCGCGCGTAGCCGTGATATCCGATCCATGTGGCGCGCAGAAGTTCCAGCGCGCGTCGCAGCACGTCCGCACCGGTCAGACCTCCGCCCCGCTCGCCCAGCGGCGAACCGGGCCGCGGAATCCAGTTGCCGACGCGTTTCACATGCCCGTAGTGCTCCAACTCCAGCACCGTGGGACGATGCGGAGCGACGTCCGCAAACAGATGCGGCATCCGAACCGTGTAGTTCGTCATCAGGCTCCAGACGTACCCCTCCACCAGAATGCTGTCATCGCGATAGCTGATGCCGGACCGCAGAATCTTCTCATGAAAGCGGCGCCGGTCATCCGGGGACTCGAGGCTAGCGACGTAGTCGTCCGAAATGACGAGTTGGCTCCGCCGGAAGTGTTTGAGATGCAAATCCACATGCCGGGCGAGCACGTCATAGCCGAACTTGCGGCGGCTGCCGGCCCAGGTGTGCCCCTCACCCCAATCACCAAAGCTGCCAATGTCCACATAGCGCACCCACGGCCGGCCGTCGTAGCGCGCCGCGAAAGCGGCCAGAAACGCGTCTAGTTTTTTCAGAAACACCGGATGACCGTAGTCCGGCTCCCAGGGCCAATCCGGGGGGCCTTGCTTGCCGTGGAAGCAGTGCTGGCCGGGGACGCCGGCATCTCGGACCCACCGTGGCGTTGCAAAGATTTGTTCGGGCCGGTTGCGGCCGGCGGTTTCTTTGCATGAGATCCGGAACGCAATGCCCAGCCCTCGGGACGTCCAGCGGGCGATCGGCTCGTCGAGCACGAGCCAGTTGAACTGCCCCTCGGCCGGTTCCAGATATGACCAGGCCAGCCGCAGGTAGACGTGATCCATGCCGGGAAACTCGGCGAGCTCCTCGTCCCGCTCCGCGAGGTATTTCTCGAGGCTGTTGTCGTAAAAGTGGTGGTACCAGCCCTTGTCGGGGTTCGGCAGCGGCGCGGTTTCATCCCAGTCGGGTCGCAAATCGAAAACCGCGGCGCGAAGCACACCACAGCTGGCGGCGGCCAGGGCTGTGGCGATCGCCCGCCGCCATACGCGGCGGCCGGCGAAACGCGGCGGCAGTCGGTTTGGTCGGCCCGCGTTCATGTCGGTCAGGTCCCTGGCCCGGCGGAGTGGTGGCCGGCTCACAACCCCCACATCAAATCGGTTCCGTCGTCCTCCTCGATGTCCCCGGCACCGGCAGCACGGGGCATCCACCGTCGGCCATCGGACTCGGCGACAACAGCGCCGGTGGCGGTCGTGAACCACGCGCCGGGGCCGAGGTGCTGCTGCACGAGCTGGCGGGCGAGCTCGACGAGCATCTCGCGCTGCCGGGTTGATGCGCCCGGCATCCCCGACGATCGCCCAAATTCCGCAACGACGACGTCCGCACCGGTTAGCTCCAGCACCCGGCGGAGACCCGGTTCGAGCTCGCGTTCCGCACCAGCGCGATCCGCCGCGGGGATTGGCGGTGCGCCGTGGTGGGGCGCGCTGATCAGGTCCGCGCGGGCGAGCCCGCCGGCGCCGGCGAGCGCCTGCGCAAGATCGGCGGGCGAGAGGTCGGAGGTCAGCAGCGCAACCGCATCGCCGTGGACCACACGCAGCACCACCGAGCCGGCGTCAGGCGAAGGGGTTCCGGGAAGCGCGGCGTGCAGCACCTCGATGCGGAACTCGCCGGTGGGAGTGCTCTCGCGCAGGATCACCTCGCCGGCACGCGCGGTGCGCACGCGAGTGGCCCAGCCGGCCCATCGGTTCAGCGCGCCACCGGCGCGCGCACGCAGCGCACGCGCCAGCGACGGCCGCGCATACCGCCCGGGGTTGCCGACGAGGGTCGCATGCATCAGCGCGGCGAGCGGGGAATCGATCGGCAGTCCGAACTGCACCGCGAGCGATTCGACGGAAAGCCCCAGGTCAATACCTTCGAAGGCGGGCGGCCGCCACAGCTCGCGCACCCAGAGGTGGTCCAGCAACCAGCCCGCGCCACCCGCCCGCTCGGGCCGCGGCGAGGTCAGCACCAGCGCGTCGAGCCGCCGGATGCCGCGGGAGGAAAGAAATGGCAGCACCGTGCGAATCGCCTCGTTGCGCCACGGGCGAGCGGGATCGGCCGGACCGGCGTCCACCAGCACCCGGCGGCCACTGGGAGTTTCGATCAGCGTCGCGCCGCCGTAGCCGACGGCCAGGAACGTCAGGCGCGGACGCTCCAGCCGCGCAGGACGCAGCGCGGCCGCCGCGACGAGCACCAACGCCGCGACGAGGCACCGCGCGACCCCGTCCACCCACGCGGGCCGCAGCTGCCAGGCCGCCAACCGCGCGACCGCCCACTCGCGAAGCGGCCGCCACCAGACGAACAGCGCACACAGGCCGTACCAGGCCCACAGGAACCAACCGCCCGGCTGGCGCACGAACGGATACGGGCAGGTTGCGGCGGCGACATGACCGAGCACCAGAAACAGCGTCGAGGCGAGCCAGTTTGCCGCGCCGAGCACCAGTGAGAGCCAGATGCCCACACCCGGAACCAGACCGACCAATCCGCCGATCGCGCCCAGCTGCACGATCACGCCGATCAGCGGAATCGCGATGAGGTTCGCCCATGCTCCCGCCAGCGGCCAGCGGGCGAAATAGTAGGCGGACAGCGGAATCATCATGCCGATCTGAATCGCGCATTGCGCCGCAAAAAAGGTGAGCAACGGTGCGGGCAGTCGGCCCAGCGCAAACCAGTCCGGCCCGCGGACGCCACGCCGTTCGAGGATCACACCGGCGCGCCAGACCATCGTCCCGAGCAGCAGCGCGGGTCCCCAGAACTGCGGAGTTGTCACCAGCGGCCAGCGCAGAATCGCGAGCGCGGCCGCCGGAAGACCCAGCGCGAGCGCCGCGGCGAGCCGCGGCCCCCGCAGCGTCTCGAGCCGTTCCAGCACCGGCGGGGTGAGCAGTCCCAGTGAGAGGATTGCGCCGAACGACAACGTAAAGGAGGGGTCGGTGAGCACCAGGGGGTTGTGCGCGAGAATCAGTGCGGCCGCCACCGGCGCACCCAGCAGCACCGAGGCCCGCAGCCCTGCATGCAGGTACGCCCAGCTCAACAACATCAGGCCGTTCATGATCACCGCGCGCAACGTCGAGGGTCGCGCGCCGGTGACAATCGCGAACACCACCAGCGCGGCGAGGACCAGCGGCGTGTACACCTGACGCGGCAACCGGATCGCCGAAAAGAGGCCGACAAACATCACCGTTAAAATCGTCACGTGCAGCCCGGACACCGCCAGCACATGGCTAATGCCGGCCGCCCGAAACTCGTCCGCAATGAACTCCGGACAGCCGCCGAACGGGCCGGGCGCCTGCAGCAGGCAGGGGACGTTTTGCAGCCCGTACCGCAGACCGAGCGTCACCGCGCCGACGAAGGCGGAAGCTGGAAAGGGGATCGTCTCCTTGATCACGCGGGTCAGTCGGTCGCGCAGGTCCAACGAAAACGCGACCCAGGACGACCGGTACGGCGCACGCTCCTCACCACCGGCCGGCAGCAGCCGCACCGGCGCCTCGCCGCCGCGCGCCGCCGGAAACATCACCGCCTGCACGCCGCCGGCGCGCAGATGCCGGCGCGGATCGAAACCGCCGGGGTTCGCCGCGCCACCCGGCAGCTGCAGCGCGCCAACCACCTCCACCAGCCGTCCGTACGCCGCGCTGGAGGACAGCCGAGCATAGTCGGGCATCTCGGGCCGGACCGTCACGTGCACCAGCCCCCCCTCGACCTGCATCCACGTGCCGCCGGCTGGCCATTCGATAAACTGCGGCAAGACCGGCAGCACTGTTTTGAAGTCGTAAACGACCGGATCTCCGCTGACACGACCGATCAGCCGCAGCGGCGCCTGCCGCTCGCCGGAGCGCGCGAAGGACGCCACCTCATTTAGAGAACGCCGCACCACAAACCGCGCCGGCCCGGTACCCCGAACCACTTCGATGCCGGTCAGCCGCGAAAACGGCGTCGCGAGCGTCCAGACCCGGCCGGCGCGCTCGCCGGCGCGTACAGTGATCACATCGCTCGTGACCCCGATCGTGCCGCGCAGCGTCCACCAGCGGCCCCGCCGGTCCGCCAGCGGACGTCCCTCGTCGTCCCGTTCGGGCACCCGCAGTTCGAGCTCACCAACCAGGCGAACTTCCAGATCGGCGGGCGGCGCCACCTGCAGCTGCAAGCGCGGACGCGCTGCCTCAGAGAGCGCCGCGGCAGCGATATGCGCCGATCCGTCCGCGGCCAGCTCGATCCGAGCCCATTCACGCTCGGGTGAAACCACCGCGGCCCGGTGGCGGACCCAGCCGCCCGCCAGGCCCAGCAGGAGCGCGGCGAGCACTCCGCGCGTCGACCGGCCGGCACCCTGCACGCGGCGCGCGGCCATCGCGAGCGCGACGCCCGCTGCCCCCGGCAGCAACGCCGGCAGCACCACGGACCACGTCGCATCGGTCGGTGCCGCCCACGACAGCGCGATTCCCGCCACGAACGCGCCGCAGCCTGCGATGATCGCGCCCCTAACGCTCATCGGCGGCGTCGGTGGTTCCAATGCCTGGATAGTAGCGGCTGTTGGAACGCCAGATCGGCGACTCTTCCGGCCGCCCGCGCCAGCGCGCAGAAACCGCGGCTCGATACTCCGGCCGCACAACCAGCACCGCGATCCCCACCGCCAATGCGCCGATCAAAATCGCCAGAAACCTCGAACCTCCCGTCTCCATTGTTCAATCTCCCGCCGCCGTTCCACCCCGTTCTCTGTCGCCGACCGCCAAACCCGCGAACACAAACAGGAACGCAAGGCAAGGCAAGAGTTCCACCGCCCCCTCCGGATCAAAGAAGATGTGACGGCGGCGTCCGGCAAGCCACAGCACGTACAACGCAAAGCCGGCGGTGTTGATCGCCAGCACCCACCGCCGCCCGGCGCCGCGCATCACATCGCCTCCTGGACGCGGCGGATCACTCGTTCGATGTCGTCCGGGCCGATCACGGGCGGCGCGGCAAGCCGCGCGGACCACCAGCGCGGCAGCTCCTCCGCCCGAACCAGCGGCAGGGGCCGGTCCGACTCAATGTTCAGCCGCACGTCCGGCGCGGCGAAGACCACCAGCGGGTCCACCGGCACGTGGCCAAGCTGCGCGCCGGCCAGACACGCCCGCACCACGGTCACCTGCTGGCGGTTCTGCCGCAGCGGGTTGTCGAGCCGGCGGGACGGTCGGCCGGGCCGGTCCTGTCGCCAGGTCGTGTCCGTCGCGCGCCCGCTGAGCGTGCCGCCCCAGTTCTTCGTTTCAATCACCACGACGCCGTGCGGGCCTACCACAAGGTGATCCACCTGAGCGCGGCGCAGACCGCTGCGGATCGAGAGGTCATTGAATACCGCGTGCCGGTCGTCGAGCTCCGCAAGTCGGTCGGCGACGCGGTGTTCGCCGCCGCGTCCGATACGAAGCATCCGATCTTCTTCTACGTCCTGACGGCTTTTCCAGCCGTGCCCGACCGCCAGCACCACCGCCGCCCCCGCCGCCGCCAGCCACGGTGCCGCGCGACCGCCGCGCGCCACCGTGACGGCCGCCAACACCCCACACACCACAGCGGCGGCCGCCTCCAGCGGCACGAGGCGCTTCAGCCGTCGCGCCTCCGACCGCACCGCATCTCGGCGCTCGGCCAGCGAGGACTCCGTCGTCAACACCCGGGCCATGGTTCAGGGGGCATCGGTCAACCGCTCCGCCACCGCATGTCGTTCGCGGATCTCGAGGATTCGCACGCGGAGCGTCTGACCGGTCTGCGTGCCGGGCACGATCACCGGAAATCCGCCGACGCGCGCAACCCCGTCGCGATCCGGCGCCCGGTACGCGCGTTCCGTGATGGTCACCTCCAGCACGTCGCCCACCCTGAGCGGGCCGCTGCCACCCGACGGTCCACCGCCCTCCGCCCGCAACTTCGCAACCAGCCGCCCGGTCGCAGACCGCTCCCCGCGCCGCACAATCTCAAACACGACGCGCTCACCCGCCGCCGCCCCAGGGATGTACACCGGCAGACCGTCGAGCATCACGCGCCCGTCGCCCCGGCTGCCCACCCCCTCAACCACTGCGGTGTGCAGGTTTGCCGGCGGCACGGGTACGGGCTCGGCACCACCCTCGGCCGGCAGCTTCTCCACTAGACGCCCGATCGCGGACCGCTCCCCGCGCCGCACAATCTCAAACACGACACGCTCACCCGCCGCCGCCCCGGGGATGTACACCGGTAGACCGTCGAGCATCACGCGCCCGTCACCCCGGCTGCCCACCCCCTCAACCACTGCGGTGTGCAGGTTTGCCGGCGGCGCCGGCGGTGCGGCAGCTCCCTGCGCGAGCTGCACGGCCGGCACAGCGGACTCCGGTGGGCCCAGCGGCACCGCCTCCGCAATGGTCCCGCGCAGCGAGATCACCTCCACCGTTCGGACCTCACCGGCTCGTGCCCCGCTCACGAATGTGACGCGACCACCGATCCGCGCGACGCCATCCGCCTGTTGCCGCGCTGCCTCCTCAATCCGCACGCGATAGCGACCGCCCACCCTCGGCGGCACGTCCGGATGCGCCAGCACATCGAGCGTCGTGCCGAGGTTGAGGCTCAACGCCGCGCTCTCCTCTACCGACAGGTGGCGGCGGACCACTTCCGGCGCCTCCGGCCGTGCGCCCCAGGCCAGTCGAATTGCTGCGCCCCCAGCCACCAGCGAGACCGCCAGCAACAGCCAGCCGGGTGGCGCAGAACGGGGGTAGGAATCGGACAGCGGGTTCGTCATCGCGTTCACTCCCGCATGCGGCGCGATCCCCGGCAGCATGCGGCATCAATAAACCAGCGTTTCTGCAGCGAGGCAACCGCCGCCCGGCGGGTCGGTCCGTGGGGGTTCTCGACGCGCGCACGCGCGACCGCTAGGCTGATGCCATGAGCGCGACGCAACCGTACGGAGGACGGGGCCGGTCGCTGCGCTGGGGGGTGGTCGGGCTCGGCACGATCGGTGCGGACCACGCAGAAAGAATCTCGCGGACGCGACGGGCAAGGCTCACCGCGGTCTGCTCGCGGGACCCGGCAAAACGAGCGATCGCAGAGCGGCTCGGTTGCGCGTTCGTGCGCGACCACCGCGAGCTGGTCCGCTCGGGCCTGTGCGATGCGCTGCTGATCGCCACCCCGCACTACGCACACGTCCCGATCGCGCTCGACGCGCTGCGGGCGGGGCTCCACGTGCTGGTGGAAAAGCCGGTTGCGGTGACGCTGGCGGAAGCCCAGCGGCTGCTCGAGGCGGCGCGTGTGCGCCCCGCCCAGCGCGCTGGCGTCATGTTCCAGATGCGCACCGAGCCGGTTTGGCACCGGATGGCCGCACTGCTGCGCGACCGCGTGCTCGGCGAGCTTCAGCGCGTGACGTGGGTGGTGACCGACTGGTTCCGGCCCGACGCCTACTACCGCGCGGCCGGCTGGCGGGGGTCGTGGGCCACAGAGGGCGGCGGAGTGCTGGTCAACCAGTGCCCCCATCAGCTCGACCTGTGGCTGCATCTGTTCGGACCGCCCTCGAAGGTCTGTGCACTCGCAGGGTTCGGCCGGCGTCATCCGATCGAGGTGGAGGACGAAGCCGCCGCGCTGTTCGAGTATTCGCGAGGACTGACGGGGGTGTTCATCACCTCCACCGGCGAGGCGCCGGGCGAGCGCCGGCTCGCGGTCGCCGGCACGGGCGGCCTCGCGGTGGTGGAGGGAACCGCGATCCGGCTGCGGTTGAACCAGGTGCGGTCGGACCGCTTCGCCCGCGACGCGCGCGAGCCGTTTGCCAAACCCCCCGCGCGCGAGCGGACGATCGAGTGCGGTGCGCCGCGCGAACCGCCGCACGAGGCGGTGATCCGGAACTTTGTCGAGGCGGTGCTGGACGACGCGCCGCTGGTTGCCCCGTTGGAGGACGGTGTGCGGCAGGTCGAGCTGGCGAACGCGATATTGTGGTCGGCGCTGCGCGAACGGCCGGTTCCGCTGCCACTGGACGCGCGCGCGTTCGAGCGCCTGCACCGCTCGCTGCGCCGCCGCTCCGGCGCGGCAGACAGGACCAGCCGTGGACACGCGCAAAGGAAGCCGGAAGGGTGAGACGAGCGTGGAAGGCTGGGTGGGTGGTGCCGCTGATGGGTGCGGCCGCGGCGATGACTCAGCCCGAGTCCGCCCCCGTGCCACCGCTGGAACCCGCCCCGCTCGGGTCGGTACGGTGGCGCGGGCATCTGGGCCGCCGGCTGGATGGGGTCGCGACCGCGCGCATCACCGATCCGGCAGCGTGGGCGCGGATCTATCCGGAAACTGAGGAGGCGTTCCGGCGACGGGAAGACGACCTTACCTACCCCAAGGCGGGTCAGTGGCGGGGAGAGTTCTGGGGCAAGTACATCCTTTCCGCGGTCGCCGCGCAGCGCTACTACGCCGACGCCGCGCTGCGTGAGCGAATCGCCAGGGCGGTCGAGGGACTGCTCGCTGCGCAGGATCCGAACGGCTACCTCGGCACGTATCGTCGGTCCGCTTTTGCCGGCCCCACCACCTGGAACATCTGGTGCCGCAAATACACGCTCTGGGGGTTGCTCGAGGCGCGCGAACTCCTCCGCGACGAGCGCATCCTCCCTGCCACCCGTCGGTTCATAGACCACCTTGCCAGCGAGTTCGGACCAGCTGCGAGCAACCTGATCGAGACCGGCCACTTCTATGGCCTGCCGAGCACCTCGATCCTCACGCCGGTGGTGCTGCTGTACCGCGCCAGTGGCGACCCGCGCGACCTCGCTTATGCGAAGTACATCACGGAGCAGTGGTCGCGCCATCCCGCCGGTCCACCCGACCTTTTGCGGCGCGGCACCGGCAGCACTCCAATTCACCGCTGGTTTCCCAACATTCCTCCAACGCAGTGGACTAAGAGCTATGAATTCATGTCTTGCGTGGAGGGCATGCTCGCGCTCCACGGTGTGACGGGAGAGGCCGCGCTGTTCGATGCCGCGCGCAATCTGTACCACCTCATCCGCGACTGGGAACGTTCTCCCCTCGGCTCGGTCAGTCTGAACGACAAGTTCGTTGGTGCGCGGGGCCTCGTGAACACCCTCGCCGAGCTTTGCGACGTCGTGTACTGGAACCGCCTGGCCTTCGAGCTATTCCGCTGGACCGGTGAGGTCACCTATCTCGACGAGTTCGAGCGCAGCCTTTACAACGCGCTGCTCGCTGGACTCTCGCCGGACGGCACATGGGGCCTGCGCCGCCTGCGGTCGAGCCATGAGCATGTGCCCGCGCATCCTCACTTCCTCCCTCACCACCACTGTTGTGTGGACAACCTTCCGCGGGGACTCTTTCAGGCGGTGGAAGCATCCTTGTGGACCGATGCGGAGGGGGTCCGGCTCGCTCTTTTCGAACCGATGAGCGCACGGATCGTCCTCCGCGACGGTACCGCCGTGCGGCTAGAGCTGGAGGGAGATGTGCTGGCCGACGAGCCGCTGCGCCTGGTCGTCGAACCGGCACGGCCGGCGGAGTTTGATCTGCGCGTTCGGCGGCCGCTTTGGGCACGACAGGTGCGCGCACGCGTTGCCGGACGACCGGTCGAAGCCGGGACTGCGCGCTGGATCTCGCTGGGACGGAACTGGCCGAGCCGGACGGTGGTCGAGCTCTCGCTGGCGACGCCCGTGCACGCGGAGCTCTTCGAACCAGCCAGGTATGCGTGGACGGATGTCGAGCTGCAAAAGGCGGCGGAGGAATGGGCGTCGCTCGGAGTGCCGCGGTGGGATCCGACAAGGCGCAAGACGGTACAGGTGAAGACTGTCACGCCAGCCGACGCGCTGCCGCACACACGGGCGGTCTTTTGGTTTAAGGGACCGGTCGCGCTTGCGCGGGACGCGCGGCTCGGCGAGGTCGCGCCGATGCGGCGGTGGCCGTGGAGCGTTGGTGAGCCGCCGACGCCGCGCGCGGAGCCGCTGCCCGCACCCGCGAACGTCTGGAAAGCGTGGCGGCTAGTATGGCCCGATGGCACTCGCGCGGAGGTCTGTGACTTTTCCTCCGCGGGCAATACGTGGGACGCGCGCTCGCGCTTCAGCGCCGTCTGGCTGTGCGCCGATCGAACAGGTGGCGGGTCCGATTCCGCCGCGGCGCAGTGAGCTCGCGCGCGAGCAGCGCTGCGCCGACGGCAGTTTCTTCCGCCGCAGGCGACAGCGCCATCGGCAGTCCGAACTCGCGCCGCACCATATCGCGCAGCAGCGGGTTGCGACGCAGCGCATTCCCGCTGGCGACGATGCGGCGCCGGCCGCGCAGCGCGATCGCCGGCAACCGCTCCCGGAGATTGCGCGCAATGCCTCGAGCCACCCCACGCGCCAGTTCACCGAGTCGCGGTGGGATCGGACCGAGCCGCTCGATCCGGCCGGTCCGCCCCTCCTCGCCCCGCTCTCCGAACCAACAGGGGTCCACGAGCACCTCGCGGCGGGCCCTCCGGCCGAGACGGTTGAGCCGGCCAAACACCTCGCCGCGCGGCGGACGCCGGCCCGTTGCGGCAGCGCACCAGTCCTGTACGAGCTCCGCCAGCCAGCGCCACGCCGCCCCACCGTTCAGCGAGGCGGCGGTGCACAGCCACTGCCCACCGAAATAGGGCCGGTACTCCCAGCGCGCTCCGCTCGGTCGCGACCGCGGGCACCGACGGCACACGACCGCCGCCTGCGCGCCGGTCCCCACCGTGACGGCGATCTCCTGCGCCGGCTCGCGCACCGTCGCGAACGCAGCGGCCGCCTGGTCCCCCACCGCCGCGGTGACGGGGATGCCGGCGGGCAGTCCCCACGCCCGGGCGGCCTGTGCACTCACGGTTCCCGCCGCACTTCCGTTCGAAACCACGCCCGGCAACCACCGCAGCGGCACGTGCAGCCGTGCAAGGGCGGCGCGGTCCCACCGGTGCCGCAGCGAGTCATACACCCCCCACGAGTCGGCGATGGACTCTGTCATCGGCGGCCGGGGGAGCCCGCACAACTCCGCGACCACCACGTCGCCGATGTTCAACGCGAGCGCTGCGCCGCGCGAGGGCGCAATCCGCGAGCGCCGCCACCACGCCAGCGTCACCGCACCGTAGCCGGCCTGCAGCATGCGGCGCGCTCGACGCCGCAGTCCCGCCAGCCAGCCGGGCCGCTCGATCGCCCGCGCGTCCTGCCAGGTGACCAGCGGTGTGAGCGGCCGTCCCCGACGGTCAACCAGCAGCACGCCGTGCATTTGCGCCGCAATACCCACCCCGCCGACACGCCGCCGTAGCGACGCCGGCAGCGAGCGAACCAGCGCGCGCGCACAACGCAGAGTGCGGCGAGCGTCTTGTTCCGCGCGGCCCTGCGGCACCGGCAGGTCCGCGCGATGCGGCCGCGATCGCACCGTAAGCACCCGTCCGTCGCCGGCGATGAGCACCGCGGCCACCTTGCTGGTACCAAAATCCAAACCGAGCCACACCAGCCCTTCCCCGTCCGCATGGCGGCGCACCGCTGAGCCGCGAGCGAAGAACGGCGCCGCGGCACTATGGCTTGGCTTCATCGGGAGCACCGACAACCGCAGCGACTGTAGCGCGCGGTGCGCCCCACCTCCAGCGCCGCTTGACGCGGATGCGCGCGCAAGCTCACGATTCGCGCGGCCCGTGCGAACCGACAGGCACCGGCCGTCTTCGAGCGCACCCCGATGAAGGACGTCCCGAACGATGCCACGGTCAGCGGAACGGTGGCGATCGTCGGCCGGCCGAACGTCGGCAAGTCCGCACTGTTCAACCGAATCGTCGGCCGACGCCTCGCGATCGTGCACGACGAGCCGGGTGTCACGCGCGATCGCATCGCCGCGGAGGCGCGATGGGCGGGCCGAACCTTCCGGCTGTTTGATACCGGCGGTCTCGCTCTCATTGACCGCGCCCGCGCACCGGACGAGATCACCGCGGCGATCCGCCAGCAGGTGGAGGCCGCGATCGAAGACGCCGACGCGATCGTGATGGTCACCGACGTGCAGGCGGGTTGCACGCCGCTCGATGAGGAGGTCGCACAGCGACTGCGCGAGTCCGGCCGCCCAGTCGCAGTGGCTGCCAACAAGGCCGACCGGTCCGAGCTGGAGCCGGCCGCGGTTGAGTTCCACCGATTGGGCTGGCCGGTGTTTGCGGTCTCCGCGGAGCACGGTCGCGGCGTGGATGCGCTTTTGGACTGGGTCGTGGCCCGCTGGCCGTCGCGCCCCGAGGGCGGCGGTTCGCAGTCCGTCGGCCCGCCGCCCACCCGTGTCGTGGTGCTCGGCCGGCCCAACGCGGGCAAATCCTCGTTCATCAACCGGCTTTTGCGGCAGGAGCGCCTGGTGGTCTCACCGGTGCCCGGCACCACCCGCGACTGCGTAGAAGTGCCGTTCTCAGTGGACATCGGCGGCGGCCGCCGGTCGTACCTGCTTGTCGACACCGCCGGACTGCGGGCCTCCAAGCGGCTCGAGTCGGCGGTGGAGCGGTTCAGCATCGCCCGCGCGGAGCGGGCGCTGCGGCGGGCGGACCTCGCGGTGGTGATGCTCGACGCCTCGCTGGGGCCCACCCGTCAGGACCAGCGTATCGGGCGGATGGTGGCCGACTCGATGGTCGGCTGCGTGCTGGTCGCGAACAAATGGGATCTGGTCACCGCGGGTCTGTCGCCCCGCGAGCGTCGCCTTCGCGAGCGCGACGCCCGTGAGGATCTCCGGCGCGAGTTCCCGTTTCTCGATTACGCACCGATGTGCTTCGCCTCCGCGCTCACCGGCGAGGGAGTGGCGGAGGTCGTCCGGGCGCTGGACCAAGCCGCCGGCCACACGCTCACGCGGTTGACAACGGGTTTGCTGAACCGGGTGCTCCACGAGGCGGTGGAGCGGCAGGCTCCGCCGACGGTGAAAGGACGGCGATTGAAGCTCTACTACGCGGTGCAGACCGGTGTCCGGCCGCTGCGCGTGCGTCTGTACGTGAACGATCCGGCGTTGCTGCTGCCGACCTATCGCGCCTATCTGGTCCACCGCCTTCGCGCTGCCTGGAGCCTCGAGGGCGCGCCGCTGGTGCTCGAGGCGGAGCCCCGGCCCCGCGGCGCTCACCGCGGCGTCTCTGGCGCGGCCGCCTCCTCCGACGGCGCGCCGGCACCGAACCGTGCGCCGGGCCCTGCTGGATCCGGGCGGTAGACGCCGGGCGCCTCGGCCACAAACCGCGGGTCTGCGAACACCGACCGCCGGTCGAAACCGCGTTGGTGCAGGAACTCCGCGATCCGTTCCGCCGGAACGCGCTCCTCGCCCCACCACAGTCCCTCCCCCGAGGGCTGGAACCACAGGTTCTCATCCATCGTGAGCGCCGCGGTCCAGTCCCGCCCCTGCAGCCGCACTAGGCTGTCGGCCGAGCGGGCGAAAATGTTCCGGCGGATCACGAAGTTCGTCGTTCGCGCCGCGTTGTCGAAAAACATCAGATGTCGGCTGTTCGGATCGGGCCTCTGTGCGTGCCCCCAGCCGCGGCCCGCATCCACGCAGGTGTTGTACTCAAAGCGAATGTTCTCGGTGAGACTCGCCTCGCCCCGGTTCCAGTATTCGAACGAATACTCGCAGTTCCAAACCACGTTGCGCCGCCACACAATGTTCCGCTGCCGGTTGGTCCCCGCACCCTGATTCGTAAGCGCGGCGTCGTAGATTTCCCACAACCGGCACTCCTCCACACGGCAGTCCTCGGCGTCCGCCCAGAACTCAATGCCGTTGCCATACCGCACCGGCCGACCGTCCTTGCGCCAGTGTTGCAGGCCGCCGCCGATCCATGCCAGGTCGCATCGCCGGACGGTGATGCCCCGCGTCGAGCCGCCACCGATCCCGTGCGCGGCGCCGTAGGCAAGCACAAGGTCCTCGTAGACGACCCACGAACAACGGGTCTGGTCAATGATGTGGCGCGTCAGTGCCAGCTCGATCTCGCGGTGACGTCGCGCGGGATGCTCCGCGCACACGAGCGTCACGCACCGCGTCCGCGGGTCATACCAGAAATCGTACTCGCCGCGCAGTTCCGCCGCCGACCATCGTTTCACTCCCCAGCGCGCGCCGCCATCGAAAATGATGTTCCCGACGTCCGCATCCAGCTCGAACGGCGGAGAGCGTCGGGGCCGGACTTGCTGCCACCGCAGCCCCTCCAGCTGTAGCGCGGTCGCCGGCTCGAGCAGGCCGCCGAGCATCCACGCGATCTCCGCCTCCGTACAGCTTTCGCCGACGGCGAACATCAACGCAGAGGCGACATCGCCCGATGCCACCATGAATGCGGGCGGCGCCAGCGGCCGCCACGGCGCGCGGGGCTCGCGCAACCGTACCTCCACCGCGCCGCGCAACGGGCCGAGCGCACGGACGCCCAGCCGCCAGTATTCGCCGGCGCGAACCGCGCCCACTGGCAGCACCAGCTGCACGTGATTTGGCCGAATGCCGGGCGCACCACACCCGAGCTTCAGCGCGCCGTTCGTTGCGCGCTCGAATGCGACCTGCGCGCCCCCCTCCGTGTGCAGATATGCGCGAGGCACATCGAGATGCCGGACGGCGCCGATTTCGTCGTACCGGGGTGGCGCGCTGCGCCACCGCTGCGGGCCGGCGGGTAGCCAGTCGTCCGCACCCGCCATCGAGACCGAGCCCAGCAGGCGCGGCGTCGGCCCCTGGCCGTAGGCGCCATACACGATGGGCGCCCCCGGTGCACCGGAGCGAGGCCGCAACTGACCCCGCCATTCGCCACCGCGGCGGAACAACACGTGATCGCCCGGCGCCAGCGCCGCGCGGTTCACCCGTGCGAGCGTCGCCCACGCGCGCTCCGGCGAGGTACCGTCGGCGTCATCGCGGCCACCCCGGTCGTCTACGTACCAGGTGGCCGCATGAGCGGCGGCCGCGAGCGTGACGACCGCCAGCGCACTGGACGGCCAACGTCGCGGCGCGGGCATACGCGCAGTATAGCGGCGGAGAAACCGCGCACGAGCCGCGCTCGCCGCGCACGACCGCGCCGGCTATGTTCGCGCGCAGTGCACACCGCTCTTCCTATTGTCGAACTTCGTGACGAACTGCTCGATGCGATGCGAGTCGCTCGTCGTGCGGTGGTCTGCGCACCCACCGGTTCCGGCAAGTCCACGCAGATTCCGCAAATGCTCGTGGACGGCGGCGTCGCGCCCGGCCAGGTGGTCGTGCTGCAGCCACGCCGGCTCGCCGCGCGACTGCTGGCCGCGAGGGTCGCCCGCGAGCGCGGCGGCACGCCCGGGGAAGAAGTCGGATACCAAGTGCGATTCGAGACGCTCTGCGGACCGTCCACGCGGATCCGCTACGTCACCGAGGGTGTGCTGCTGCGCCAAATGCTCGACGATCCACTGCTGCAGGGAGTTTCGGTGGTCATCTTTGACGAGTTTCACGAGCGTCACCTTTACGGGGACGTGACACTGGCGCTGGCGCTCGAGCTGCAGGAGGGGCCACGGCCCGACCTGCGGCTGATCGTGATGAGCGCCACGCTCACACCGGAGCCGCTGCGCGCCTATCTCGGCGACGCCCGCCTGTTGCAGTCGCCGGGACGCGCGCACCCGGTCGAGATTCGATACCGCGCCCCCGACCCGCGACGCGGCCCTTCACCGCCGGTCTGGGAGCAGGCCGCCGATGCCTGGGCGGAATGGGCGCGCGCCGGCGGCGACGGCGTCGCACTGATTTTCATGCCCGGCCACTGGGAAATCCGCCGCACGATCGAGGCGGTTCTCAGCCGCCCCGAAGCCCGCGGGTGGGCGGTGTTGCCGTTGCACGGCGACCTGCCGCCGGCACAGCAGGAGGAGGCGGTCGCTGCCGGCGGTGGCCGGCGCGTCATCGTCGCCACAAATGTCGCCGAAACCTCGATCACGATCGAGGGCGTGCGATTGGTGGTGGACAGCGGCCTCGCCCGGATCGCCCGGTACGACCCCGCCCGCGGCATGGACACGCTGCTGATCGAGCGCATCAGCCGTGCCGCCGCCGACCAGCGCGCCGGCCGCGCTGGCCGCACGGGTCCCGGCCTGTGTATCCGGCTGTGGTCCGAACGTGATCAGGCGGCGCGACCGGCGGCGGAGACGCCGGAGGTTCTGCGAGTGGACCTCAGCGAGGTCGCGCTGTTGTTGAAAGCTGCCGGCGTGCGCGATCTGGCCGAGTTCCGCTGGCTGGACGCGCCTTCCGCGGAGCGCCTGCGGTGCGCGGAAACCCTGCTGCAGGCGCTCGGGGCGCTCGACGAACAAGGCGACATCACTCCCCTCGGCCGCCGTCTGCTCGCGTTTCCGGTGCATCCACGCCACGCACGGATGTTGTTGGAGGCTGCACGCCGTGGCGCCACCGCGCCGGTCGCGGCGGTGGCGGCGATGATCCAGGGGCGCGACTTCTGGTTGCCGCGTGTACCGCGGGAGGTCGAGACGCGTCGCAGGGAACTGTTCGTGTCCGACCACGACGCGACGGACTTCGCACCGCGCCTGCGGGCGCTCGCGTGGGCTGAACGCCAGCGTTGGAATCCGGCGGCAGGGGCCGCGCTCGGTCTCCACATGGCCGCCGCGCGCGAGGCCGCCGCGCTGCGGGACCGGTTCCTCTCGATCGCGCGGGCGGACGGGCTGCCGGTCCCCGACGCCGCGCCGGACGATGCTGAACTTCGCCGCTGCGTGCTGGCCGCGTTCGCGGACCGTGTCGCGCGCCGCCTTGACGCCGGCACGCTGCGCTGCCGGCTCGTCCACGGTCGGCGCGGCGAGCTGGCGCGATCGAGCATCGTGCGCGAGGCCCCGTTGCTGGTCGCCGCGGAGGTTCGCGAAACACAGGGCCGGGAGATCGAAGTGGTGCTCTCGCTCGTGACCGCGATCGAGGAGGCGTGGCTGCACGAGCTGGCGCCCGGCGCCATCCGGGAGCGCAGCGTCGTTGAGTGGGACCCCGCCGCCCGCCGCGTCGTTGGCTGGCGGGAGCGGGTGTACCACGACCTGCCGCTCCAGCGGGCCCCGGCCGAACCGGATGCCGCACAGGCCGCGGAGCTGCTGGCGGCCGCAGTACTGCGAGGCGACGCGGCACCGCCGGGGTGGGACGAGCCCGTGCGGCGCTGGCGGCGCCGGGTGGAGCTGGTGGCCCGGTTCGTGCCGGAGGCCGGTGTGCGCGAACTCACCGAGGAGGATCTCCGTGCCGCTCTCGTCGATGCGTGCCGCGGCGCGCTCAGCGCGCGAGATCTGCGCGACCGATCGTGGCTGGCGGCAGTAAAACGGCAGATGCCAGCCACCCACGTCGCGGCAGTGGAACGGCTGGCGCCGGAACGCGTCGAGCTGACCCCGGCCGGCCGGCCGGTGCGCGTGAACTACGACGACACCGGCGAACCATGGATCGCAGCGACGATCCAGCAGCTGTATGGCGTTGAGCGCCTGCCGGCGATTCTCGGCGGACGGCTGACCCCCGTACTGCACGTGCTGGCACCGAACCAGCGAGCGGTGCAGATCACGCGCGACCTCGCCGCGTTCTGGCAGCGGGAGTATCCAAACCTTCGCGCACAGCTCGCACGGCGGTATCCGAAGCACGAATGGCGCTGAGGCGCTAGCGAAGCGCATGCGCCGGTGCTAGCCTCATGTCGTCCAGCCCGGCTGGCCGGAGGTGGATATGAACCGGAACGCCATAGGAGTTTTGCTCGCGGTCGCGGTCGGTGCCGGGGCCGCGGAGCCGCCACCGGCCGGCTGGAGCCACACGCTGAGCCTCGGCCTGAACCTCAGCGACGGCAACACCGAGGTGCAACGCTACAACGCCAGCTGGTTGAGCGCCTGGCGCGGCACCTCCGCTGAGCTCCGGCTGCTCGCCGACTACAACTATGGTGAGAGCTCGGGCGTCCGGGACGTGGACAACGCACGCGCGGAGACCGGCCTCCGCCGCAATCTGGATGCCGCATGGTTTGTGCTCGCGAACGCCGGCTACCAGCAGGACCAGGTCGCGGACGTGAACTACCGCTGGATTCTCTCGCCGGGCGCGGGCCTTCGCCTCCTCGACCGGAGAACCGTCCGGCTCACCGTTGAAGCCGGCCCCGCATGGCTCGCCGAAGATGTGGGCGGCGTGCGGGACCGGTACTGGAGCCTTCGGGTGGCGGAGCGATGGGAACTGGAGCTGGGCAGTGGCGCGAAGCTCTGGCAGTCGCTGGAATATCTGCCGGCGTTCGACGACTTGAGCGACGTCCTCATCAACGCGGAGTTCGGCGCAGAGGCGGCGCTGAACGCGCGGGTGAACCTCCGGCTCCTCGTACGGGACACCTATGACCGCACGCCGGCCGCAGCACGGGAAAAGAACGACGTCTCCGTCATCGGCGGCCTGGCGCTGAAGCTCTGAGACGCGCCCTCCGCCGACATGTACGAGTACGAACAGCTCGGTCTATTCTACCTGGGGCGGCTCGTCGATCCGGCAACCGGTCAGCTCGCCGACACGCCGCTGCTCTACGACTCCGCGGATCTGACGACTCACGCAGTGATCGTCGGCATGACCGGCAGCGGCAAAACGGGGTTGGGCGTTGTGCTGATCGAGGAGGCCGCGATCGACGGGGTGCCGGCGCTGGTGCTCGATCCGAAAGGCGATCTGGCCAATCTCCTGTTGCAGTTTCCCCAGATGGAGCCCGGCGATGTGCGACCGTGGGTGGACCCTTCGGAGGCGGCGCGGGAAGGGTTGGATCCGGAGGCGATGGCGGCGCGGATCGCGGCGGACTGGCGCCGCGGCCTCGAGGAGTGGGGCCAGCCACTGGAGCGGATCGCGCGGCTGCGCGCCGCCGCCGACTTCTCCGTGTACACGCCGGGCAGCACTGCCGGCCGGCCGCTGGCGTTGCTGCGCTCGCTCGAGCCGCCCAGCGGCGGCGCTGGAGACGATCCCTCGCGACTGCGCGACCGTGTCGCCGCCACCGCGGCCAGCCTGTTGAGCTGGGCGGGCGTGGATAGCGATCCCGTCCGCAGCCGGGAACACATCCTCGTCGCGGCGCTGATCGCGGACGCTTGGCAGCGCGGCCGTGCGGTGGACCTGCCTTCGCTGATCGGTGCGATTCAAAAACCGCCGTTTGACCGCATCGGAGTGTTCGACCTCGAAACCTTCTTTCCCGCCCGGGCGCGGCTCGAGCTCGCGATGCGGCTGAACCACCTGCTCGCCGCGCCCGGTTTCGCCGCATGGCTGGAAGGCGACCCGTTGGATGTGGGCCGGTTGCTCCATTCGCGCGATGGGCGTCCGCGCGTGTCGGTGGTATCGCTCGCGCATCTGGCCGACGAGGAACGCATGATGGTGGTGACGCTTCTGCTTGGCGAGGTCGTCGCGTGGATGCGGACGCAGCCCGGCACCTCCGCGCTGCGCGCGGTGCTCTACATGGACGAAATTTTCGGATTCTTTCCGCCGACCGCCGCGCCACCTTCGAAAGCGCCGATGCTCACGCTCCTCAAACAGGCCCGCGCCGCGGGGCTGGGCGTCGTGCTTGCAACACAGAATCCGGTGGACCTGGACTACAAGGGCCTCGGCAACACCGGCACTTGGATGATCGGCCGTCTGCAGACCGACCGCGACAAGGCCCGCGTGCTCGAGGGCCTTGCCTCCGCCGCCGGCGATGTGCCGACCGACCAGTTGGACCGGCTGATTTCGAACCTGGGCAAACGCACGTTTGTGATGCGCAACGTGCACGAGACGGCGCCGGTGCTGTTCCGTACTCGGTGGACCCTTTCGCTGCTGCGAGGCCCGCTCACCCTCGCGCAGATTCGCTCGCTGGCACCGGCCACGACGGCCCCGGAGCCGACCGTGTCCGCGCCGGCCGTGCCGCTTCTCTCCGCCGTCCCGACGGCGACGGTACCGCCGCTGGTGCCGCCGGACCTGCCGGAGATCGAATGGCCCGCGCCCGTGACCCCTTCCGGCCCGCGGGTCGCCCGGCCGTTTGTATTGGGCCGCGCGCGGCTGCATTTCGTCGACCCGTCGGCCGATGTGGACACCTGGGTTTCGTGGGCGGAGCTGGCGCCGATCTCGGGCGGCGATGGTCTGCCCGACTGGTCCGCCGGCCGCCGGCTAGACGAGGTCCCGCCGTTGTCGGCCCCCTCCGCGGAGCTTGTGCGCTCCGCGCCCTGGAGCGGGATGCTCCCGGCTCGTTCGGCGCAACTCTGGACGAAATCGTTTACGGTGCACCTGCAGCAGAGCGCGGTGCTGCAGCTGTACCGTTGCCTGCCGCTGCGGATGACCTCGCGGCCGGGCGAACCGGAGGGCGAGTTCCGCGTACGCGTCGGCCTTGCGCTGCGCGAACGACGCGATGAGCGCGTCGCAGAGATCCGGCGCCGCTACGCGGAGCGGTTGGCGGCGCTCGAGCAGCGGATCGCCGCGGCCGATCAGCGCGTCGAACGAGAGCGGGCGCAGTACCGCTACCAGACCATGAACGCGACGATCGCGTTCGGCTCGGTGCTGCTCGGCGCGCTGCTGGGCCGCAAGGCGCTCGGTGTCGGAACGGTCGGTCGCGCCGCGACCGCAATGCGGTCCGCCGGCCGTATCGGTCGAGAGCGGGGTGATGTCGCGCGCGCCGGCGAGATCGCGGCACAGCTCCGCGAGCGGCTCGCCGCGCTACAGCAGGAACTGCAGGCCGAACTCGACCGGGTCGCAGCGGAGTGCTCGCCGGCGGCCGCGCCGGTCGAACCGTTCGAGATCCGCCCCCGCAAGAGCGACGTGGTGATCGAGTTGGTCGCGCTCGCATGGGTGCCGACCACCGCGGGCCGTTGACCTGCCGCAGGCCCGGCTCAGCGCGCTGCGGTCGGCAGTGTCACGACGAATTCGCTCCCTCGCCCTGGCTGGCTCGAGACCTCGATCCGGCCTCCCTGCCGCCGGACCGCCTCCTGGGCGATCGCCAATCCCAGGCCCGCACGGCCGCTCGAACGGCTGCGCGCGGGATCGGCGCGGTAGAACCGCTCGAAAATCCGCGGCAGGTGTTCCGGCGCGATCCCGATGCCGGTGTCGCGTACTGTGAGGTGCGCCCCCTTCTCGTCCGTCCAGGTGACGATCTCGACACGACCGCCGTCGCGGTTGTAGTGAATCGCGTTCGCGATCAGGTTCAGCGCCACCTGCGCCAGCTCCTCCGCTCGCCCCTCGCAGACGGCGGGTCGCAGGTCGGCCACGATCTCCAGACGGCGTTCGGCTGCCAGTGGCCGCAGCAAATCGAGCGCATCCGCGGCGACCCGCTCCAGCGGGACGCTCTCTGGCGGCGTTCCTCCCCCGCCCGCGTCAAACCGCGCCAGCATCAGCAGCGATTCCACCAGATGCTGCAGCCGGCGCGCCGCGCGGCGACAGGCCTCGAGCGCCTCTCGGTACTCCGCCGGGGGCCGCTCGCGCGCGAGCGCCGATTCGGTCTGTGACAGGATCACGGCCAGCGGCGTGCGCAGCTCGTGTGAGGCGTCGGCGGTGAACCGGGTCTGACGCGCGAGCGCCTCGCAGAGGCGGTCAAACGTGTCGTTCAGCACGCGGGCGAGCGCGCCGAGTTCGCTGTCGGTGTCGGCGAGCGCGATGCGTGAGCCGAGGTCGCCGGCGGCGATGCGCGCGGCGGTGGCGCTGATGGTTTCCAGCGGACGGATCGCACGCCGGACCAACCGTGCGCCGACCGCCAGCGCCGCCACCCACACCAGCGCGGCGGCGGTGACCAGGCCCGCCCCAAACCGGCGCAGCTCGGCCAGCTCCGCGCCGATCGGCCGACCGACAATCAGCGCCAGCCCCGGTCGCAGGCGGCGCACGTGTTCCCGCAGTTCTCCGCGCTGGCGGACCGCGCGATCGGCAGCGGGCAGCTCGAAGTCCGCGGGCGGGGGGGGCGCCGATACGGACGCGCGTTGAACCGTGCCGTCCGTGCCGACGATGAAGAAGTACGCGGCGTCCCGACCGGTCTCGGGAAACACCGCCGCCTCGATGGTGTCGAGCGGCGGGCCCGGTGGCGGACCGTGCGGCTCCGGCCGAAAGCGGGGAGGCGAGGCGCGCTCGACGCCGGGCGGCCGCTCATCCGGTGTGGCGGGCCGCCGGCCCCCCGGATCGCCGGCGTCCGGGCGCAGCGGCGCAGGGGGCACAGCGCGCAGCCCGCCGAGACGATCCCGAAGCGGGGGACGCAACGCCGGCATCAGTGCCGCGGTGCGGCGTTCGAGATCCTCGTCGACCCGGCGCATTCGACTTTCGCGGGCGAGCGCGAACGCGGTCGCCGCGAAGCCGGCCAGCACCGCGGCCAGCAGCGTGCCGTACCAGAGCTGCAGACGCCATCGCAGCGATCGCGGCCAGAGCCTCATTCGATGCAGTAACCGTGGCCGCGGCGCGTGCGGATGAACTCGTGGCCGAGCTTGCGGCGGATGTTCGAAACATGCACGTCCAGCAAGTTCGAGAGCGTGTCGTCGTCTTCGCCGAACAGGTGATCGTACAGCTCCGTGCGCGTGACGACGCGGCCGCGGTGCAGCGCCAGATATTCCACCAGCGCATACTCGCGGGGCGTCAGCGGCACCACCCGGCCGTTGCGCAGCACCGCGCGCGCCCGCAAATCGAGCACCGCGTCGGCGAGCGGAATCAGCGGGGAGGGCTGGTCGGCGCCGCGACGGATCAGCGCGCGCACGCGCGCCAGCAGCTCCGCGAGCGCGAACGGCTTGGTCAGGGAGTCGTCGGCCCCGCTGTCCAGCCCTCGCACCCGATCGGCGACGGCGTCGCGCGCGGTCAGCATCAGCACCGGCACCCGCCGGCCGCGCGCCCGCAGCCGGCGCAGAATTTCCCATCCGTCCGGTCCCGGCAGCATCACGTCGAGCAGAATCAGGTCGTAGGGCCAGCTCTCGGCCTTGAACAGACCGTCCTCGCCGTCCGCCGCGGTGTCCACCGCATAGCCCTCATCTCGGAGCGCACGCGCGATGCCGGTCAACAGGTCCGGCTCATCCTCGATCACAAGCACACGCATGTCCGGTCCGGCGCGGGAGTGTCGCCAACCCCGTCTGAAGCGATCATGAAGACCGCCCTCCGTGCGGTGGTCCTCCTCACCGCGGTGCGGCCGGACGGCCGCCCCAAACGAGGCGGGCGTAGTCGTCGAGAAGTTCGTACCGTTTCTGCCAGGTGGTGTACATGTAGCCGCGAACCTGCGGCAGCGCTCGACCCAGTTCCAGCCACTCGCGGACGTGGGTGAGGTCGTCGGCATCGTAGTAGTTTGCGATCACGATCGACCGCCCCTCGTTCGCAAAAAAGCGGAGGCTCGCCTCGCGAGGTCCGCCCCCCCAGACCACGATCGCCACCTCACGCGGAAGATGCCGCCACGACCCGGTGAAGTCCCCCCTCACCAGATAGTAGCCGGCCCGCGCGTTGTGGTGGGGGTCGAACATGTCCGACCAGATGAACAGCTCCACCTCGGGCAGGTGCCGCCGCAGTGCCGCGCCCATACGCTCGGCGCAGCGGCCGAGCAGCTCCGCCATGTTGCACCCCTCGCACGCGCGGCAGGTGCCGCCCATGCGGACCTCGTCCATGCTCAGCAGCGCACGCCGCGGTCGCAGCAGCCGGCTGATGCGCTCGGCCTCCTCCGCCGCGATCTCGTCGAGCTTGGGCTCCGCCATGCACACGGTGACCTGCGACTCGTGCACCACCATCGGGTGATACCAGTCGGCGCGCAGACGTTCACCGTCTCGAATGCGGCTGCTCTCGGGACGGCGAAACACCAGCGGGGGGCGGTCCGGCCGGTAGGGGCTAAAACGCGGATCGTCTGGCACGATGAAATCGCGGCCTTCGAGGTAAGCGACCGCGCCATCGTCGCTGTGCAGCGACACCGGCGTGCCGGGACGACGCAACACCTGCGACGGGCCGACCTCCTCGAGCTGCCAGTCGTCGAGCCAGAGCCGTCCGGCCCGCCCCCCCCAGACGCCGGCATAGAGCCGGACGGTTTCGAACTCCATGGAATTGAACAGCACGCTCAGCTGCGTCCAATCCCGTGTGGGCCCCAGATGGAATTCCCTGGGCGCGAGTGAGCGGTCACCCGCCAGCACCTGCACCCGCAGCGCGTCGGCGGGCGCGAGATTCTCCGTTCGGACCCAGACGCTGAATCGGTACGTTCGCCACGGGCGCACCTGTACTTCCTGCATCGCGCGCGCATTGCCGGCGGAGTGCGCGGTGAAGTTTTCGAGCCGCAGCGACGAGCGGCCCTCGTGAACCGTGCTGGTGTCGGCAAAGCTGATCACGCCCGGCAGATCCACAAACCGAAAGCCGGGGAACCGATGATGGGTGTGCTCTTCGAACCCTGGATTCCGCAACGCCGGCGCCGGCTCCGGTTCCCATCGGATCTCGGATCCGCGCGCGATCATTCGCGCCCCCCGCACCGGCAGCCCTTCCGCCAGGTGCGGATCATGCGCCAGCGCCCAGCCGCCGTACCCGATCGCAAACAGGGCGGGCACCAGCTCCAGACCCTCCCGCTCGCAGGCCTCGCGGAGCCGCGCGATGTTCGTCACCGCCACGGGCGAGGCCCGACAGAGCGTATCGAACCCTCCCATCACCACACCGTTCGCGCCCGCTCGGGCCGCCCGGTGCACCAGCTGCAAAATCTCCGGAAGATCCCGCTCGCGATGGACGCTCCAGCCGAAGATCCACACCCATCGCAGCGGGGGTACCTCCGCTGCCGCACCATTGGACAACGCCGCGATCCACATGGCCACAATATGGGCTGGGATTCGTTTCACTTCGCGGGACCTCCCACTGGCGGGGCGGCGACCGCCGGCGTCGCCTCGGCTCGGTCGACAGCAGCCGGTCGCCACGGCTTCGCGTAGAACGGATAGCGTTCGGCCGGCGCCCCGGGCGGCACGTGTTTCCACCGTTTGTAGCTCCAGAGCCAGGCATCGGGCCAGCGCCGCACCGCTCGCTCACACAACGCGGCCACTTCCGCGGTCAGCTGCGCGACCGCCTCCGCGTCCTCGCCGCTCGGAAAGGCACTCGGCTCGATCGCTTCTCCCGCAATGACCCGGCAGGTGCCGTCCGATTCCGCCAGCATGAACGCGGAGAGAATCGGGCACCGCATCCGGAGCGCGAGCGCGGCGGCTGCGCGCGAGACCGGAACCGGCAGACCGAAAAACGGCACAAACACGCCGCCCTCCTCCGGCTTCACGTTCTGGTCCAGCAGCATCGCCACCTGACCGCCGTCCTTCAAGTGCCGCCACAGCCGGAGCATCGCGCCGCGCTGCGGAACGATGGTTTGCCCCGATGCGCGTCGGAGTTCAGCGAAGAGGCGATCGACTGAAGGATTCGCCAGGGGTGCCGCGACGCTCATCAACCGCACGCCCTCCGCGGCCACCGCCTGCCCGAGCGCCTCCCAGTCGCCCAGGTGGGCGGTCAACAACACGTGCGGACGATCAGCCCGAATCCGCTCCAGAAACGCCCGATCATGCCGTACGTGATCGCGCAGCCGCTGCGGCGCGCCACCGCCAAACCAAACCGCGTCGAGCAGCGCGAGCGCAAAGCTTTCGAACGACCGCCGCATTCGCTGCCGGCGCGCCGCCGCGGACAGCTCTTCTCCGTAGGCCAGTTGGAGGTTCGCGAGCGCGACCTTTCGCGCGTGCGAGGGCGTCGCCGCGGCCGCTTTTGCGAACGCGCGAGCAGCCGCCAGCACTGCGGATCGGCTTAGGCGGGGAATGGTCGCGCACGCGGCTCGCGTCGCGATCAACTCGAACACCGAACGTATCGGATGGCGGCCGGACATCACGCGAGCATGGTGAGCCGGGCGGGAATCGAACCCGCGACCCCAACATTAAAAGTGTCGTGCTCTACCTACTGAGCTACCGGCCCGTGCGGCGGAAATCGTATCGCCGGCCGGGATCGGGCGCAAATCCGGGCGATTTTTTGCGCGTGCGTGGGCCCCTGGGGGGTGCGGGCCGGGGGTGTGCGCCCAGGGTCTCGGGCGTCGTCATTGTCCGTTCCGAACGCGGCCGTTCGATCCGCCGCGGGGTTGGCACAATCTCCAGAGCGTGTGGGTCCTGGCGGCGCGGCGGGCGCGGGGTCGCCCCTCGCATTTGTCCCATCGTCCGGTAGATTGAAGTCGGATGAACCGCGCCGACACCAGTTGGGAAGAGAAGTGGGCGGCCGGCCCGCGCACCACCTCACGGGTTTCGCCGTCGCCCGACGCCGCCGATCTGGTCTGTGAACGTTGCGGTGGCTCCGGCGCGGTCGAGATCGGGGGTTGCCGCTTTTGCCTGGCCTGCTACAGCGCCTGCAGCTCCTGCTGCCTGGAGTTCGGCGGCGACGACCTCTGGGCGCTGCGGAGCGATCTGTAGCACCCAGAGCTCCAGCGCGACACTCCGATCCGGCTCCGGCGTCTCCGGCGGTGCGCGGCCCCGGACCCTCACAGGCCCGGGGCCGTCGGATTCTCCGGTTTGTGGAGCTCTAGCTCAGCGCCGG
Source organism: Kiritimatiellia bacterium (assembly GCA_026417735.1). NCBI lineage: Bacteria > Pseudomonadati > Kiritimatiellota > Kiritimatiellia > Kiritimatiellia bacterium. The sequence continues at coordinate 120,254 of JAOACR010000004.1, forward strand.
CTCGACGCCTTACGAGCGGCCGCCGACCGTGCGGGTGCCTTGCGACCCTTCGGCTCTGCGGATTGCAGCGCGGCCTGCGCGGCAGCGAGGCGCGCGATCGGCACCCGGAACGGCGAGCAGCTGACGTAGTTCAGCCCGACGCGGTGACAGAACGCAACTGAAGCGGGATCCCCGCCCTGCTCACCGCAGATGCCAACCTTTAGGTTTGGCCGCGTCGCACGGCCCTTCTGCACGGCCATCTCGATCAACTGGCCGATGCCCTCCTGATCAATCGTCTGGAAGGGATCCGCCTTCAGAATCTTCTGATCCAGATAGTGCTGCAGGAATCCGCCGATGTCGTCGCGGCTGAAACCGAACCCCATCTGGGTGAGGTCGTTCGTGCCGAAACTGAAGAACTCGGCCTCCGTCGCCATGCGGTCGGCGAGCAGCGCCGCCCGCGGGATTTCGATCATCGTGCCGACCAGGTGCGGAATTTTCTTCACACCCGTGGCGGCGCACACCTCCGCGTACACGCGCGCGATGATCGCCTTCTGATGGGTGAGTTCTTTCACGTCGCAGGTGACGGGGATCATGATCTCCGGCATCGCCTTGCGACCGGCCTTCTGCAGCTCCGCCGCCGCCTCGAAGATCGCCCGCACTTGCATCTCGGTGATCTCGGGGTAGGTGATGCCCAGGCGCACGCCCCGGTGGCCCATCATGGGGTTGTTCTCGTGCAGCGCGTCGCCGCGGGCCTTCACCTCCTCCGGCGTGATGCCGAGCGCCCGCGCCAGTTCCGCCTGCTTTTCGGGGCTCTGCGGCACGAACTCGTGCAGCGGCGGATCGAGCAGCCGGATCGTCACCGGCAGGCCGTCCATCGCCTCGAGGGTTGCCTTGATGTCGCGCTTCACGTGCGGGAAGAGCTCCTGCACCGCGGCGCGCCGCTCTTCGGGCGTGGTGCTGAGGATCATCTTCCGCAGCAGGAAGAGCGGCTCATCGGAACCGGCGCCGTAAAACATGTGTTCGGTGCGGAACAGTCCGATGCCTTCCGCGCCGAACGCGCGCGCGGTGCGCGCATCTTCGGGCGTGTCCGCGTTGGTGCGCACGCCGAGCTTCCGGAACTTGTCCACCAGCTTCATGAACGCCTGGAAGCGGGGGTTCTCGGTCGCGTCCACCATCGGCAGCGCGCCCTCATACACGAGCCCCCGCGTGCCGTTCAGCGTGATGGTGGTGCCCTCGGGGTACTCGCGCCCGCCGACCACCATCCGCCGGTTGGGCACGTCCACATGGATTTCGCCGGCCCCGACGACGCAGCACTTGCCCCAACCGCGCGCGACCAGCGCCGCGTGCGACGTCATGCCGCCACGCGCGGTGAGAATGCCCTGCGCGGCGCGCATCCCCTCGATGTCCTCCGGATTGGTCTCCTCCCGCACGAGGATCACCTTGCGGCCCTCCGCAGACCAGCGCACCGCGTCCTCTGCGGTGAACACGATCTGCCCCACCGCGCCGCCCGGCCCGGCGGGCAACCCTTTCGCGATCGCCTTCGCGTTTTTCTCCGCCGCCGGATCCACAAACGGGTGCAGCAGCTGATCGAGGTGCGCCGGCTCGACGCGCATCACCGCGGTTTTCGCGTCAATGAGCTTCTCCTCGAGCATGTCCATCGCCATATTCAGCGCCGCGGTGCCGGTGCGCTTGCCGCTGCGGCACTGCAGCATGAACAGCCGCCCCTCCTGGATCGTGAACTCGATGTCCTGCATGTCACGGTAGTGGCGCTCGAGCGTTGTGCGAATGCGTTCGAGCTGGCGATACAGCTCCGGCATCGCCTCCTCCAGCGAGGGCAGATGCTGGTTCTGCTCGTTCTTCGTCGCGCGATTCAGCGGATTCGGCGTGCGGATGCCGGCCACCACGTCCTCCCCCTGCGCGTTCACGAGCCACTCGCCGTAGAACTTGTTCTCGCCGGTCGCCGGGTTGCGGGTGAACGCGACGCCGGTGGCGGAGTGCTCGCCCATGTTGCCGAACACCATCGCCTGGACATTCACCGCGGTGCCCCAGTCGTCCGGGATGCCCTCGATGCGGCGGTACGAGACCGCGCGCTTGCCGTTCCAGCTCTTGAACACCGCGCCGATGCCACCCCAGAGCTGCTCCCATGGGTCGTCCGGAAACTCGCGACCGAGCACCTCGCGGATGCGCTGCTTGAACGCGTCGCACAACCCCTTCAGATCCTCCGCGGTCAGATCGGTGTCGGACTTGTATCCCTTCGCTTTCTTGACCTCCTCGAGCATGCCGTCGAGCTGCCGGCGGATGCCCTGGCCCTCAGCCGGCTCAATTCCCTCCGCCTTCTCCATCACGACGTCCGCGTACATCATGATCAGCCGGCGGTACGCGTCGTACACAAAGCGCTCGTTGTTCGTCTTCGCGATCAGCCCGGGGATCGTGCGCGAGCACAGCCCGATGTTCAGCACCGTCTCCATCATGCCCGGCATCGAGCGCCGCGCGCCGGAACGGCAGGAGACCAGCAGCGGGTTGGACGGGTCGCCGTAGCCGCAGCCCATGATCTTCTCCACCTTCGCAATCGCCGCACGGACCTGGGCGTCGAGGCCCGGCGGAAACTTGCCGCCCCGCGCAAAGTAGTCGGTGCAGCACTCGGTGGTGATCGTGAACCCCGGCGGAACGGGCAGCTTCAAGTGACACATCTCGGCGAGGTTCGCTCCCTTGCCGCCGAGCAGGTTCTTCATGTCCGCCCGCCCTTCCGCGGTGTTGTTGCCGAACGAATACACGTACTTTTTCACTGCCGCCTTCGCCATCGGTGCGCTCCTCAGCTCTCTGTGATGTGTGATCCGGACGACTCCAACGCTCCCGGCCGCTGTCCGGACACGGTCCGGTCCGGCGGGGTGCGCGAAAAAAGCCGGTTCAGAATACCGGACCGGCCCGCGCCGGTCAACGGCGGCGCCCCCGCCTCAGGTTGCCTGCGGCCCGACCGGTTCCGCGGCCAGGTCATACTCGAACGCGGCAGAGACGCGCGCGCGCAGCACCTGGCCGGGCCGCAGCCCCGCTGCCGCCGCCCCGCGCAGGTACACCACTCCGTCCACGTCGGGCGCCTGGCCGCGATGCCGGCCAACCGCCCCCTTCCGGCGGCCCGCCGGCGTGGGCGCGTCCACCAGCACTTCGAGCTCGCGGCCCACCCATGCGCGCAGGCAACTGCACGACACTTCCCGCTGGATCGCCATCAGCCGTTCCCGTCGCGCCGCGGCGACCGCGGCGGGCACTTTCGGCTGCAGCGCCGCGGACGCGGTGCCGGGCTCCTCGGAATAGGTGAACACGCCCACGTGCGCGAAGCGCGCCTCCCGCACGAAGTCGCACAGCTCCTCGAACTGCGCCTCGGTCTCGCCCGGATGACCAACAATGAACGCGGTGCGAATCGCGACGTCCGGCCAGCGGTCCCGAATACGCTGCAGCAGCGCCTCGGTCGCCGCTCGGCCAGGCCGACGCATCGCGCGAAGCTGCTGGTCGGCGATGTGCTGCAGCGGCAGATCGAAGTACCGGCACCAGCGCGGATCCTCCGCCATCGCCTCCATCACCGCCTCGTTCAGATGTGCTGGGTGCGCGTACATCAGGCGCAGCCACACATCGCCCTCCACCGCGGCAAGCCCCCGGATCAGGTCTGCCAGCCGCGGCAAACCTGGCCGCTCCAGGCCGTACGCGGTCGTGTCCTGCGCGATCAGACAGATCTCGCGCACACCGCAGGCCACCAGCTCCCGCGCCTCCGCAATCACCGATTCCAGCGGCCGGCTGACTTGTGGCCCGCGAATCGTTGGGATCGCGCAGAACGAACAGCGGTGCGAACAGCCCTCGGCGATCTTCAGCCACGTCGTGTGCGGCCGGCCCGTGAGCAGCCGCGGCGGCGCGAGGCCGGACTCGGACAACCCCGTGGCCGGCCCGACGCCGTCCGCCAGCCCCAGCAGCTGCCGGCAGAACGAGACCAGCCGCGGATAGACATCGAATCCGGCGACCGCGTCCGCCGCCTCCAGAAACCGCGCGAACGCCGGCGCCGACGCGGCGCGCTCGACCAGACAGCCGATCGCGACCAGCCGACGCGGCCGACCGCGACGCCGCAGCGCCGCCAGCTCACGCAGCACCGTCGCCGTTTCCTCCCGTGCCGGCGCGATGAACCCGCAGGTGTTCACCAGGCAGAGGTCCGAATCCTCCGGCCGCTCCGCAATCCAGAAGCCCGCCTGCGCGAGTTGAGCGAGAATCCGCTCAGTGTCGACCGTGTTCTTCGGGCAGCCCAGACTGACCATCGACACGACCGGGGGTCGCGCCGCGCGCGGTGGACGTGGAGTTCCGGCGGCCATGTCCGCAGTATAGATCGAGCGCGTTCGGCCCGGGAACCGCGCCGGGCGGCCCGGCCACAACCGATACCCGCCGTGCAAAGGGTGCGCCAGGAGGTGCGGTGCTTTCCCACCGCGCGCTGGCGGTGGGATTCTTCTCCGCCTGCGTTCGCCGCCTCTTCCCACCGTCGCAGGGCCCGCCGGCTCGCCGGCGCCGGGAAGTACGAACGCCGCTGGACAGGGCGGTCGGGCCACCGCTGCGCCGGGGGAGGGTTTGATCCAACCAGAGGCCGGCGTGGGCCGCGGGCACCACGTCCGGACGGTTTGGGGCGCCGAGCGGGCATTCCTCTTACCCGACGGTCGCGCAGCGGGGCTTCGCGCTTGACTTGAGTGCCGGGGAACGCGATGAATGCGCGCTTGCATGCCGCCACGACGCGGCGCGGGAGTTCCATGGGCGCGGACGACGCGATTCGGATGGATGTGATCGTCGTCGGCGGCGGGCCGGCGGGCCTGACCGCGGCGTTGGTACTGGCGCGCGCGGGCCGCCAGGTGATGGTGGTGGAGCGGGGGGAGTACTGCGGATCGAAGAACGTCGGCGGTCTGCTCTACGGCAGTGTGCTTGCGCGGCTGATGCCGGAGTACGTTCGTGACGCGCCGCTGGAGCGGCCGGTCTCACGGCGCCGATTGATGTTCCTAGCCGACGGGGAGCAGATCGCTCTGGAGTTCGGCGCCTCCGCCTGGTCGTCGCCGCCGTTCAACCACACGCACGTGGTGCATCGTGCGCAGTTCGACCGCTGGTACTCGAAGCAGGTCGAGGCCGCGGGAGCGAATCTGATCGAGGGAATGGTGGTGGACGCGCTTCTGTACGAGGGCCAGAACACGTCGAAGCGCGTGGTGGGCGTGCGGCTGCGGGGCGAGGAGGACTTCCGGGCGCCGATCGTGATTCTCGCGGACGGCGCAAACTGCCTGGTCAGCGAGGGCGCGCGGCTCGCGCTGGGCCTGCGGCCCGGGCGTGTGCGGCAGGAGTACGCGGTGGGGGTCAAGGAGATCCTCGGCCTGCCGCGCGGCACGCTGGAGGATCGGTTTCAGCTCGAGCCGCACGAGGGCATCGCGCTGGATTTTTTCGGGTCGCCCTTCCGCGGTCTCATCGGGGCGGGCTTCCTTTACACCGCGCGCGAATCGCTGCATCTGGGCTTTGCCGCGCGCATCGAATCGCTCGCCCGCTCGGGCTTGACCCCGAACGAGGTGATCGAGGGGCTGAAAGCGCATCCGGCGGTGCGTCCGCTGATCCGCGGCGCGGAGCTATTGGAGTACTCCGCGCACATGATCCCCGAGGGTGGCTACGACGCGATCGGCGACCTCCACGGTCCCGGCGTGATGATCGCGGGCGACGCGGCGGGCCTGGTGAACTTCTCCCTGTACAAGGAGGGCACGAACCTCGCGATGGAGTCCGGCGCGATCGCCGCGGAGACCGCGCTGGAGGCGCTCGCGGCGGGCGATGTGTCGGCGGCGCGGCTAGAAGGTTACCGGCGCCGCCTGGACGAGAGCTGGGTGATGGCGGACCTGCGCCGCTACCGCCACGTCGGCGAGGTGCTCGCCGCCTCGCCGGACCTGCTGGATCTGTACCCTCGCAAGGCGGCGCGGTTGCTCGTGGACTATTTCGCGGTAAGTTGCCGGAGCAAGTCCGAGATCCAACGCGAGGCGTGGCGCGCGTTCTGGCGCGGGTTGCCAAAGCTCCGCGCCGTTCGCGATCTGTGGCGCGCGCGCCGGCTGTTGTGAGGCCGCATACCGGAGAGCTGAGATGAACGCGAACGAACCGACCCCGCTGCCCGACAAGCTGTACCGCACCCGGTATGAGCCCGATCCCGCGCACCCGCACGTGCGGGTGAACGCCGAACAATACCGGCGTGCGCGCAGCCGCAAACTGCTGAAGGTGTGCCCCGCCGAGGTCTACAAGCCCGCACCGAACGACCCGGACGCGGTGCAAACCTCTCACGAAAACTGTCTGGAGTGCGGCACCTGCCGCCAGGCCGCGCCGGAGGAGGGCGTGGAGTGGACGATGCCCGACGGCGGCAAGGGCGTGAAGTACCGGTACGGCTGAGCGAGCGGGAGGAAACAGCGCATGGGATTGAACGTCGTCGTGCTGGCACGCGAAGTGTGGGACACGCGCGACCTGACCGGAGCCATATTGGATGAGTCCGGCGGCATTCGGCCCGGCGCGCTGCAGACGCGCTACGAACCAGAAGACCTGAACGCGCTCGAGGCCGCGCTGCGGTTGAAGGATGCGCAGGGCGCCACCGTCACGGTGCTCAGCCCCGGTGAGGTGCGGCAGGTGGACGTGGCGCGGGAGGCGCTCTACCGCGGCGCGGACGCCGCAGTTCGGGTGGCGGCGGACCCGGACGAGCTGGACGATGCGGCGCTGGCGGGCGTGCTCGCCGCCGCAGTACGCAAACTCGGCACCGTAAACCTGCTGCTGGTCGGCACGTCGGTGCCCGACACCGCTGGCTCAATCCTCGCCCGCCATCTCGCACACGCGCTCGGGTGGCCCGCGGTGTCATGGGTGGATGCGATCGAGCAGATCACCGCCGACCGCGTCGTCGCGCGCCGCGCGGTGGAAATGGGGTACGAATCGGTCGAGGCGCCGCTGCCGGCGGTGCTGGCCGTCGGCGTCGCGCTGCTGGAGGACGACCCGCGGGCGCCGCGGCCCGCGAAGGCAATGCTGAAGCTCAAGCTGAAAAAGGCGGAGATCCCGTGCTGGACCGCCGCCGAGCTCGGAAGCGGAGACCCGGCGGCTGCGCGCACCACCCGGCGGCTGCGCCGCGAGCCGGTCCCGCCGCGCACGATTGAAACGCGCACGGTGGATCCAGAGAACGAGGCTGAGCTGCGCGCGATGCTCGACGCCGTCCGGAAAGGAGCCTGACCGATGCGCCGCGTGCTTGTGTTCGCAGAAGTGGTTGACGGTTCGTTCAACGAGGTGTCGCTCCAGTGCCTGACGGCCGGCCGCACCCTGGCCGGTCCGGACGGCGAAGTTGAGGCGCTGCTGATCGGGGCGAACGTCGGTGCGCACGCCGGCAGGCTCGCCGCCGGTGGAGCGGACCGTGTGACCGTGGTCGAGGATGCACGGCTGAGCGCCTACACCACTGAACCGTGGCTGGCGGTGGCGTGCGCCCGCTTCGCCGCCGCACCCGCAAGCGCGGCGTTGTTGCCCGCCTCCACGCTGGGCAACGATCTCGGTCCCGCGATCGCGGCCGCCATCGGCGCCGCCTGCGTCGTGGATGCGGACGGGGTGGCGCTGGAAAACGGCCGGCCTGTCGCCTGGCGGATTGGATTCGATCGGAAGGTCCGCACCACCTGGGCGGCCGAAGGCGCTCGGCCGCTCGTGGCGACCCTGCGGGACGGCGCCGCGCCGCCGCCCGACGCCGGCGCCGCGCGCGCCGCCACGCACGAGAAGGGTTCGCTCGACGATGCGCTCGCGCACGCCGGCGCCAAACCGGCAACCCGCGTGGTTCGGCGCGACGTCACCGCTCGAACCGTGAACCTGCGCGACGCGAAAGTGATCGTCGCCGCGGGCGCCGGCGTCGGCAGTCCGGAAGGAGTGGAGCTCGTCCAGCGGCTGGCCGCCGCGCTCGGCGGCGAGGTCGGTGCGACCCGCGCGGTGGTGGATGCCGGCTGGCTCTCTGCGGATCGGCAGATCGGTCAGACCGGTGCGACCGTGCGGCCGGACCTCTACATCGCCTGCGGCATCAGCGGCGCAATCCAGCACCGCGTCGGCATGCTCGACTCGCGGACCGTGATCGCGATCAACACCGATCCGAACGCGCCGATCTTTCGCTCTGCTCACTACCGCATTGTGGGCGACCTGAAGGTCGTGATTCCAAAACTCCTCAAACTGCTGAGCTGACATTTCTGATCCGGACCCGGCAGACCGGCCGGCATTATCTGTGCCGTTGAGGGGCGGTTGGCCGGCGGCGGGGTCGTCCACCGCGACCGACGTCTCCGATGCCGGACGCGATCTTATGGGTTGAGCTCTTTTGCCGGCCCATCCGCAGCCACGACCGCGGGGAGGGCCTGCGGCGAACGGGACCCGCGCTCCCGCGGTTTCGATGAAATCCGTCTCACCGGCGAAGGTATCGCCGATTGAGCGGGCGCTTCCTGCTCGCTACGACGAGCGCGCCGCACGGCGTGCGCCCGTGAGCGGTCGGAGTTGCGCTGAACTGTTCCCGTGCTATGTTGAGCGTTTACACGTTTCCGGTCTCCGTCTCCCCGGGGCGTTGGCGATGGAGCGGGGGATGAAGTCCGCGGTTGAAAAACTGTCGCGCGCCCTTTTGCGCCGCGACGTGGCCCTGTACGGCGCCTCCCCCGATGAGCGCCGGCTGATGGAATTTTGCGCGCTTTCCCCGGCGGAGGCGATGGCGCGACTGGAGGTGTCGGAACAGGGGCTGGATGCCGCCGAGGCCGAGGCCCGCCTCGCCAAGTACGGGCGAAACGAGATCACGATCACGAAGCGAGGGCCGCTCGCCGACATCCTGCATCGATGTCGCAATCCCCTCGTCATTCAACTGCTGATCATTGCCGCGGTCTCGCTGGCCATGGGGGACGTGAAGGCCGCGATTGTGGTGAGCGGAATGGTGGTGTTGAGCGTCGGCCTGTCCTATTTCCAGGAAAGCCGCTCCGCGCGCGCGGTGGAAAAGCTGAAAGGGATGATCCACTCCCGCGCAGTGGTGATCCGCGAGGGGCGGGAACAGGAGATCGCCCTCGCCGAAGTGGTGCCCGGCGACCTCGTCGTCTTACAGGCCGGCACGCTGATTCCGGCGGACGTGCGGGTGGTGCGTGCGAAAGACCTGTACGTCAGCCAGTCCACGCTCACCGGCGAATCGCTGCCGGTGGAAAAGCGTGTGGAGGACAACCCCGTTACCCGCGGCAGTATCCTCGACAACGAGGCGGCGTGTTTTCAGGGGACGAACGTCGTCAGCGGCACGGGCCTGGGGCTGGTGGTCAATACGGGTGATCACACGCTGTTTGGAGCCACCGCCCGGCGCCTCTCCGAAAGTGCCGTTGAGACCAGCTTCGACCAGGGCATCCGCGACTTCACCTGGCTGATGGTCCGCTTCATGACGGTGATGGTGGTGATCGTATTTCTGCTGATCGGCCTCACCAAAGGGAGCTGGATCGAGGCGCTGCTCTTCGGACTCGCCGTCGCGGTCGGGCTGACCCCCGAGATGCTGCCGATGATCGTCACCGTGAACCTCTCCAAAGGAGCGGTCAGCCTTTCGAAGAAAAAGGTCATCGTCAAACGGCTGAGTTCCATCCAGAACTTCGGCGCGATCGACATTCTGTGCACCGACAAAACCGGCACGCTGACGCAGGACCGGGTCGTCCTCGAGCGACACGTGGATGTGACCGGCCGGCCGAGCGAGGACGTGCTGCGTTACGCCTACCTCAACAGTTACTACCAGACCGGACTTCGAAATCTGCTCGACCGGGCCGTGCTGGCGCATGCGGAGCTCGACGTGGAACGGACCTGCCGCAAGCTCGACGAGATCCCGTTTGATTTCCAGCGCCGCCGCATGTCGGTGACCGTCGAATACGAGGGCGTGCCCGTCCTCATCTGCAAGGGTGCCGTCGAGGAAATCCTGAAGGTCTGCTCGCACTACCAACTGGACGGCGAAGTCTATCCCATCCTGGACATGCTGCGGGAAGACCTGCTGGAGGAAGTCGCGCGGCTGAATGCCGAAGGCTTCCGTGTGCTGGCGATCGCGTACCGCGAGTTCCCGCCAGACAAGCAGAAATTTTCGCTGGCGGACGAAAACGACCTGGTGCTGCTGGGCTACATCGCGTTCTACGATCCCCCGAAGGACTCGGCGGGCGAGGCGATCAAAGCCCTGTACAACTCCGGTGTCCGCGTGAAAGTGCTGACGGGCGACAACGCGGCCGTCGCGCGCAAGATCGCCGGAGATGTTGGCCTGAAGGTCGAGAAGATCGTCTCCGGTTCGGATCTGGACGGCCTTTCGGAGGATCAGATCGCCGAGCTGGCGGAAACGGCCGACGTGTTCGCCAAACTGACGCCCGCCCAAAAAGAGACCCTCATCCACGCGCTGCGGCGGAAGGGCCATGTGGTTGGGTTCCTCGGCGACGGCATCAACGACGCCCCGGCGTTGAAGGCGGCCGACGTCGGCATCTCGGTGGACTCCGGCGTGGACGTGGCGAAGGAGGCGGCTGACATTGTGCTGCTGGAGAAGAGCCTCACGGTGCTCGAGAACGGCATCGTCGAAGGCCGGCGGGTGTTCTGCAACATCATCAAGTACATTCGGATGGGCGCCAGCTCCAACTTTGGCAACATGTTCAGCGTCGTCGGCGCCGCCTGGTTCCTCCCCTTCCTGCCGATGGCGCCGATTCAGATCCTCGTCAACAACCTCCTCTACGACATTTCGCAGGTGGCGATCCCGACCGACAGCGTGGACAGCGAACTGCTCGCGAAGCCGCGGCAGTGGAACATCCGCAACATCAAACGGTTCATGATCTTCATCGGGCCGATCAGTTCGATTTTCGATTACGCCACCTATGCCCTCATGTTGTGGGTGTTCGGCTGCTGGGCCTACCTGGATCCTCACATCGGCGAGGCCACCAAAGAGTACTACGTGAAGCTCTTTCACACGGGTTGGTTTGTAGAGTCGCTGCTGACGCAGACGCTGATCGTGCACATCATCCGAACGCGGCGCATCCCGTTCTTACAGAGCCGGCCCAGCCTACCGCTGGCGCTGACTACCCTGTTGATCATGGGCGTCGGGGTCTGGCTGCCGTTCTCTCCCCTGGCGGATTATCTCGGGTTCATCCCGCTGCCGCGAACCTATTGGTTCTGGCTGGCCGGGTTCCTGTTGAGCTATTCCGTGCTGACCCACATCGTCAAAGTGTGGTTCCACCGCCGATATGGAGTTGACTGAACGTGAACGCGCTGCTGAAGGCACTGGAGGAGGGCCGTCTGATCGAATTGCCCGTGGCGGACAAGAAGGACGCACTGACCCTGCTGGCCAGTCTGATCGAGGCCGTGCCCGGTGTGCGCCCGAACGCGCAAGTGGTGGAAGGCATCATGGCCCGGGAGGCCCAGTCGAACACGTATTTGGGGCACGGCATCGCCTGCCCGCATGCCCGCACCGCCGACGAGGGTGAAATGCTGTGTGCGGTGGGTTGGAGCCCGAAGGGCATCGCGTATGGCAACCCCGACGGCACGCCGGTCCGGCTGGTTCTGCTCTATTACATCCCCGCCAACCATCGCAACGCCTACTTAAAGGAGATCTCCCTGCTGGCGCGGGCTCTGGAAACGGGCAGGGCGACGGAACTGAGTACTGCGACCACGCTGGCGGACGTGCGCATCCGCATGCTCGACCTGGTCAGCTCCGCGCTGGACTCGGCCGCGGTGACGGCGCGCGCGCGGATGATCCGCCTCGAGACCAAACAAGCCGCCGCGGCCGCCGCTCCTCCCGATGCGGTGCTGGCAAGCCTCAACATCCAGCCACTTCTGGTCATCCTCGCACCGGCGACGCGGCCCATTGTACTTGCACAGCACCGCGAGTTGGTCGACCTGATCGAAAGTTCACCTCCGGTGGGAGAGACCCTCTCGCGGCAGGGCTCGGTCGATGTTGGCGAGTGGCGCATTGTCAGCCGCGGCACCACCCCCTATGCGGGGGAACGTGTGGTGATTGACTGCATTGCGGTGAAGAAAAACGAGCGCCCCATCGCGACAAGCGCCCGCACCGGCTGACCACCAATGGGTCGTGCGCGTGACGCCGTCGTCTACGGGGCGGCGTTGTGACGGAATCCACCGCGGAGCGAGCGGACGGCGCCAGCCCACGACCCCAGCCACCCCCAAGGCGGCCGGTCTTCGGTCGTGCAGAGGGTCCGCGACATTGTCCATGACCCGCCGCTGGATCGGCCTCTGCTCAAGGCGGTCAGCTGGGCGCCGGTGTCCGCGATCGTTCGGTCCGGGCAAAACCGGCGATAGGCAAGCCTGGCCGCTACAGCTCGGCAGGACGACGGCTCAGGCGACAGTGGACAAGGTGGGGAGCACCAGCTTGGTGCAATCCCCATTGCGGATCGCCAGCACCGACGGGTCGCACCCCGCCGACCGCCGCTGCGGGCAAGCCGCGACGGCCAGAGAGTCTCGGAGAGTGGCCGGCAGGCGCCGGCGGGATTTCAGCCAAGACCGGCGCCGGCGCCAGCCGGGGACGTCCCGATTCCTCCCCGAGGGGTGCTGCGCCCGACAGCCTCCTCAGTTTGCCAACAGGCGGGCCACGGTCGCCACCGCGCCGCACAAGACGATGCCGAGCATCACCGGCATCAGCGTCGCGACCGCGGTCCACTTCGCGCTGCGGGTTTCGCGCCATATCGTGAAGATCGTGGTGGAGCAAGGGTTGTGACACAGGCTGAACAGCATCAGGCAGACGCCGGTGAGCGTCGTCCAGCCATGGCGACGAAGGAAGTCACCGAGCGTCGCCACATCCTCGAACTCGAACAGTCGGCCGGCAGTGGCCGCCTCGGCCGCCTCGGGCGCCAACGCGGTGGTCAGTACGAGGATCGTCGGCAACACGATTTCATTGGCGGGAATGGCCACCAGGTAGGCGGTCAGGATGATTCCGCTCAGGCCGATCGCCCGTCCGAGGGGATCGAGCCACCGCACAAGGTGAGCCGCGAGGGGCGCCCCGGCGACGCGCACGTTGCAGAAGACCCACAGCACAATGCCCGCGGGCAACGCAAACACCACCGCGCGCCAGAGCACGATCAGCGTGCGGTCGATCAGCGAGGTGTACAGCGTCCGCAGGATGTCCGGCGGGCGGTAGGGGGGCAGTTCGAGACTGAACGCGGACGGCTCTCCGCGCAGCACGCTGCGCGAGAGCGCCCATGACGTGAGGAACATCAGCGCCACTCCCAACAGCGCGACGCCGAGCACCGCGGTGGCAGCGGCCAGACCCGCAAACGCCGGCGGAGCGAGCGCGCCGAGAAAAATCGTCGCCATCACGAACTGCGTGGGCCAACGGCCGTTGCAGAGCGAAAAGTTGTTCGTGAGGATCGCGATGAGTCGTTCACGTGGGGAATCAATGATGCGCGTCGCAATCACGCCCGCCGCATTGCAGCCCCACCCCATGCTCATCGTCAGCGCCTGTCGTCCATGCGCACCGGCACGTCGGAACAGCGCATCGAGGTTGAAGGCGACACGCGGCAGATAGCCGAAATCTTCGAGGATGGTGAACAGCGGAAAGAAGATCGCCATCGGCGGCAGCATCACGCTGACGACCCAGGCGGTGGTCCGCCACGCACCATCCACCAGCAACCCTTTTAGCCACGGCGGCAGACCGGCCGCATCCGCGAGCCGGCCGAGCATGCTGTAGGCGCGGTCGACGAGCAACGAGAACAGCAGCCGGGACGGGACATTCGCCCCCTCGATGGTGATCCAGAGCACCAGGCCCAGCAGGGCGATCATCGTCGGGTAGCCGGTATGCCGACTGGTGAGCCAGCGGTCGAGTTTCGACTCCCACCGGCGGCGGCCTCCTGCCGCGTCCACGGTGACACAGCGCGCAGCGATGCTGGCGGCCTCCGCATAGACTCGCTCGACCCAGCGGTCGTGGAACCCCGGTGGCAGCGCCCAGCGCAACGACTCCACCTCGTGCACCAGCGCCTCAACCGCCGAGGCCGGCGGTGGCGGCGCAGCGGTCCCGCGATCGGAGACTTCCGCGAGTCGACCCTCGCGCAACGCCTCCAGCAACGAGGCGTCCCCCTCTAGCAGCCGCAGCGCAATCCACTCCACATAGTTCAGCCGCGGGTAAAGCTCCCGCAAATGGCGCGAAATACGCGATAGCGCCTCCGCCAGGCCGGGCAGGTCCTGCGGCAGTCGGCGGGGCCGACAGCTCACGCGGGCGTTGGCGACCTCGTCCACCGCGCGCATCAGCTCGGCGATCCCCTCGCCGCGCCGGGCCGCGGTCAGCACGACCGGCACACCCAGCTCCCGCGCAAGCGCCCGCCCGTCCACCTCGATGCCGTGGGCGCGCGCCTCGTCGACGAGATTGACGCAGACAACCGCCCGATCCGTCAGCTGCAGCACCTGCAACACAAGATTCAGGTTGCGCTCCAACCGCGATGCGTCCACCACAATCACGGTGACGGAGGGGCGCTCGAACAGCAGAAAGTTGCGGGCGACCTCCTCGTCCGGCGACGCCGACACCAGCGAATACGTTCCCGGCAGGTCCACGATCCGGTAGGTTCGCTCGCCATATCGAAACGAGCCTTCCGCACGGCCGACTGTCTTGCCGGTCCAGTTGCCAGTGTGTTGACGGAGGCCGGTCAGCATGTTGAACACGGTGGTCTTGCCGGTGTTCGGGTTGCCCGCCAGCGCAATCACGTGGTCGAACGTATCTGACGGAACGGCCCGGGCCAGCGGGCAGGCACGGCAGGAATCCGGCAACGCGGAGTTCATCGCCGTTCCGCCGGTGCCGGTGCTTCGAGGTGGACGAGGATCCGGTCGGCCTGCTCGCGTCGAAGCGCAATCGTCGCGCCGCGCACGCGGTAGGCGATGGGATCGCCGGAGGGCGCGCGCATCACGAGCTCGACGGTGGTGCCGGGCACGAAACCGAGATCGAGGAGCCGGTCGCGCGCCAGACCGCGCACTTGCGGCGAGAGGCCGACCACGACCGCCCGTCCTCCGGGCTCGAGGTCGCTGAGCCGACGCACCTGTTCGTCGAAGGCGACGCCGCGGGGCAGCTCATCGACGGTGAGCAGCGCCGCTTCCGTGCGGGAGAGGTCGATTTCGCGTCCGTCGAGGCTCACCCGCATCCCACCGCCGGCGGCGGCGCAGCCCAGCACGCGGATGCGCGCATCGGGCGCGAAGCCCTCGCGGGCGAGCCGTTGGTAGGACTCGGCCGGCTCATCTTCGACATGTACGATCTGGCCCTTCCATCCCGGCGGGCACTCCTCCAGGGGGCGGCCGCGCCGGGGGGGAAGACGACCCTCGCGGGAGGGGATCGGATCACCGTGCGGGTCGTAGGCGGGCTCACCGAGCTGCCGGGCGAGCGCATCGGCCGCGCGGGGCGTGAGCCGGTGTTCCTCGGCGTGCGCGAGGCGATGCCAGTCGGTTGAGGGCAGTCCGCTGGTGCGGGCGAGATGAGTCTCGTATAGCCGATGAGCGCGGGCCACCTGGGCCGCATATTCGCGGCCGGCGGCCGTCAGCGTGGGGGGATCGCCCTCGACCCACCCGCCAGCGCGCAGTTCTTCGCACAGCCGGCGGGTCTGCGCGGGCGTACAATGCACCGCCCGGCCCAGCGCCGTGGTGGTGGGAGGGACCTCATCCGCGGCGCGGTCAAGCAGAAACTTCAGCGCGTCCTCAATGAGGGCGCGGCGCCGGCCGCCCCGTTTCATGCCCTCAATCTAGGCCATCTCCTGCCCGCGTCAATGCGAGACCACGGCGAGGACCTTCTCTCCGGCTGATGGATGTCGCGAAGCCGGCAACCTGTGGAAATGTCCCGCCCACCGCACCTGCTGGTGCGCACTCTCCTCGCGACGGCCCTGCCAACGTGCCACGCTCTGCGCCGGGGGAAGCGACAGAGCTTTCTTGCCGGCTCTCCCCCGCGCGCACCTGCCCACGCCCGGTCCAACGGTCCGCAGCGTAACCCCCTTGTGCTTCCCGCGACGGCGACGAGCCGCACGGTGCGTGGTCCTCGGAGCCGGCAGCGTGTAACCTTCCTCCAGCGGCAGGCGTAAATGGAGAGCGACCGGCATGGTGCCGGTGGAAAGGACAAGTCATGAACAGATGGTCAATCGGACTGGGTGTGGGACTGCTGATCGGCGTTGCGCAGGCGGGGCCGCTGCGCTTGAGCGACGTGCCGGCCGAAGCGCGCTGGTGGGTACACTTCGACGTCGATCAGTTCAAACAGACCGCGGTCGGCCGCACCGTTCTGGATCTCCTCCGGCAACCCGATACCGGCCCGAAACTGGACGCGATGAAAGCGGTCTTCAATTTCGACATTCGAACAGATCTGGAGAGCATCACCGCCTGCGGCGCGGGGCGCCGCTCTGCGGTGGTGGTGCGCGGCCGATTCGATGAACAGCGGCTCGTCACCCTGCTGAAGGCCGGCGACGGCTACCAGGAACTTATGGTGGAGGGCCGGACGCTGCACTCGTGGATCGATGAGGGGAAGGCGAAGAAAAAGGGCCCGGAGAACGCACGCATGTATGGCGCGATTCACCGAAGTGGTGCCGCGGTGTTGTCGGAGCAGGCGGAGACCGCCGCGCATGTGCTGCGGGTGCTGGACGGTGAAGCGGCGGCGCAGCCGGAGTCGGCGGCCGTGCAGTCGGAGTTCCCCGCCGTCGTCGTGGGCCGGATGAGCGCCGACGCGTTGCCGAACCAGCAGACGGACAATCCGGTGGCGCGGGGCCTCACGGGGGCGGTGGCGGTGATCGGCGAGCGCGGAACGAACATCGAGGCGCGGCTGGAGATGACGCTGAAGAATCCACAGGCGGCGGTGCAGATCCGGCAGATCGTCGACGGCCTGCGCGCGGCCGCGCTGCTGAACTCGGAAAAGGACCCGCGCGCGGCACGTCTGGCGGAGCAGCTCGTTGTGCGGGCCGAGGGGACCACGCTGGAGCTGCGGCTGAGCCTGCCGGCCGCGGAAGTCACCGAGGCGATGCGTGCGGAAATGGCGAAGAAACGCGCTGCGGCGCCCGCACAACCGTGAGCATCGCACCGCCAGCCGCCGGGGACGAGGCGCTGGCGCGACGGGCCGCCGAAGGCGATGACGCGGCGGGCGCGGAGCTAGTGCGCCGGTGGGTTGGACCGCTGCGCGCGTACTGCGCGCGGCGCGTCCGCCCCCCGCTCGACGCAGAGGACCTGACGCAGGAAGTGCTGCTCGCCGTGCTGCGGCGGATCGGCCGCAAGCGCAGCGCCGCCCCGTTTGCGCCGTGGCTGTTCTCGGTGGCGCGGTCGGTGGTGGTGGACGCACACCGCGCATTGCGCCGAAGGCCGGCAACCATCCCCTTCGATCCGGCGAGTCCGGAGCCAGTCGTGAGGCGAACGCCCGCGGAGGTGGCCGCGGAAACGGACGAGGAATCGCAGTTGTGGCGCGAGGCGCGGCGGACGCTGTCCGCACGCCAGTTCGAGGCTCTCGAGCTGCGGGTGCGCTGGGGGTTGGATGTTGCCGCCATCGCGTCGGCGATGGGGCTGACCGCGAATCACGTGAAAGTGCTGTTGTTCCGCGCGCGTCAGCGGCTGCTGGCCAACGGCGCGGTGGCCGCCGCGACCAACTGTGAAGTCCGGCGCGGCGCGGTCGCGACGGCCGCTGAAGCGGCACGGGAGGGCTGAATGATGCTGCGATGCAAATGGTATCGGTGGCGTTGGAGCGCGCGGCGGGACGCGGCGCAGCCGATGGACCGCGCAACGGCACGGCATCTTGAGCTCTGCGCGGCCTGCCGCGACGCGGTTCAGGCGATGGAGCAGCTCGATCGCGCGCTCGCGCGCGGTGCACCGGCGGTCGAGGTGCCAGCGTCAGAGGCGGCGGAGATCTGGCGAGCGGTGGCGGGCGCAGGGCAACAGCCTCGGGTGCGGAGAGACGCGTTCGCTCCGGCCTGCTGGCGGTGGGTATGGGTGGCGCTCGGCGCGGCCGCGGTGGTGTTGGTGTTGCATCTTGCGCAGCTTGGCCGAACGGTCGCACCACCGGAGGTGTCGCAGATCGGGCTGGCGGCCGCCGGCGAACTTGCCGGCTGGGCCGGACGAATCGGGGAATGGACCGATCAGCCGGGAGCCGAACTGGGGCGGGCCCTTTCTGGCGCGGTCCAGCCGTGGATCGAAGACGCCCGGCGCTCGCTGACCGAGTTTCCTGTGCTGCCTGCCAACGAAACCTTATAAACGGCGGCAGGGGCCCGAGTGTGGGCCGGTCGCTGAACCACGGCTCAGCGCGGTGCGGTTGAGCCGCCGAGCGCCGGGGCCGCCGTGCGCCGTGCGCGCAGCGCGATATCGCGGTTGAAGCGCGGAACGCGGAGGCGGAGCGACCGGCCCCCGGCGGTGAGCAGATCACGGCCGCGGGGCTCGCCCTTGATCGTGTTCCACCATTCGACCGCCCACGTCCCGGGGGCGGCAACGTTCAGTTCAATCTGGGCGCCGTCAATTTCGGCCGGCGGTTGGCCGCCGACGACCTCGCGGTGCCAGCTGGCATCGCGATCGCGAATCCAGAGCCGGAGGTCGTCGCCGACGCACAGACCCACGCACAGCAGCCGGTCGGGCGCGGTCACGCGGAGCGGTTCGACCCCACCGGTCCAGTCGAACCCGTCCAGAAACCGCGCCAGCGGCGGATAACACCGTTCTGCACCCATCGCCTCGAGCGTTTCCCACCACCAGAACATCGCTGTGCCCGCCAGACCGGAGAGTGCGGACGCCCACAACGCGTCGTGGACATGGCGGAGGTTCTGGTCGGCGCGCATCAGCGGGCTGAGCCGCCACTGCTCATCGGCGAGGCCGAACTCACTGAGCAGCGCAGGGCGGTCGGGCGCGTTGCGGCGCAGCAGCGCGGCGCGATCCAGAACCGCGGCGGCCGCATCGGTCCAGGGTCCGCTCCAGTTCGGCCGCAGGTACCAGTGCAGATCAGCCACATCGAGCGCGGGATCCTGCCATAGCGCGGGGGAGGGCGCCCACGTGCTGGCGGTCCGTGGACGCCGCCAGGGATCGGTCCGGTCAAGATAGCCCGCAAGCTCCCGGTAGAAGCGGCCGGCGGGCAGGCCCGGATCCAGTTCGTTCCAGTACTCCCAAACCGCAACGGCCGGGGAGGCACCCCAACGGGCAATCGCATAGCGGAATAGGCGGCATGCATCGCGAATCGCGGCGTCGTAGTCGGCGGCCGCGGGGTCGCGCAGCCGTCCCATGTAGCGATCGCGCGTGAGCAAACAAATCTGGAGATACACGCCAGCCGACTCCGCCGCATCGACGACCAGATCGAGCATCGCCGCATCCGGCTGGTTGACCGCCCCCATTCCACGGTTCGTCACCCCGCTTTCGTGAACGGGCCAGCGTTCGGGGGATGGCCCCCCGCCCCCGCGGCCGGGCTCCAGCGAGATCGCCCAGTCATCGCAACCGGTCCAGATCCGAAGATAGTTCAGCCGATGCTCGGCGAGACGCGCGATCACCTCGCCGATGCGGCCGGCAGAGACCCTTTGCATCGGACCGATGAAGCAGAGATTCTGGCCGATCGCGAAAAACGGCCGGCCATCATGGAGCGCGAAAAACCGCGGGTCGCGACGGCTCACGCACACGCGCGCCACGTCGGCACCTGTTGCGACCGCCACCACCATCGGCGCCGAGGTGATCGTGAGGCCCCGGAAGCGGGCGATCGCGGCGAGGGTGTGCGTGCCGGGCTGCGACGGCCGCCATGTGATCCGCCAATGCGGTTTGCCGTGCGGTTCCATCCACTCGCGATGGTAGCGGGGCGGCGCGGCTGGCCGTACCCGATAGGGTTCGATCCAGGCGGCCGGCAGCCGAACGGCGTCCCTATGCGCAGCGGCGAACTCCGCCTCGATCGAGACCTCGTCCGGGTCGAAGGGATTGATCACACGAGGCCCGAACTCGAGCGCGGCGATCCAGGCTTGCCCAACGCGGGCGGTCGGCGGCGCATCGAGCCAGCGCAGGTCCGAAGCCGCCGCCGGCAGCGCGGCCAGCGCGCTCGCAATGACTACTCGCCGGACCATCGCACCACGCGTACACGGCCATCCGGACCGCGCCGGACCAACGCCTGTTCACTCAGAGCCTGGCGCGAGCCCCGAATACGGATACGCACACGGAACCATTCACTTTTCACATCAAGGTACGGTAGCAACCGCACCATACGCAGGGGGTCGGCGAGCACCACGAGACCCTCGATGGAGCGCAACGGCGCGGCGGACCGCAGCGCGATCACCGCGCGCGGCAGGTGCTGCTGCCCGCGCCCGAAAAGCACCGCCAACAGAGGTTCTGGCGCGCTGTTGAGGTTGACCGGCGTGACGCGGCGGTGAGGACCGGGAATCAGCGTGACCAGATCCCGCAACGGGAGGCGACGATCGGCGGGAATGGCGCCGAGCGAAGGATCCCGGAGCCAGTCGTCGGGGAACCCGGCAATCCACTGTAGCTCGGCCCACGACTCCAGCGGACGGTTGGGCGGCACGCGGCGCGGTACAAGTTCCGCATAGTGGGGCGCTTCCCGCGCGCCTTCGCGGTCTGCATCCATCCAGTCGCGCAGTGCGAGGATGCGGTCGGCGGGATCCGGATCGCCGGCGAGTCGAAAGAGGTCAGTGGCGATGTCCTCTGCGGGGCGGCGCGGTTGGGGGGAGGGTTCGGCGGAAAGGTTGTTCAGGTCCCAGCGCTGCTGCTCATCCTCGATCACGGTCTCGATGGCGTCGCCATCGGGCGTGCGACGGCGGTTGGGGCGGGCCCAGAGTTCGTCGGCGTGGTCGCAGAGTAGGTCGTCGTCGTCCGCGAGCCGTTGCAGGGCCTGCTCGAGTTCTGCGGCCGCGAGCGCACGCAGCCGCTCGCGTTCCAGCCGAGCGGCGGCAAGGGCCGCACGCCCGCGCGCTTCCGTGAGCGCGGCACCGAGCAACACGAGGACTGCGCCGAACACCGACAGCACAAGCACCAGCGCGCTGCCGTGGCGCGCAGCGCGGCGCCAGCCGGCGGAAGGGCGGCAGGGCATCGCCCGGCTCAGCGGCCGCCCCACCGGACGCGGTCGGTGAGGAAGAGCTGGTCCATGTTGTTCAACGGCAGGCCAGCAGTCAGCGGAAAATCGGTTGGCAGGCGGCCCTGCAGAATCGGGAACCAGTTCTTGTAGGGACCTGTCAGCAGCACGCGCGCGAAAGGCAGGTCGCGGGTGAGCGTAGTGAAGTACAGGCCGCGGATCCGGATGCCCTCGGTGACGCGGTAATCGTTCAGCTCATAGAACTCTTCGAGCGCGATGGGCACATAGATCGACACGCGATCGCCGTACCAGGCCGTCGCCCATGGCATGTCGGTACACATTGTCTCGCGCGGCTCCAGCAGACCGCTGACGAACTTCACAAATGCGGGCAGATAGGGCGGATACGGCAGGCCTTCCGCGGGCGGCAACAAGCCCGCCACGAACGGTATCGCGGAGAGTGCAACCACGCCTGCGGTCGCGCCGATCTGCGCAATGCGCAGCTGCCACTGGAGCCGGTCGAGCAAGACAAAGAAAAACGCCAGCGCATACGCTGCCATGATCGGCCAGAAGATGTGGAACAGCCTCATTGCCGACTCGAACACCGTGCCGACCAGCAACACCGAAAGCATCGCGATCGCGACTGCCCAGCGGAACAGGCGAGTTTCCCGTCGGACAAAGCGAAACAGAAAGGTCGCGAAGAAGAGCGGGTAGAGCAGTCCTTCGCCCTGGCGGCCGAGCTCGAAGCGGTAGATCTCCGTGAACCGCCGGACGGCCTTCGCGGTCACCGCCTGACGAATCGCACCAAAGGTCAGCCGCGAGTTCATGGTGCGGTCAATCGCGTCGCCCTCGGAGAGCTGGCTGTTGTACAGCGCCGTGCGGGGCGCATCGCCCCACAGCGTTCCGGTGACGCGCCAGTTGCGGTACAACCAGGGGGAAATCGTCGCCAATGCAATCGCGAGAAAGGCCGCCGGCGCCAGCACGCGGCGCCGTAGCGAAAACGCCAGGTGCGCGGCCATGCCGGCCCATAGCGCGAGCGCGGCGTAGCGGGTGAGCGCGGCCGCACCCGCGAACACCGCCGCCAGCACCAAGAACAGCGCACCGCGGCGCGGCGCAGCCTCCTCGCCGAACGCGTCGGTGCAGCGCAGCAAAAAATACCAAGCGCCCAGACCGAAGAACCAGACCACCGGCAGGCCGAGCCCGGAAAGGCTGTCCTCCCACATCATCCGGCTGAGCAGGAACACAATCGTGGTCAGGCGAGCGATGCGCGCGCTGAAAAGCCGGCGTGCAATCCGAAACACGAAAAAGGCGGAGAGCGCCACAAAGAGGTGGTTCAGCGGAACGATGCACCACTGCTCCGGGGTGAACAGCTCGCCGGGGCGGGCACCCCCCGCAGAAAACGCCGCACGCGCCGGCGCGAACACCGCCGCCAGCAGCGCCGGATAGAGGGGCGGATGGCGTGTGTCGGGATACCTCTCCACCGACAGCCGGCGCCCCCGCGCCTCCATAAACTGCATCGTCCCGGGCCGGATACACTGCGTGATCATGGAGCGATGGCGAAGGAGATTGTGCCCCAGCTGCGCCAGCTCCATGGCTTCGGCTTCCTTCAGGCCGCGAAACCGCACCGCCGTAAACCACAGCACCACAAAGCCCATCGCCAACAGCGCCAGCACGGTCTGGACGATGCGCAGTCCAATGCCAACGTCAATGTTGTAAATCAGATCCTGAATTTTGACTTCAACCGGTTTGGTTTCCATGGCAGTCCGTTTGCCCACGCTAGCCGTGATACCCCTCTAACGCAAGCGCGAAGGGGGCGATTCCCCACGAATGGGGTCCGGCGGGCGCCGTTTGCCGTACCTGACCCGTGAAAAACTCATCACCCGCCCCGTTCCGAGCCGGAATAAGGAAGATCGAACTTCAGCCGATAGCTCAAAATGCAACATCCTTCGGCTGCAAAGCTGCAAGAGGACCTACCGCCCCCTGCCCCCGTAGCCCGAAGTCCCGAGCGCCCCCCTTGGGGTTCGTGGCTCGCACGACCCAAAGTCTCTCGGCCCCGCGAACAGCTGCGGCTTTCGGACCAACGCCGAACAACTCTCTGCCGGCTGTACAACGCTGGCTTCCAGCCCTGTGAGGGGAAACGTCCGCGGGCACGGAAGGTCGGAGTCGGCCAGGGCGTTCACCTCGCAGCCCCGGCTGTGAGGTTGGCGCCCGCGGAACCACCGTTCCCAGCGCGGTCACGTCGTAAGAGCATCAGCCGTATCGTCTGGTGACAACCGGCGAATGAGCGGTGTATCCATTCGTTGGAGGGGTTGCGGCCAGAGCTATCCAAGGCTTGGACGGTGGACGCCACGCACCACTCACGCCTACCTGACGCTGTCCAGGACGGTGTCCCCGCCGGCAGGATTCCCACTAGCCCGAGCGGATGGCCTCCAGGCGGGCGCCCCGGTGCCCGCCCGAGAAGCAAGGCGAGAGCCCGGCGACAGCGGGTGGAGCTTTGGCGCTTCTCAGGCCTCAGGGCGTGCGGACGGCGCCCCGTTCCGCGCGCGCCGCCTCAGACGCCACCCCCCACCGCAGCCGGCGCAGCCCACCGAAAGAAGATCGGGCGAACGACGACATCCGCCGCGGATTCACGACGGAGCGCTCTCGGGTTCGCCGCGCCAGCGGTCGCGGCGCGGACGCCTCCTTCCCGTAGGCCGCTGTACAGCGCGGATACCGGCTGCTTATCATCTTGAGCCATGTCATCGCCTTCACCTGCCAGTCCAGCCGGCCGGTCGCCGGTTTCCGTTGTCACCGGCGGTGCCGGCTTCCTCGGTTCCCACCTTTGCGATCGTCTGCTCGCGGAGGGGCACACGGTCATTGCGCTGGACAACCTGATCACCGGCAGCATCACCAACATCGAGCACCTCGCCGGTCACCGCTCGTTCCGGTTCATTTACCACGATGTCACCGAGTACATTTTTCTGCCCGGGCCGGTGGACTTTGTGTTTCACTTCGCGTCGCCCGCCAGTCCGATCGATTATCTCGAGTTGCCGATCCAGACGCTGAAAGTTGGCGCACTGGGTACGCACAAGGCGCTGGGGCTGGCACGCGCAAAAGGTGCGCGTTTCATTCTCGCCTCCACGTCCGAGGTCTACGGCGACCCGACGGTGCACCCCCAGCCGGAGACTTACTGGGGCAACGTGAATCCGATCGGCCCTCGCGGCGTGTACGACGAGGCCAAGCGCTTTGCGGAAGCAATGACGATGGCGTACCACCGTGCCCATCGGATGGACACCAAAATTGTGCGGATTTTCAACACCTACGGCCCGCGGATGCGCCCCCGCGACGGCCGGGTGGTGCCGGCCTTCATCACCCAGGTCCTAAAGGGCGAACCGATCACGATTTTCGGGGATGGACGGCAAACACGAAGCTTCGGCTATGTAGACGACCTCATCGAGGGTATCTGGCGGCTCGCCAACAGCCCGCTACACGAACCGGTGAACCTCGGCAATCCGCACGAAATGACCATCCTCGAAATCGCGGAGGCGATTCAGTTGGCCTGCGGACGGCGGGTGGAGCTAGTTTTCCGGCCGCTGCCGGTAGACGACCCGAGAGTGCGCCAGCCGGACATCACCCGCGCGCGCACGATGCTCGGCTGGGAACCAAAGGTGTCTCTGGAGGAGGGGCTGGCACGGACCGTGGCATATTTTCGACATCTGCTTGAAAGCGGGCGACTCTGAGCGCAACATCGTTGCCGAAGCTGCGAACGAGCGGACCATGATCCTCAGGTTCAAACGCAAGGACGGCGCACAGGTGGAGTTTGAGATCGGCGACCGGCCGATCACGATCGGCCGCAGTCCAGAAGCGGATCTGGTGATTCTGGACGACAAGGTCTCGCGTCTGCACTGCGGCATTCGGTTGTGGGACGGCGACTTCGTGCTGAAGGACCTGAAGTCCCGCAACGGCACCTATGTGAACGGCCAGCGGGTGGAGACCGCAAAGTTGCACGTCGGCGATCGCATCCGGATCGGCTCCTGTGTGTTCACGGTGGAGAACGAGCCGGGCAAGGGCACCGAAACCATCCTCCGGGAGCTTGCTGAGGAGATGGCGGAGGGCAAGGGTTACTCGACGATGCTGAAAGAAATCGTCGAGGATGCGTCGGCGCCCCCCGCGGCACCGCCGCCGGCCGAAGACGCGGTAGAAGTCGTTGATGAAGCCCCGCCGGCCGCCAAGCAGGCGCCGGAGACCGTGATCGCGCCGGCCCGCCGAGTGGTCAAGGTGCGCGTTTCCCCTCCGCACAAGGGCCGGAGCAACTGAGCTCCCTGGAAACGATCGTTCGCTGAGCGCGGTAGGGAGCCGCAACGCCAAGTCCGTGTGCGGCGGCATGGAGTTTGCGCCGGTGCGCGCAGCTATGGACCCAGGCTGTGGCCGCGAAACAGCGAGGGGAACAGCCGTGCGCCTTAGGAGTGCGGTGGCTCGCCGACCCGCACGCGGCGCCACGGCCGCAGTTCCACTGGCCCGAGCAGACCGGATGGCCGCAATGTCGCCTCCACCCGCTCAAACTTTGTGATGTTGGTGCGCGTTACGCGCTGATTGAGCGGCCGTTTTGCGTCCCCGATCAGACGATTCGCCCAGGAGTTGATCACCTCGACACGTAATTTCACAGGGACAGCCGCTGGACCTTCGGCGTCGGGCAGCTCGGTGCGGTAAGGGGCCGTCCAGAGGGTGCCGAGGTCGCGTTCTCCCCACCACACGCCGCCAATCTCATGGAGCTGGCCGAGATCCAGCGTCCAGTGCAAACCGTCCTGGCGTGGCAGCTCGGGCACGTTCGTTTCATACACCGCGCGGCCGGCATAAAACCGGACACCCTCGTCTGGGTGCGTGGTCCAGTCGAACAGTTGCTCCGTCTTCACCGTCGCAGGTGCGCCGCGGCCGTCAAGGAACCGCACCACCCATTCCCCGCCGACGCGTTGCGGCGGGGGCAGAGGAGGCACCTCCACCGGCAGGACTCTCCCGTCACTCCACCGCACCTCATAGCGGCCGGCGACCCACGCATCGAGCCAAAGCCGGCCGTCGGAACGGCTCAGCCGCGCGACCGGCCACGACCGCGGCTCTCGCTCGGAGGAGGGCCAGATTCTCTCGCCCTCACGCCACAGCTCCACCGGATGCACGGCGCCGGACGGGCGCCGGAACACGACGAAGACCGATCCCTCGGGGGGAAGGCGCAGCGGTACCACTGTACGTCCACTCTCCTCTCTCCACAGCGCAACCTCTTCGATCGTGCCGGTGAGCGGATCCCACAGCTCCGGAACACGCCCTCGGACCCGAAATGAGCACTCCACCTCTTCGTAGCGGTCCGGCAGGTCGAAACGGCGGCGATACTTCGTATCGAGAACGTCGCGCCAGGTCCATCGATTCACGATAAAGTACACGTCGGCCGTGTCGGTCCGCCGGTGGATGCGGTCGAGCCAAGTGTTCGGCTGCAGGCTCTTGACGATCACATCCGGCTCGATGCCCAGTCGAGCCAGTTCCGCGCGAGGCGAGTTGGTGGAAATTCGTCCACCGCCCCAGAGCCGCTCCGCGAGCGCCGCAAACTCCCGGTCCGCCGCCTCTCCGCCGGACAATCCCGTGCGATGGACCGGACGCGGACCGACCACCGGTACCCCGGCCTCGACAAGCCGTTCGACGACCCGCAGCGCCTCCAGCGACATCACGCCCGCTGAGGGCAGCGAGAGCAGACGGTAGCTCATGCCGTCCGGCAAGATGATCCGGCCGTCCTTCGCGGAGACGCGAGTCCGCAGTGCTTCCTCGTTGATCACGTCATAGTCGTAGTCCGGCCAGACGCCGGCGGGATTGTCTTCGCGAAGGCGCACGAAGTTCGGGACATGGTCGCCGTAGTAGTGGAGCACGTCCGCGACGAAGCGGCCGGCCTGCAGCAGCGCCTGCGCGTGGTGCACGTAGGCAAAGAAACCGTCCGCTCGCGGCCACCAGGTGACGTTTGGATTGAAGTGGGTGCCGGCAAAATACTCCTGACCGGGCAGCCCCGCAGAGGCGGGCGAACAGGTGAGGGTGTGCAGCATCACGTGGTTGAGCCCTTCGCAGAACGCGCGATCGAGATCGTGTTTGAGATCGCGGGGCGCCTGCTCCCAGTGCGGGCCGATCGAGGTGAACGATTCCGCCTGCATGCGCGGCCGACCGTAGATGTGCGCGGCGCTCGCGCCCTGTTTGATGAAAAAGCGGAAGTTCTCTTCGACGCGGTGCCGGTCGTTGCGAATCCAGAACTCACCGGTTGGAAAGTCACAGATCCCCATCGTCTGCAGCGCGTCAATCGGCGCGGCATGAGGGCCGCCGGTTTCCGCCTGGAGCTTCAACCCCCGTGAGCGGGCCAGTTCGGCGAGCCGCCGCACGTGTTCCGCGAACAGGTCACCGAGTGTACGCCGAAAGTCCGCGAGGAAACGGTTGGACCGTTCGCGGCTGTCGAGGATGACACCGGCCAGCGCGGGCAGCCACGGTTCGAGGTCGTAGCCGCGCCGCTGCCGGAACTCGCGAGGCATGGCGCGCGTCCAGTTGATCGGCCCCAGTTCCCAGCTGTCGGTTTGGATTGCTGCCCAGGTGCGCCCGACGTGCGGCCCGCCCGCCGCCAGCAGCCGCTCCACCACCTCCCGCCAGTAGGCGTCCACCATCGCCGGGTCAAGATGGTCCACCGCCCAGCCCGCCCATCCCTCACTGCAGGTGGACACATGTGAGCCGGCGAGCGTGCTGCAAAAACGGAAGAGCCTCCAGCGCCCCGCTGGCGGTGCCCACTCAAGAACATCCGGCTCCACCCATCGCGGCGCCAGCACCACCACCTCACCCAATGGCACCGCCTCCCCCGGCAGGGTGGGTTCGGGCCGCACCAGATGCTCCGCCGGCGGTGCGTTGAACGGGCCGGGATAACGGTGGTACGCCTTTTGTTCAAAATCGCGGATCCGAGGCGTTTCATCGGCCGGCAACCGCAGTCGCCGTCCCTCGCAGAAGAGTTCGATCTCTGCGACCTGCACGTTGCGCGGTGCCTGCGGCGAGCGTGGATCCCAAGCGCCGGTCACCAGCAGCCGCACCGCCGCCACGTCGCGCGTGGGAAACCTCAGCGAAATCGCGTCGGTTTCCGACGCGTTGGTGAACACCGCCACTGTGGTCATCCCGCCGTCCGGGCCGACCACTTCCACGCGCCCGTCCCGCGGGCCGTATCGCGGCCGCGGTAGGACCGCGATCTGATCCACCCTCACCGGCGACGGCAGACGCACCTCCAGCCACACCGGCGCGGTCGGCGCGGGGCCCGCACCCGGTTTCGCGGCTGCGACCCAGAACGTTTTGGGATCCCCATCCACCACCCGCCCGACCGGAAACTCCGGCGAATCAGCGCTGCTGCGCACTTCAATGCCCCGCTGGCCAGCCGCGGGCCATCGCACCGCAACGATCGCGACGTCATCGCACACACCCTCGCGCCCTGGCGGCCTTGGCAGCCGGGTTCGCCGCGGCCCCCCGCCCTCCACCAACACTTCCGACCAAACAAGCCGACGCGTCGAGTCCTCCGGTCGGACGTGCGGCCCTCCGAGATTCCAACCGCTCATGATGTTCAGGCTCATCTCAAAGCCGTACCGCGAGGCCTCATCCAACGCGAAACGGAAGAGACGAAGCCATTCATCCGAGGCGAAGCGGGGACCGGCGGGAACCCTGCGGTGACCATCTTGTGCGGAGCCGTCGGCATCAATGATGGCGGCGCCGCCCATGCCGTGTCGCTGCATTTCACGGAGGTCGCGCGCAATCGCGTCCGCGTCCACATTGCCGTTCAGCCACCACCACCAGCAGCGCGTGCGGGCGGAGGGCGGCGGTTCCCGGAAGGAGGTTTCCAGCTCGTCCGGCCGCACCGTCCCCACCAACCATGCGGCGGCGATCAACAGACAGCGCGAGCGCTTCATGTTTGAGCCTCCTCTTGTAGGTCCGCTGACCTGCCCGCCATGCCGCTGGCGCGGGCGCACACACGGTCACGGAGCTGACCCGCGAGTGATCTGAATCGGGACGGTTGCGCGCTTCAGAAACTCCCGCGAGGAGGCGGGGTCACCGTCGGTCGGACCCGCTCCAATCCGCACCAGCAGGTTCGCCAGCGCACCCCGACACAGCGGAATGTTCGCCTCCACCACGTTCAGCACTGGCACCGCGTCGGGCAGGTTCATCCGCGCACGTACCCGCTCCGCCGGGGACACGATCTGGATCGGCTGATGACACGCCACACAACGTCCCCGGCGGCCGATCTCCTCCTCCAACACCCACAGTTTCTGCCCGCAATGGTCGCAGGAGATTTTGAACTGCCGCTCGGCCTGGGCACGGTAAATGAACACGCCCGCCGGCACACCGGCCATCGCCGCCTCCCGGACCAAGGCCGCCGCCGCCTCGAGCAGCCGGTGGTCCAGAAAGTGCACCAGCACCGCGGCCGCGTCCGCCTGGCGCAGCCGCGCTTTCCAGGCGGTATCCTCCACCGTCACAGCCGACACCGCCTCGAGGAACACATGATGGTTGGCAATGTCGACGACTCCCCCGGACGGCGAATCGGGCAGCAGCGCCGCGACAAAGCGAGCCGCAATCTCCGGCTCCGCGGCCAGCACCGGCACAAACCGCCGGCGTCGCTCTTCAGCTCTGGGTATCGCCGCCGTCATCCGCTCCTTGCCTACACACTTTCCCGCCACGAGGCAAGCCCGCTGCCGTTGCACGACCAACGTGAACCCCGCCCCGCCGGTGGCGTGCCCTCCCGACGCAACGCCCGAGAGGTCAGTTCACACTGATGACAGAAAGGTTCGACAGCTGGTGCCGGGCGCAGAGGTTGAGCACCTTCACCAGCAGTTCGTGAGGCGCCGCGCCGGAACACAAAATCAGAATCGTCTGTTTGCGGTCCAGCTCCGCGAGCCGTTGAATCAGCCCGTCCAGGTCCGCCTCGCGGACCGGCTTATCGTTGATGGTGTACCCATCGTAGAAAACGCCGATCCGGATCAGGTTTTTGGGCACCTCCAGCCGGTCGGAGCGCTGCTCGGGGCCGGGACGCGACACGTCCAGGTGCGCGAGGACGTCAATCGGTTTGATCGTGACCAGAAAGTAGACCAGAAGCTGGAACACGACGTCGATCATCGGCGTCATCGGCAGTTCCGGCTCTGGTGCCTCTTTGGGTTTGCGCTTTCGGGCCATCGCGCCGCCAGCTCCCTTGGGTTAGGCCTTTTCCTTGATCGCCGCGAACTTGATCCGCCAAAGACCGGCTTCACTGCAGATGTCCATCACGCGCCGGATGTACTCGTGGCGAGCCTTCATGTCGCCGCGGATCACTACCGGCAGCGTCTGACCGTGCCGTGCGACCGCGCCGCGGAGGATCGAACGCAGCGCTGGCAGCGAGAGACGCTGCCGCGCGATGAAGATGCGCCCTTCGCTGTCCACGTCAATGTTGATCGTGCGAGGGTCCTTTCGCTCGACCGCCTTACCGTCCGGCGCCATCGCCAGCCGGAGGTCCATCTCGATTTCTTTTTGCTGTTGCGCGATCGTGACGATGAAGAAGATGATGAGCTGGAACACGACGTCGATCATCGGCGTCATGTTCAGGCCCATCTCTTCCCGGCGTTTGCGCATGACCGTAGTTCCCCGGCGACCGCCCGGGCGGCGGTTATTCCTCCTCCGCGACCACCTCGACGTTGCGCAGCGTCTTGATCAGATCGAGCGTCAGGCCCTCCATACCGAGAATGATCTTCGTCGCGGTGTTGCGGAAGAAGGTGTAGAAGCCGACGGAGGGGATCGCGATCATCAGCCCCGCCGCGGTGGTCCAGAGCGCCTGGCCGATGTTTTTCGCCAGCAGCGCGGTCTGCGCGGCACCGGCCTCCTGCATCGCCAGCGTCATGAACGCGTAGATCATGCCCTGCACCGTGCCGAGCAGCCCGAGCATCGGCGCGAGGTTTGCGCAGACGTTCAGGTAGGCGACGCGCTGCAGCAGCTTCTCGCTCTCGAGGTCCGCCGCCACGCCGACGATGTCCTGAATCACGTCAAAGCCTTCCTGCACGTTCTGGAAACCGGCGGTGAGAATGCTCGCCAGCGGCGTCGGGCGGCTCTCGCAGTGTTTGATTGCCTTCATCACGTCCCCTTGCGACATCGCCTCCCGCACGTCGTTCACAAGATCGGCGGGCGCGATTTTCTTCTCCTTGATCGTGATGAAAGAGTCGATGATCAGCGCCGCCGCCGCCACCGAACACAGCCCGAGCGCCAGCCACAGCACTGCGCCGAGCCAGCCGCTGCCCGTGACGACGGACCAGAACCCCATCCCTTCGCCGCCCTTCGCCTTCGCCTCGGCGGCCTGCGCCTCCGGCGTCAGCGTGGTCGTCCCCGGCGCAGGCTGCGCAGCGGCCGGCTGCGCCGCCGGCTGTCCCGCGGCCGGCTGTTGCGCGCGCGCCACCCACGTCATCGCGATCACTGCCAGTGTCGCCACCGAGACCCATCGGATCCACGTCTTCATGCTCGTCCCTTCTTTGTCAGTTCGCCGGTTGCACTCCGCGGCCCGCAGTCTAGCGGGGCGAGCGGGCCGCCGCAACGTCATCGGCTAGGCTTTCCCTTTGGCGGCCGCCGCCTCCGGCGACTCCGGATACTCCTGCAGGAGTCGGCGGTAAAATTCTTTCGCGCGACCGTCGCGGTTTTTCTCCAGCGCCTGCGCCGTGCGCAGCAGCGCCGCCGGCATCAACGCGGTCTCGCGTTCGAAGAACAGCACGACCCGCAGATAGTCGCGAATCGCGAGCTCGATGTTGCCCTGCGCCTGCCGGATGTCGCCTCGCATCAGCAGGGCGCGACCGGCGTCGAGGCGGTTCTCGGACTTGATCAACGCCGGCAGCTGCTTTTCCACTTCCGCGAACTGGCGCGCAGCGATCAGCGCTTCGCGATACGCCCAGCCGACCTCGGGGTCGTTCGCGAGCGCTGGGTAATCTTTGATCAGCGTGTCATAGACCTTCAGCATTGCCGCGCCGTCGTTTTTCGCGCGGTACGCGCGCACCAGGAGCAACCCCGCCTCGCGGTCCCAGCGCAGAAACCGCAGGTCCGTCATGATCTTCTGCAGGATGGGGATCGCCTCGTCGTAGCGGCCCGCCTGCACCGCCGCCGCGGCGCGATCGAACTCCGCCGGCTTGTCGGTGCCGGCTTCCGTGTATTGATCGCGTGTGAGCGTGAGCTGCTGCCCATCCGGTCGAATCAGCACCACCGTTCCGTCCGAGCGTGCGCGGATGGTGGCGCCCTCAAGCCGTTGACCGGTCCTCAACACCACGTACGGCGCACCGGGCGCGCCGCCCGCCAGAACCGCCGCCACCGCGGCGGCCCACCACCATCGTCTCGTCGTCATCGCTGGGTGCCTCCTGGGGCCGCGGCCGGCGCGCCCGCCGGCGCCGGCGTCGGCTCCACGGTTGCGGCCTTCAACCGCAGCGCCTGCTGCCGCCGCCGGACCTCCGCGGCCGCGGGCAGGTCGCCGAACTTCGCCAGATATCGGTCACAGGCGCTGATCGCGTCGTTGAACCGGCCGAGCTCCTCGTGCACATCCATCACGTGCCGCAGTGCCTCCTCGATCATCGGCCGAATCCGCTCGTTGGTCTCATCCGCCAGCAGAATGATCCGCTCATACGATGCCGCCGCTTGCCGCAGCGGTTCCTCCGCCGCCGCGGCCTTGTTCTCCGCCTTCAATTTCGCGGCGAACTCTCGGTAGACCTTCGCCAGCTCCATGTTCGCCTGGTTCACCACAACCGGGTCGGTCGCCACCTTGAAGATCTCGTTCAGCGTCGCGATCGCCTCCGGATATTTTCCGGTTTCCCGGTAGGCCTTCGACAGCAGCGTCCGTGCCTCATAGAAGAGCCCCGTGCGGGGATAGCGCGTCATCAAGTCTTCCAGCTTCTCGATGGCTTTCTCCTTCTGCCCCGCCTCGTACGCCGCGACGCCCAGCCCGAACAGACTGCGTTCGAGCAGCGCGCGGTCGGTGGCGCCCCCCGCCAGCACCTTTTCGAAGGCCTGAACCGCGGCGGGATACTTCTTGCCGTCGAGGAACCACTGGCCAATGCGCACAAACTGCTCGGGCGTGTACAGCTTCGAGGGCTCGCCGGGTTTCTCGCCGGCCATCATCTTGCCGAACGCGTCCTCCGCGATGTCGTAGCGCTGGATCTCCACCGCAGCGCGAATCAGTGAAAACAGCGCGCTCTTGCCGTCTTCCGAGTTCGGATACTCGCGCCCGAGCCGTTCGAACGTCTTTGCCGCATCGTCCGAGCGGCCCAGCTCCAGTTGAATCGCCCCCACGAGGTTGATCGCTTTCGGCGCCAGCTCCGAGTTCCGATAGTCCTTCACAAACGACTCGAGCGCGGCGACCGCCTCCGCGCGGATCTTCGCCTTCGCTTCCCCTTCCGCGGGCTGCTTGAACCGACAGTACCCGATGTAGAAGCGGGCCTTCTCCACCAGTTCCGCCGCTTTCTTCACCTCTTCGGCGGTCTTGGCGTACGGATTGTTGTCCCGCGCCGAGAGCCACTCGACCACGCGCTGGTAGGACTCCGCCGCCTCCACAAAGCGGTTCAGTCGCATCTGGCAGTCCGCGAGGCTGAAGAGCGCCAGCGCCCGGTTGTGGGAAGGGGGACTCTCCTTCACAAATCGCGTGAACGCCTCGAGCGCCCCCTCGTAGTCCTGCATCTCGTAGCGGTCCCAGCCCAGCGTGCTCAGCGCGCGAAGGAAGAACTGGTCCTGCGGGTAGTTGTCAATGATCTGTTTCAAGAGATCCCGCGAGCCGGCCGTGTCCCCCTTCTTCTTCAGCATGGTCGCGGCCAGGAACAGCACCTGCGGCGCACGCTCGTGCTTCGGATAGGCGCTCGCAAAGGCCTTGTAGACCTCGATGCAGGAGTTCGTGTCGCCCTTGTCGAAATAGTGCTTGCCCAGCGCCAGCAGTGCCAACCCACTGCTCGCGTCCGCCTCGCGGGTTTCGCGGATGTGCGCCAGTGCCGCTTCCAGCTCGAGCCGCCGGCCGGTTTCCGCCCAGGAGATCAGCAGCGGGGTGAACAGGGAGCCCATTTCCGAGGCCTTTGGAAACGCGTTGATCACCTTCAGCGCGACGCCGGCGGCCTCCGCGTACTTCTTCTGCAGAAAATAGTCATCCACGAGCCTCTGCTGCGCGGCGACCGCCTTCTGCATGTGCGCTCCCCAGTCAATCCGGATCTCGCGGTTGAACTTCTGGCGCACCATCGCAACCAGCTTTTCCGTTCGCGCTCCGGCCTCTGGCGCCCACTCGCTGTCGGGGTACTTCGCGAACACGTTCGCGTACTCGCTCACCGCGGCCGCGTACGCGCGCAGCTGTTCATCACCCGACTTCTTCTCTGCCTCCTTTTCGTACAGTTCCCCCAGCAGGAAACGGGCGTACGCCATCGGGCTCTCGCCCAGCGGCAATTTCTCCTGCCGCAGAATCTCGTCCACCCCCTTCATCAGATCCATGTTGTTCCGCAGCAGCTTGATCGCCGCCTCGGGGCGCCCGCGCACAATCTCGATGTTCGCCATCGCCGCGATGGACTGGCAGAATGCGACATCGATCCCCTCCTTGCCCCACTGGATCTCTTCGCAAAGCTTCCAAGCGCGATCCAACAGCTTCTTTTGCTCGTCGCCCTGCTTGGTACGGCCGACCTCGATCAGCAGCTGGCACAGGTCCACCTGAATCCTCCGCGCGATACCCGGTTCAGGTTTCGCCTTCAGGATGTTCTCGAACGCCGCAATCGCGCCTTCTCGGTCGCCCGCGCGCATCAGCATCTGCCCAAACCGATAGGCGGCGTCCATGTAGAAGCGCCGCAGGTCCGGATCGGTCGGCACCGTCTTGTACTGCGCGAAAAATTCCTGGTAGAGCTTGCGCGCGCGGTCGATCTCACGGTGGCGGTACATGTGGTTGGCCAGCGCCAGCCGGGCCGCCTGGGTTTTCGGATTCTCCGGCGGCATCTCGCGCAATAGCTTCTCGGCCTCATCGAACTTTCGGCGGGAACCGAGAATCTCCACCTGCACGACCCGCGCACGCTCCTTCAGCGCGGGATTCTCCAGCACCATCTGGTCGATCATCCGCTCCGCGTAGTCCGCGAAGCCGATCTCCACAAGCTTCGACGCGAAGACGAACTCCTGGTCGACGTCGTCCTGCGCCCGCGCGGCACCCACCACCAGCGCCGCGGCAGCCGCCGCCCGCGCAATCCACGCCCGCCGCAATGTCCAGTCCGACAGCCTCATGCTCGCATCCTCGGGAGTGCGCGCTGACGAGCGCGATCCGCCGGTCGTTCCCGCGCCATCCTACCCCACCGGCCCCGCCGGTCAAGCTGACACTCGCACGCCGCGCGCATCATCAGCCAGAGAGGAGAACAATGTCCGCGAACGCGCTCCCCGAGGGCGCAGCCCGCCGCTCTAGCCTGCCGCCAAGCGTCCTCCACCCCCGCCAACGCCGCAGGCGGCTCTCGCCGACTCACTCGGGCGGCGCCCCCTTCTGTTCCGCCGCTTCCACCACATCGGCGAGCACGCCGATGAACCTCGCAGCGGTGTTCAACGACTCGATCCTCCACAGCTCCATGCCCAGTTCGTCAGCGCGGCGCCGCGCCTCGACATCGAGATCGTAGAGCACTTCCATGTGGTCGCAGACAAAACCGATCGGGACCACCAGCACGCGGCGCACGCCGGCGGCGGCGAGCCGCGCGAGCTCGTCGTGCAGCGAGGGGCTCAACCAGGGTTCCGGTGTCGCGCCGGCGCTCTGAAATGCGAAGCTCCAGCTTCGCAACTGCATGCGCGCGGCGAGCGCGGCGGCGTGCTCGCGCAGATCGGCCTCGTAGGCGTCCGCCGAGCCGCCGGCACGCACCGGCAGGCTGTGTGCGGTGAATAGCACGTGGACGTCCGCCGCGCTCGCGCCGCGCCGCCGCAGCGCCTCGAGCATCCGCTCCGCGAACGCCTCGTCCAAACCCCGCTGGCGCCACCATCGCTCCACCAGCCGAACCTCCGGCGCATCGGGAGTCGCGGCGAGCGCCTCGTTCAGCAGCTGCCGGTACCGTTCGACGCTCACTCGCGCACCGTGCGGCGACATCACGATACCCACCGCTCGCCGTACGCCGTCACTCGCCATCCGCGCGACCGCCTCACGGATTCGGGGCTGCCAGTGCCGCATGCCGACATAGACTCGGCGCGGCCGGCCGCGCCGGGCCAGCTCCTGCTCGAGCGCGACGGCCTGCTCGAGCGTGATCCGCGTCAGCGGCGAGCCGCCGACCTCCGCATAGCGGCGCGTCATCTCCTCAACAAGCTGCGGAGAAGGCACCCGCCCGCCCGCGATGTCCTGGAGGTACTCCCGCATCCGGGAAAGATCGTCCACCGTTCCGTGCGCGAGCAGCAGCACGCCGCGGTCGTTCATACACGAGTCTCCGTTCGGGGCGGCCGGACGGGCGGCTCAAAACCGGTCCGTCACCGCGCCCTCGGAGGCGGAGCGGACGGTCTGCGCGTACTTCGCCAGTACGCCGCGCCGATAGCGGGGCGGCGGCGGGGTCCAGCCGGCGCGCCGCGCCGCGAGCTCCGCGTCCGGCACCTCCAGCGTGATCGTCTCGGCGACCGCGTCCACCGTAATGCGATCCCCGTCGCGCACCAGCGCAATCGGACCCCCGCAGGCCGCCTCCGGCGAGACGTGGCCGACCACGAACCCGTGGCTGCCGCCCGAGAAGCGTCCGTCCGTGATCAGCGCAACGTCGCGACCCAGCCCACGCCCCATGATCGCCGAGGTCGGCGCCAGCATCTCCCGCATGCCGGGGCCGCCGCGCGGTCCCTCGTAGCGGATCACCACCACGTGACCGGCCCGCACCCGGCCTGCCAGTATCGCGGCGAGCGCCTCCTCCTCCGACTCGAACACGATCGCGGTCCCCGAGAAGCGTTCTCCCTCCTGACCGCTGATCTTCGCCACCGCGCCCTCTGGCGCCAGGTTGCCGCGCAGAATCACGATGTGGCCGGTCGGCCGAACTGGATGGTCGAGCGGCCGGATGATCGTCTGCCCTTTCGGATAGGGACGAACGCTCCGCAGGTTCTCCGCGAGGGTGCGCCCTGTCACCGTCAGGCTTCCGCCGTTCAGCAGACCCGCCTCGAGCAGCATTTTCA
The DNA here is from genome assembly GCA_026417735.1 of Kiritimatiellia bacterium. NCBI lineage: Bacteria > Pseudomonadati > Kiritimatiellota > Kiritimatiellia > Kiritimatiellia bacterium. The sequence continues at coordinate 157,374 of JAOACR010000004.1, forward strand.
TCAGCGGCAGCACACCACCGATGCGCACCAGGTCGGCCATGTGGTGGCGCCCGCTCGGTTTCAGGTCCGCCAGCACCGGCGTGCGCCGGCCGACGGTACGGAAGTCCTCCAGCGTGAGCTCCACCCCGGCGGCGTCCGCGATCGCCAGCAGATGCAGCACTGCGTTCGTGGAGCCCCCCAGCGCCATCACGATCGTCACCGCGTTCAGAAACGCCTCGCGGGTGAGGATGTCGGAGGGGCGGATCCCGCGCCGGGCCAGCTGCACCACCGCGCGGCCGGCGGCCTCCGCGTCGCGCCGTTTCGCGACCGACACCGCGGTCTGCGCACTGCTGCCGGGCAAGCTTAGACCGAGCACCTCGATCGCGCAGGCCATCGTGTTCGCGGTGTACATGCCGCCACAGGCGCCAGGGCCGGGAATGGCGCTGTCCTCGATCGCACGCAGCTGGCGCGCGCTGATCTCACCCCGCGCGCGCCGGCCGACCGCCTCGAACACGGTGACGATGTCCACCGCCTGCCCACCACAGCGGCCGGGCAGGATCGTGCCGCCATACACAAACACCGCGGGCCGGTTCAGCCGAGCGATCGCGATCATCGCGCCGGGCATGTTCTTGTCACATCCGCCGATCGCCACCAGCCCGTCGAAATGGGCGGCGCCCGCGACCGTCTCGATCGAGTCCGCGATCACCTCGCGCGACACCAACGAGTACTTCATCCCCTCGGTACCCATCGAGATGCCATCCGAAACGGTGATCGTCGCAAACTGCTGCGCCTTGCCGCCGGCCGCCTCCGCGCCGCGCGCGGCCGCGCGCGAGAGACGGTCGAGGTGCACGTTGCAGGGCGTCACCTCGCTCCACGACGACACCACGCCGATCAGCGGCTTGCGAAAGTCCGCCCGGGAAAAGCCCACGGCGCGCAGCATCGCGCGGCTCGGCGCGCGCTCCATCGGTTCGGTGATCACGCGCGACCAGGCGCGGGGGTCAATACGACGGGTGGTCCGTTGCTGGCTCATGGTCGGGTACCCTGCTCGCACATCGCGGGCCTCGCTCAATTTATCCGGTCTGCCCACGTCCGCAACTGCGTACGCCATCGCTTCGAGGTTTGACGCGGAGCGCCGGCGCGCCCTACTCTGCGGCGGTTGTCCGCAGGGGTCACCCGATGAATCTGCCCCGGCATCTCGACCACGAGTACCGCGCGGTGCGGCTGGCGCATCTGCGCGAGCTGGCCGCGCGCGGCCGCGCGCCGTTCGGCCGCGCGTTCCCGCGCGACGGCCGCATTGCGGAAATCCGCGCGGCGTTCGCGGAGGGCCGCACGGTCCGCATCGCGGGGCGGCTGATCGCACGCCGCGACATGGGCAAAACCGTCTTCGGCCACCTGCAGGACTCCACCGGCCGCCTGCAGATCTATCTGCGCCGCGACGACCTCGGCGACGAGGCCTTCGACACCTTCTCGCTGGTGGACCTCGGCGACCACCTCGGCATCGAGGGCGAATGCTTCACCACCCGCACCGGCGAGCCCACCGTCCGCGCGCGCACCTGGACGCTGCTCGCGAAGGCGCTGCAGGTGCCGCCCGAAAAGTGGCACGGGCTGCAGGACATCGAACTGCGCTACCGCAAGCGGTACCTCGACCTGATCGCGCGGCCCGAGGCCGCCCAGCTCTTTCGCCGCCGTGCGGAAATCTTGCGCCGCACCCGCCAGTTCCTCGCCGATCGCGGCTTCGAAGAGGTCGAAACTCCGATGCTGCAGCCGCTGGCCGGCGGCGCGGCGGCGCGCCCCTTCGAGACCTATTTCCAAGCGCTCGGCGTGAAAATGTACCTGCGCATCGCGCCGGAACTGTACCTGAAACGGCTGCTCGTCGGCGGGTTCGACAAGGTCTTCGAGCTGAACCGCAACTTCCGCAACGAGGGGCTCGACCGCTCGCACAACCCTGAGTTCACCATGCTCGAACTCTACGAGGCCTATGGCGACCTCCGCTCGATGCGCACGCTGGTCGAGGAGCTGATCCTCACGCTCGCGCGGGAGGTGGTCGGCTCGCTGCGCGTCGGCCCGCCGGAGCAGCCGGTGGACCTCACCCCTCCCTGGCGCGAGGCGACCTACGCGGAGCTGATCCGCGAGGCCGCCGGCGAGGACTGGGACCAGCTCGATCTCGATGGCGCGCGCGAGCGGGCGCGCGCGCTCGGCCTGACGATCGCGCCGGACTGGGACCGCGCCGCGATCGCGCACGAAATCTACCAAAAGATCGTCGAACGCTCGCTGGTAAACCCGACGTTCGTCACCCGGCTGCCCGCGGAGCTGATCCCGTTGGCCCGGCCCTGCGAAGACGATCCCAGCTGCGCGGACGTGTTCGAGCTGGTGATTGGTGGCCGGGAGATCGCGCCCGCCTACAACGAGCTGAACGATCCGATTGAGCAGCGGCGTCGCCTCGAGGCGCAGGCCGGCGGCGACCCTTCGCGAGTGGACGAGGACTTCCTCGAGGCGCTCGAATACGGCATGCCGCCCGCGGGTGGGATGGGCGTGGGGATGGACCGGCTCGTGATGCTGCTGACTGGTCAGGAGTCCATCCGCGACGTGCTGCTGTTCCCCCATCTGAAGCCGCACGGATGAGCCCGCCTCCGCCGGTGTCGCTGTATCTGGCGCTCCGCTACCTTCGGCCCCGCCGCACGCTCTTTTCGGTGATCACCGTGATCTCCGTGCTGGGTGTGCTGATCGGCGTCGCGGTGCTGCTGATCGTGATCTCGGTGATGACCGGCTTCGACCTGGTCTGGCGCGACCGGATCCTCGGCTTCCAGGCGCACGTGACCGTCAGCGGCAGCGGCCCGATCGAAGCCGACGAGTCGCTGCTGCGTACGATCGAATCGGTGCCCGGCGTGCTCGGCGCAGCACCGTACGTGCAGGGGCTGGTGTTTCTGTCGCATCGCGGGCTGGTGAAAGAAGCGCTGCTGCGGGGCGTGGACCCGCGGTTGGAAGCGCGCGCAAGCCGGGTACCGGAATCGGTCGTCGAAGGTCGCTTCGAACTCGACGGCGGCGGCATCGTGCTCGGGCGCGCGCTTGCGCGTCAGCTCGGCGTGCGCGCCGGCGACACCGTGACCGTTCTCTCCCCCGCCAGCCTCGCGCGGTCGGGGTCGCTGCGGCTGCCGGACGACCTGGTGGTGGCCGGGATCTTCGACGTCGGCATGTACGATCTGGATCTCGGCTACGCGTTCGTCGCGCTGCCGGTCGCACGGGATCTGTTCGGACTGGACCGCGGCGTGCACGCGATCCAGATCCGCACCGCGAATCCCGACCGCGCGCCCGAGGTCGTCGCCGCGCTCGCGCCGAGGCTGCCGCCCGGCGTCGAGGCGCGCTCCTGGATGGAGATCAACCGACAGCTTTTCGCGGTGCTGCAGACAGAGAAGAACATGATGTTTTTCCTGCTGATCTTCATCACCATCGTCGCGGCGTTCGGCATCATGAACACGCTGATCACGGTGACGGTGCAGAAGACCCGCGAGATCGGGCTGCTGAAGGCACTGGGCATGCCCCGTGCGGGCATCATGGGCATCTTTCTGTGGCAGGGTGCGCTGGCGGGAGCGGTGGGGACGGTCGCCGGCATCGCCGCGGGCCTCACGGCGCTGCACTGGCGCAACGACTTGCTGCGCTTTCTGAACCGCCGGCTCGGCGTGTCGCTGCTGCCGCCGGAGTTCTACCAGCTGGCCGAAATCCCCTCGCGAACGCTGCCGTCCGACGTCGCGCTGATCGCACTCTCGGTGCTTGGAATCTGCCTGCTGGCCGGACTGCTCCCCGCCTGGCGCGCCGCGCAACTCGATCCCGCGCGCGCGCTGCGCTATGAGTGAGCCCGCCGCCCGCACCGACGCGCCCCGGATCGAGGCGCGCGGTATCCATCGACGATTTGCGATCGGGCCGTGCACAATCGAGGTGCTGCGCGGGGTGGACCTGGCGGTGCGCCCAGGCGAGCGGCTGGCGATCGTCGGTGCGAGCGGATCGGGTAAGACTACGCTACTGCACATCTTGGCCGGGCTCGACCGCCCGAGCGCGGGCAGCGCGCACCTGGACGGTCTCGACCTCTATGCGTTGCCGGAGCGCGCGCGCGCCGCACTGCGGCACCGACGGATCGGCCTGGTGTTCCAGGCCTACCACCTGCTGCCGGAGCTCAGCGTGTTCGACAACGTGCTGCTGCCGGCGCGCATCGGCCGGCCCTCGCCGTCGCGCTTTGCCGCCGCGCGGCAGCGGGCGCGAGAGCTGCTGGACAAAGTCGGGCTGGGTGACCGCGCCGAGCATCGCCCCAACGAGCTCTCCGGCGGGGAGCAGCAGCGCGTCGCACTCGCCCGCGCGTTGATGAACGATCCGGACGTCGTGTTCGCGGATGAGCCCACCGGCAACCTCGACTCACACACCGGCGACGCGGTGCTCCGGTGTCTGTTCGAGCTGTCCGCGGGGCCGCGGCGCACCGTCGTGCTGGTCACGCACAACCCCGACATCGCCGCGCGCTGCGACCGAGCAGTACTGCTGCGGGACGGCCGCATCGAGGGCAGCACCGACGGCTGAATGGCCAACTCGCCCGCGCGCCGCCGCCGACCTCGCCGGCTGTTCGCTCGCCTCGCGCTTCCGCCGCGGCGCATCAGGCGCGCCGACCGCGCTCAATGCGCGGGCCAGGCGTCCCGGAAGAACGCGCACAGCGCAGCAGGTTCGCTCAGGTTCAGATTCAAACGGCGTTCGAGCGTGTCCAGTTGCCGCAACCGCTCCCGGATGCCTTGCACGCCGGCACGGCGCGCCTCCTCCGCGAGCGCGGCCGCATGTGCGGCCGGGCGCCCGCTTCCGGCGGCCGCTCCCATCGCGAGCGCCAGTGCGTCTCGCTCCCACCGTTGCCACTCGGCCAGGAACAACGCGCGCAGCTCGATCCAGGCGGCCCGCCCTCGCGCCTCCGCGACCGCCGCCTCCGGTGTTTCTCCTTCTTTTTCCTCCCGGGCGTCGGCCTCGGCCTGCGCACCGGCCTCTGCCCAGAGCGCTACCATCGCCGCCGCCGTTGCGAGGCGGCGCGCAAGCGAGTCGTCCGCGGCGGTCGCCGCCAGCAAGTCGAGAAAACGGGTCCGCCACGGCTCCGGCGGGGCGGCCTCAACCGCGAGCGCAATGCGCTGGCAGCGCGAAAGCACGGTTGCCGGAATCTGGTGCGGTGCCTCGGAGACCAACAGCAGCAGGGTCTCGGGCGGAGGCTCTTCGAGCGTCTTCAGCAGCGCGTTCGCCGCGGGGAGCGTTAGCCGGTCCGCGGCCAGCACAACGCCCGCCTTCCATCCCCCCTCCACCGGCGACCTCCACAGCGGTTCGATCAGGCCGTAGCGCACGCCGGGATCGCTCTCACGGCTCATTGGATCGCCAATGGTGATCCGCCGGCTGCGGCTTTCCGGTTCCAGCCAGTGCACGTCGGGATGCATCCGGCGCTCCACCCGACGACAGCCCCGACACTGGCCGCAGGCGGCACCCGCCTCGCCGCAGAACACCAGCTGCAGCATCCGCACCGCCGCCCGCAGGCCCTCGCGACGGGGCGCCCCGACGATCAGATACGCATGGGCCAGCTTGCCGGCCCGCGCCGCCGCGCACAGCGCCGTCCACCCCGGAATCGCCTCATCAGCCGAAAAGGGCACGCTCGACCTCGCGCCAGACCGCCATCTCGACCTGTTCGGTGGAACCTGCGGCGGGGATCAACCGGCAGCGCTCGGGCTCCCGGCGCGCCAGCTCGAGATAGCCGGCCCGCACCTTCTCCTGAAACTTCGCGCCCTCCCGCTCCATACGGTCCGGCGCCCCGCCCGTCTCACGGTCCCGCTCCGCGCGCCGGCGCCGTCCCTCCTCCGGCTCCAAATCCAAAATCAACGTCAGGTCCGGCCAAACCCGGCCCACTGCGAAGCGGTGCACCGCAGCCACCGCCTCCAGATCCAGGCCCCGCGCCAGTCCCTGATAGACGGTCGTCGAATCCGCGAATCGGTCCGCAACCACCCACAACCCCGCCTCCAGCGCCGGCGAAATCACCCGGCGGACCAGCTGCGCACGGCTCGCGGAAAACAACAGCAGCTCGGCCTCCGCACAGATGGGCTCCCGGAACTCCTCGTGCTGCAGGATGCGACGGATCGCCTCACCCGCCTCTGTGCCCCCCGGTTCGCGCACTGCCACCACCGATACCCCCCGGCGCTCCAGGTGCGCAACCAGCCGCCGCGCCTGCGTGGTTTTGCCGGCGCCGTCCGGCCCTTCAATCGAGATGAAACGGCCCCGTGACATCATCATCGGCGCCGCAGTTTCGGTCCCTGCGGCGTGTCCTGCACCAGCCAGCCCCGCGCGGCCAGCTCCGCCCGCAAGCGGTCCGCCTCCGCCCAGTTGCGCGCCTTCCGCGCCGCCTCCCGCCGGCAGAGGAGCTCCTGCACCACCGCGTCGTCGGCCGCGCTCTCTCCCTCCGGCCGCAAAACCGCCAGCACCCGATCCCAGTCCGCCAGCAGGGCCAGCAGCGCCGCGGCGCCCGCAGGCTCAAGCGCTCCCGCGTCCATCGCGCGATGCCCGTCCCTCACTAGGTCAAACAGCACGCCCAGCGCACCGGAAATGTTGAGGTCGTCGGCCAGCGCCGCCCGAAAGGCATCGGGCGCGCCGGCCGCCCACGCTGGCAATGCCCCCGCCACCGCCCCTCCGGCGCACTCCTGCAGCCGCTCACGGAACTCGTCGAGCCGCCGCAGCGCCGCGCGTGCCGCGCCGAGCGAGTCAAACGTGAAGTTCAAGCTCTGCCGGTACTGCGTGCCCAGCAGCACATACCGCACCTCCCGCCCGGTCCAGCCGCGCTCGAGCAGATCTCGCAGCGTGAAAAAATTGTTCAGCGACTTCGACATTTTCCGCCCCTCCACGATCAGATGCGCGCAGTGCAGCCAGAACCGCGCCAACGGCCGACCGGTCGCCGCCTCGCTCTGCGCGATCTCGTCCTCGTGGTGCGGAAAAATGTTGTCCTGCCCGCCGGTGTGAATGTCGAAGCTCTCTCCCAAATAGCGCATGCTCATCGCGGAGCACTCGATGTGCCAGCCCGGCCGTCCCCGACCCCACGGAGAGTCCCAGGCGACATCGCCGTCTGACTCGTCCCACGCCTTCCACAGCGCGAAATCACCGACGTGCTCTTTCTCGTATTCGTCCTGCGCGACCCGCGCGCCCGGTTTCAGCCCCGACAGGTCTAGCCGCGCCAGCCGCCCATAGGCGGGGAAGCGCTCGATGCGGAAGTACACCGACCCGTCCTCGGACCTGTACGCAAAGCCGCCGGCGATGAGCCGTTCGATCAGCCGGATCATGTCCGGAACATGGTCGGTCGCCGCCGGATAGTGTTCCGCCCGCTCAATGCGCAGCGCGTCGAGGTCTTCAAAAAACGCCGCGATGTACCGGGCGGTATACTCGCGCAGCGGCAGACCCGCCGCGCGAGACTTGCGGATCGTCTTGTCGTCCACGTCGGTCAGGTTCATCACCTGCCGGACGCCCCAGCCGTGGAACTTCAGGACGCGGCGCAGCAGGTCCTCGAACACATACGCACGGAAGTTGCCGATGTGCGCGTAGTCGTGGACGGTCGGGCCGCAGGTGTACATGCGCACCGTCGTGCCCTCGAGGGGTTCGAACGGCTCGATCGTGCGCGTCAGCGTGTTGAAGAAACGGGGTTGCATGTGCCTGTGCGCGTTGTCGCGCCCGCCTCATCGTACCGCGCCGGTGTGCGCCGGCGCAATCAGCGGCCGTTCAGCGGTGCACGAGCCAGGCGGCCACCGCCGTCCACGCCGCCACGGTGGCCAGCAGCGGGCGGTCCGCCCACAGCGCCCGCTCCGGTCGGCCGGTCGCGTCGCCCCGCTGCATCAGCCACAGATACCGGAACACTCCGGCAACGACGAACGGCAGCGTCCAAATCAGCCGGTGGTCGCCAAACTTGCGCACGGTCTGCTCCGAGAGCGTGTACAGCGAGTAGCTGACGATCGTCGTCGCGGCCGCGACTCCGACCCACTGATCCAGCACCGGCAGCGGGCAGCCCGCCAGCGAGGCCCGATGCTCGCGCGCGCCCTCCTCCAAACTCGCAGCCTCGTGCCGCCGCTTGGCCAGCGCCAGAAACAGCGCCAGATGAAACGCACACACTAGCATCCACGGCGATACCTCCACCGCCAGCACCCAGGCGCCCGCAAATGCACGCAGCACAAAGCCCGCCGAGAGCGAGAGCACATCCAGCACCGGCCAACGGCGAAAGAGCGCGTTGTACCCCGCCTGCAGCGCCCAATATCCCAGAACGCTGATCAGCAGCCGCGCCCCCACGCCCGCCGCGATCCCGAGCGCGCCCGAAGCGGTCATCAGCCCCGCGACCACCGCCTCGCCCACCGTGATCTCCCCCGCCGCCAGCGGCCGGCGCGACTTCACCGGATGGCGCCGGTCCGCCTCCCGGTCCAGCAGGTCATTGACGACGTAGGCGGCGCTGGAGGCCAGGCAAAACGCCGCAAACGCCGCCAGGCTGATCAGAACGGATGAGGGGTCTTTCAGCCGCTGCGCGAAGATCGCTCCCGCAAACACCGCGGCATTTTTGGTCCATTGTTCCGGCCGAAGAAGTCGGATTGTGCTCCGCAGCCGGTTCATCGCGCGCCAGCTTATCCGCGTCAGGGTTGGCCAGGTCAAGCGGGATCCGCGCGGCAGTCGGCGAACGAGGAGCCCCGGCCGGGTGGAAGCGTCCCCTCGAAAGGCATCGCGCCGGCGAGGCGCCCGCTCATGACAACGCAAACCGAGAGCGCTGTTCCACCGTCGGCAGCGGACCCGCCGCACAGGCGGCCGTTCTGGCTGTGAACGGCTTGTCGCCGCGCCGGCCGCGGGTCAAGCTTGCAGGACATGAACCGGATCGTGGTGGCGCTGGCGCAGATCAACCCCACCGTCGGCGCGTTGATTCCGAACGCGGACAAGGTCGTGCGCTTCGCGGAGGAGGCTGCCCGGCAGGGCGCGGTGCTCGCGGTGTTTCCGGAAATGTGCATCGCCGGATATCCGCCCGAAGACCTTGTGCAGAAACCACACTTCATCGAAGACTGCGGCGTGGAGATCGCACGCCTCGCGGCCCGGCTGCCGCGGGAGATCGTCGTGATCGTTGGTGCGCCGCAGCGGGGCGACGATCCTGCCGAAGGCCGCCCCTACAACGCCGCGTTCGTGTTTCACGGCGGATTCGTCCGGGGCATCGCGCGCAAGTCCGCACTGGCCGCCTACGGCGTCTATGACGAACGGCGCCTGTTTTCCGCTGGCCGTCGTCCCACGGTGCTGCGGATCGGCCGCTCGGCCATCGGCATTCACATCTGCCAGGACTCCTGGAACACCGCCGCGCCGCCCTGCCAGACGATGCGCGGCGGCCGGCTCGACCTGCTCGTGAATCTCTCGGCCTCTCCCTTCCACCGCGGGCGCAGCCGCCAACGTGTCGCGATCCTACGGGCCGCCGCATCGGCGGTGGATGCGCCGGTAATGATGGCCAATCTGGTCGGCGGACAGGACGAGCTGGTCTTCGACGGTGCGAGCTTCGCGGTGGAGCCGACCGGTCGCGTGCTCGCGCAGGCCCGGCCATTCGCGGAGGACCTGCTGCTGCTCGAAGTCCCCGCCCGCTACCGCGCCGAAGACGTGGTGTTTGCGGAGTGCGATCTCGTCGACATCGCCGCGGCGCCGACGGGCGAGGTGAGTCAACGGCCGCCACCCCGGCTCGAACGGTGGCCGGAGGGACCGGAGGAGGTGTACCGCGCGCTGTCGCTGGGCCTGCGCGACTACATGGACAAGAACGGGTTTCAGCGCTGTGTCGTCGCGCTGAGTGGCGGCATTGACTCGGCGCTGGTCGCGACGATCGCGGCCGATGCGCTCGGGCCGGAGCGGGTCGTCGGTGTGACGATGCCCTCCCGCCATACCTCGGCCGAGACACGCACGGATGCCGAGCGCGTCGCGCGCAACCTTGGCATCGAGTTCCGCGAGGTGGACATCGACGGACTTTTCGGCGCCTTTCTGGAGCAGCTATCGGCGCAGTGGAGCGGTCGCCGGCCCGACGTCACGGAGGAGAACCTGCAAGCGCGAATTCGCGCAGTGGTGCTGATGGCGCTGTCGAACAAGTTCGGCTGGCTCGCACTTTCGTGCGGCAACAAGAGCGAGCTGGCGACCGGCTACTGTACCTTGTACGGCGATATGTCCGGGGGCTACACGTTGCTGAAGGATGTGACGAAGACCCTCGTGTACGAGCTGGCGCGTTGGCGCAACGGTCGGGGCGGCCCACCGCCGATTCCGGATACGGTGCTGACGCGCCCGCCCACCGCCGAGCTGCGGCCGGGCCAGCGGGACGAGGACACACTGCCTCCCTACTCGATACTGGACCCCATTCTCGAGCTCTATGTCGAGCAGGACCTGTCGTTCGACCGTATCGTTGCCCGCGGATTTCCACCTGAGACCGTCCGGCGTGTGATCCGGATGGTGGACGCCGCCGAGTACAAGCGGCGTCAGGGTGCCCCCGGTGTGAAGATCACGCCCAAGGCGTTCGGTCGGGACCGATGCATGCCCATCACCAATCTCTATCGCGAACGCACCTAGCGCACCCGTCCAGAGGTGTCCGCCGACTCCGCGTTGCGGTCGCGGCCCTTCTGACGCACGCGCTCGCCGGCGCGGAGCCGCCGCCGGCCACCTATCGCAACCCGCTGCCCGGCCTCGAGGGGCTGGCGGATCCGTTTGTGCTGCGTCATCACGACCGCTATCTGCTGTATGCGACCGGCGACGCCCGCTCGTATCCAGTGTTCGAGTCGACGGACCTGGTGCGCTGGCGGCGCCTCGGCGACTGCTGGAGCGACCCGCGCGGAGGACTGTGGGCGCCAGAGGTGCTCGCGGCGCCAGACGGCCGCTTTTACCTCTACTACACCGTGAACGCGCATAGTGGCGCGACTGGGCTGCGCAAGACGATCGGGGTCGCAACCGCCGACCGTCCGGAAGGCCCGTTCCGCGAGCCCATGGACCTCGTCGCGCGCGCGATCGATGCTCACCCCTTTCTCGATCAGGACGGCCGGCTGTACCTGTACTACGCCGACCTCGCGCAGGGCTTTCGGATCATGGTCCGACCGATGGCCGACCCGCGCCGTCCTGCGGGAGAGGCGGTGGAACTGCTGCGCCCGACCGAACCGTGGGAAACCGCCTACGGCCGCGTCACGGAAGGTCCGTTCGTGATCCGACGCGGCCCGACCTATTATCTCATGTACTCCGGCAGCGGCGCCGACAGCCCCCACTACGCGATCGGCTACGCCACGGCGGACTCACCGTTGGGGCCATTTCGGAAACATCCCCGCAACCCGATTGCGCGGTCGGGGAACGGTGTGCTGGGCCCCGGCCATCACTGCGTGGTCCGGGGGCCCGACGAGGGTTGGTGGATGTTCTATCACCAGAAGTTCGACGACGGCATCAACTTCCGTCGCTTCCTTGCGCTGGACCCCCTGGTCTTCGAGGCGGACGGCGCGCTGCGCGTAGAAGTCAGCCGCAACCGCGACCGGCCCGCGCCGACGTCCAAGGGTCGCCCCTCCTCCGTCACCGCCGGCCACCCGCCGGCCGCACCTTCTCGGCCGGATGCGAAAGCGGCCCCCTCCCCCGCGCCATCGGGTCAGCACTGAGCCACGGCGTTGAGTGGGCGAAGCGCCGGCTGTTCGGTTCAAAAACCACGACACCCCGACCGCGGGCCGGGGTGTCGTGCCTCACCGCTCCCGATTGATTACGGCTCCAGCACTCGGTTGGTCAGCGCGGTGCCATCCAGCGTCGCGCGCGTGAAGATATTCGTGAAGGCAACGAGCTTGAGGTCGTCCTTGATCAATTTCTGCGCGCTGGCGCCCTTCGCGACGATCACGAGTCCCTTCGTCGCGAACGGTTGAATGTCTTCCAGCTTCTGTGGCAGCCCATTCGGCCGCGGGGTGATGTTCTCGCCGATCGTCGTCAGGCTGAGGTTCTTCGTCCACAGCACGGGTGCGGTTTCCGGATAGCTTTCGGTGACATCCGCGACCATGCGCCAGGCGTGATTGGTGCCGGTGAACGTGTCCGCGCCGGTTGCGGGCGGCACGCCCGGACCGGTGAAGAACGCCCAGTTCACCGCCATCACCTCGCCCGTCACCAGATAGCGGAAGAAGTCCGCGACGTTTTTGAAGGCGTTGTTGGTGACGACGGTCGTCGGACTGTACTTCGGGAAGCCAACGATGCGCGCGGTGTACACCGATTCACCGCCCACTTGCACCACCGACTCAATGATACGCTTGCCGTTGTTCATCAGCCCGGTCAGCCTCGCCTGCAGGATCGCGTTGCTGATCTGCGGCACCAGCAGTCCCATCAGAATGCCGATGATCGTGATCACAACCAGCATTTCGACGAGGGTGAAGCCCCGGCGAATCCAGCTCCGCAGCCTCTTCATGGTGTCCATCCTTTCCATCTCGTTCGACCCGCGCACGACCACCCCGCCGCGAACCCGGGGGGCTCCGCACCAGATACGATGCCATCGGTATGTGGCCGGGTCAAGAGCCGAACGGCTCGCCGTCATCGCGCCAGCGAGTACACGATGTAGGCGAGGATCGCGACGACGATCAGCATCACAATCGCGCGGTTCCGCTGCAGGCGACGTTCGACGCTGGGCGGCGGCCCGCGCAGGAAACTGCTGCCGAAGTAGTGCGCAAAGCGTTCGCGGTCGGGAGGCGGCGCGATGGCGCGGCCAGGGCGGCCGACGGACGCGCCCGGCGGCGGAGCGGCCTCCGTCACAGTGCTGTGCTGCGGTGATGGGGAGGGGGGCGGTGGGTCGGAGGCGCGCGGCGCGCTCCGCGGCCGAACGGTCTGCAGGTCGGGCGGCAGAGTGACCGGCCGGCCACGTTCCGCCGCCGCGATCGCGCGCCGCACTTCACGCAGCCGCCGCTCCAGCTCGGCGGCCCGCTCCTCGAGATCTCGGCGCTGCTGGAAGTCCGGCGGCGACATCGGCCGCTCAGAACATCAGCCCGCGCGCGATCAACACCGCGACGAGAATCACCGCGGTAATGATCGCCGGCAAGCTCACCATCAGCCCGATCACAAACCATTCGCGCAGCGTACGGTCGGGACGCGCCGCGGGAGCCGTCACGATGGGTTCCGCCCGTAACAGCGGCGCCGAACCGCCGGCGCCCCCCTCCGCCGACACCGACCCGAGCGCCGCTTCGATCTTCGCCATTGTCTTGTTGTACTCCATCCGGAGATCGTCCACGCGGGCGAGCGCCTCTTTCAACTTCTCCCGGATCGTCTCTTCGGTCCACTCCTCCTCGCGGATCGCTTGGATCTCGTCAAGCATCGCGCGAAAGCGCTGCCGCGCCGCCTGCAACAGCTCCGCGGTCTGCACCGCCTGCAGCTCGCGGCGCTCAATCGTCACGACGCTTTGCGTGAGACGGTCCAGCAGTTCCTGGCGGCCGCGCAGAAACGACTCCTGGGTGGCCCGGGCCTCTTCAATTTCCCGCTTCTCCCGCTCGAGGTCCGCGGCGATGCGGCGCAGCCGCTCCAGCTCCTGCGTGCGCTGCGCGTCCTGCTCATCCAGCGCCTGCTTGTGACGGACCATCAACGGCAAGTTGAGGTCCGAAACGCTCCGGCCGGCGTCCGGGCCGGCCACCCCTTCCGGCGGCGGCGGCTCATCGGCCGGACCCACCTTCACGCGGGGCAGCTCCTCGCGACGGGCGTACAGATCGCCATCGAAGAAATCACGGCCGGGCATGGGAGGTCTCCTTCAGCGCGGAATGACGAGCACCTGGCCGGGCCGGACGCTGCCCGGCCCGGAGAGCTGTGACTTGTTCGCATCGTAGATGCGGCGCCACTGGTTCGCATCGCCGTAGACTTTCGCCGCAATCGCCGCCAGCGTGTCGCCACTCTGCACGGTGTAGGTGCGGACCTCGGGGACCGCCGGAGCGGGAGCCGGCGGCGGCAGGCCGGCTGCACCCGGGCGGGGGGCGGTGGGGGCGGCCGGCGCGTTGGTCGCGCGCGCTGGCGCGAGCGGAGCGGCGGCGACCGTGGGCGCGGCGGAGGTCGCCAGCCGGCGCTGCAGCGCGACGATCTCCTCCTTCAGCACCGCGTTTTCCCGTTTCAGCTCGGCGATGATCTTCGCCGCTTCGGCGGGGCGGTCCGCGAGCGAGGCGGCCAGCGACCAGCGCGCCCGCATCAGCAACTCACCGACGGTGCGGCGGGTCTTTTCGTCACGCGACAACTGTACGTACCGCTCGTAGTGGTAGATCGCCCGAGCGTAGTTCTCCTTGGCGTCGCTGTCGAAGAGCCGCCCGAGGTGCAGGTGGGGGCGGGCCATGCGGGGATACCGATCGAGCACCCTCTCGTAGGCGGCGATTGCGCCGTCGAGATCGCCCGCACGCTCGAGCGCCTGTGCGCGGCGCATCAGCGGGTGCTGTTCCTCCCGGCTCTCCGCGGCGCCCTCATAGCCGGCGCCGCAGCCCGCCAGCAGCAGCGCGCCGAGCGCCGCGCCCAGCGCCGCGCCCGCACCGCCGAGGAGTCCGCAGCCGCTCCACCGCATGGTGCCCTTCCTAACACCCGGTGCTGCGCACCGTCAAGGCGGCCGGCTCACCGGCAGCGCCGCGGTTTGACAGCGGCGAGGTGATTCCGATTGTGTAGTGCGGCGCCGGTCGGCGCGGAGTGTGCGGCGATGCTGGCAACCATACGGTCCGGGGCCGTGGTGGGGGTGGACGCGGTACCCGTGGAAATCGAGGTGAACGCGGGGGGCGGGGATCCGAAGACGATCCTCGTCGGCCTGCCAGACACCGCGGTGCGAGAGAGCATCGACCGCGTGTGGACGGCGCTGGCCAACTCGGGGTTTCCGCCTCCCCGTGGTCGCACCACGATCAACCTGGCGCCCGCGGACCTGCGCAAGGAAGGACCGATCTACGATCTGCCGATCGCGCTGGGCACGCTGGTGGCCACCGGCGCGCTGGATGGCAGCCGGCTGGAGGGGCTGGCCGCCGTCGGCGAGCTGGCGCTCAGCGGCGAAGTGCGGCGCGTGCGCGGCGTGCTGCCGATCGCGGTCGGCGCCCGCCGCGCGGGGCTGCGGGGCATCCTTGTACCGCCGGAGAACGGCGAGGAGGCCGCGGTGGTGGAGGGGCTAGAGGTCTATCCGGTGGACACGCTGCGGGATGCGGCGGACTTTCTGGCGGGCGCTTTGCAGATCCCGCCGCTCCGACTCGATGCGGCCCAACGGTTCGCCGAGAGCTGGCAGGCCGCGGAGGACTTCGCCGACGTGAAGGGCCAGGAGTTCGCCAAGCGCGCGATCGAGGTCGCGGTCGCCGGCGGTCACAACCTGCTGGCGATCGGGCCACCGGGAACCGGCAAGACGATGCTCGCGCGGCGGGTACCCTCGATCCTGCCGCCAATGACGCTCGAAGAAGCGCTCGAGGTGACGAAGATCCACAGCATCGCCGGTACGCTGGCCTCGCACCAGCCGCTGGTGACAACCCGGCCGTTCCGCGCCCCGCACCACACCATCTCCGACGCGGGCCTGCTCGGCGGCGGCACCCATCCGATGCCCGGCGAGGTGAGCCTCGCGCATCACGGCGTGCTATTCCTCGACGAACTTCCGGAGTTTCACCGCAACGTGCTCGAGGTGCTGCGCCAACCACTCGAGGACGGGTTCGTGACGATTTCGCGCGCCGCCGCCGCGGTGACGTTCCCCTGCCGGTTCATGCTCGTCGCCGCGATGAACCCCTGCCCGTGCGGATACTTCGGCGACGTGCAGCGCGAATGTCGCTGCACCCCGCTGCAGATCCAGCGCTACCGCAACCGGATCTCCGGCCCGCTGCTGGACCGCATTGACCTGCACATCGAGGTGCCGTCGGTGCGCTACGCGGAGCTCGCCAGCCTCGACCGCGGCGAACCCTCCGCCGCGATCCGCGAGCGCGTGGTCGCCGCGCGCCGGCGCCAGCAGGAACGGTTCCGCGATATCCCCGGCGTCCACTGCAACGCCGCGATGCGAGCCGCGGAAGTGCAGCGGTACGCGCGGCCGGACGCGGCCGGCGGCGAGCTGCTGCGCGCGGCGGTGACGGACCTGCACCTGAGCGCGCGCGCCTACGACCGCATCCTGAAAGTCGCGCGAACGATCGCGGATCTCGACGGCTCCGACGAGGTGCGCGCGGCGCACGTGTCCGAGGCGATTCAGTACCGGACGCTGGACCGGCAGGTGTGGGCGTGAACCGACCGGCCGCCGCCGCGCTGCTGGCCGTCGCTGGCGTCGCCGCGGCGGGCGAGTCGTACGTGCCGCTCGAGGCGCTCGCGCGCAGCTGGAGCATGACGGTCACGCGCTCGTCGAAGACGCTCGTCGAGCTGCGCGGCGAGCGGACCACCCTTCAGTTCCAGCCGCTCACCCGCC
This sequence comes from Kiritimatiellia bacterium, assembly GCA_026417735.1. Lineage (NCBI taxonomy): Bacteria > Pseudomonadati > Kiritimatiellota > Kiritimatiellia > Kiritimatiellia bacterium. The sequence continues at coordinate 173,755 of JAOACR010000004.1, forward strand.
AGCTCCGCGTGAACGGCACGCTCGTGTGGTTGAACGATACCGTCCGCGAGGACCGCGGCCGCTGGGCGCTCAACATCGCCGACCGCGTCGGCACGGTTGAGCCGATCCTGTGGCCGAGCCGCCATCTGGCGGGCCGCTCCGCCACACTCGTGCTGCTGGATCCGGGCCACGGGGGCGACGACCCGGGCGCGTCCGGTCCGGACGGCCTGCTGGAAAAGTTTCTCACGCTCGACCTCGCGCGTCGTGTACGGGTGCACCTCGCAAACGCGGGCATTCGCTCGATGCTCACGCGCGACGCGGACCGCACGCTCGGGCTCGACGAGCGCGCCGCACTGATCCGGCGGCACCGCGCGCAGGTGTTCGTGAGCCTCCACTTCAACACCGCCGCGTCGCGCGAGATCTGCGGCGTCGAGACCTTTGTGCTGACGCCGCGCGGCTACCAGTCCACCGCCGGCGGTGAGAGCGCGGCCTGGCGGCAGAGCGCATTTCCGGGGAACCGTCACGACAGCGCGAACGTGGTGCTCGCCTATCAGATTCAACGCTCGCTGCGGCAGTGGCTGGGGCCCGCGCACGACCGCGGACTCCGGCGCGCACGTTTTCAGGTGCTGCGCGAGGCGACCTGCCCCGCGGTGCTGGTCGAGTGCGGCTTCCTCAGCCACCCCGCGACCGCCCGGCGGCTGCGCTCGGCGGAATATCTGGATGCGCTCGCGCAACGCGTCGCGCTCGGCGTCCAGGACTACGTGCGGCTCGTGCGCGCGGCCGCGCCGGCGCGCTGAGGCGCCCCCCCGCTTGACGCGATCGGAGCGCGGGCGCTAAAGTTAGAGTCGTCTAACTTTTCCATGTGCCCGGACCTGCACGACATCACCGCGAGCCAGGAGGACTATCTGGAGGCGATCCTCGAGCTCGGCGGCGCGTCGGCGCCGGTGCGCACCGGCCAGATCGCGGAGCGTCTCGGTGTGCGGCGCGCGACCGTTTCGGCGACGCTCCGGCTGCTGGCCGCGCGCGGGCTGGTAGAGCACCGCGCCTACGGGCGCACCTGGCTGACGGCGCGCGGCCGCGCGCGCGCGGTCGCGGTGCGCCGACGGCACCGATCGTTGCGCGAGTTCTTCGCCGAGGTGCTCGGCCTGCCGCTGGCCCACGCCGACGCGGCCGCCTGCGCGATGGAGCACGCGGCCCCGCGCGCACTGGCCCCCCGGCTGCGCGCGCTGACGCGGTGGCTGCGCGGCCTGCCGGACCGCTGGCGCTGGACCGCCCCGACCGGCAGCGGAGCCCGCCGCCCATGAACACTCCCCGCGCCACCGCGATCGCGCTGGCCAGCTGCGCCACGGGCACCGACGCGGTGATGGTCGCCGCCGACACGTCCCCCCCAGTGCGCGGCCGCCTCGCCGCGATGGGGCTGGTGCCAGGCGTGCGGCTGCACGTGCTCCGAAAGGACCGTGCCGGACCCGTCGTCGTCGCGGTGCACGGTACACGGCTGGCTGTCGGTCGAAGCGTTGCGGAGCGCATTCACGTGCGGCCATGCGGCCGATGAACGGGCGCGTCGTTCGAATCGCGCTGGCCGGCAACCCGAACGTCGGCAAGACCACGCTCTTCAACCGGCTGACCGGCTCGCGCCACCGCGTCGCAAACTATCCCGGCACCACCGTGGAAACCCGAGAGGGACGCCTCCGCGCCGCTCCCGCGGACGTGGTGGTGGTGGATCTGCCGGGCACCTACGCGCTGGGCGGCTACACAGACGAGGAGCGGGTGGCGCGCGCCGCACTGACGGAACCGCCGCCGGACCTGGTGGTGCAGGTCGTCGACGCGTCCAACCTCGAACGCAATCTCTATCTGACGATGCAACTGTTCGAGGCGGGCCTGCCGGTGGTGCTGGCGCTGAACATGAGCGACGCGGCCGCCGCGCAGGGGATCGAGGTAGACCGCGCCGCGCTCGAAGCGGCACTCGGCATCCCTGTGGTGCCGACGGTGGCGCACGAGGGGCGGGGGGTCCCGGAGCTGGCCGCGACGATCTGCCGAGTGCTCCGCCAGCCGTCTCCCCCCCGCGGCCGTTCTCCCGTATACGACGAGGCGATCGAACGCGCAGTGGAAAACCTGGCCGCCACAGTGGTCCGTCCCCGACGGCCCGCAGAACCACCCCAGGTGGTCCGGTGGCGTGCGCTGCTACTGCTGGAACACGAGGGGACGACGGGGGAGCCGGCCCTGCATGATCCCGAGGTGGCGGCGGCGGTGGAGCGGGCCCGCCGGCAGGTCACCGCGGCCAGCGGTGCCACCGTCGCGGAACGGTTGGCGGCGGCCCGCTACGCGAACATCGCGCAGGTTTGTGCGCTCGCGGTGCGTCGCCAGCAGGAGCCGAACGTCACGCGTTCGGACCGACTCGATCGGGTATTGGCGCATCCGGTCTGGGGCGCACCGGTGTTCCTCGCGGTGATGTACGCGATGTTCACGCTGGTGTTCCGGCTCGGCGATCCACCGATGCGGTGGCTCGAAGCGCGGTTTGAGCAGGCCGGTGCCGCGATCCGCGCCCTCTGGCCCGACGGGCGTGCGCTCTGGGTGGAGTCGCTGCTGGTGGATGGTGTGCTCGCGGGCGTCGGCGGCGTGCTCGCCTTCGTGCCGAACATCCTGCTGCTGTTCGGTGCGATCGCGCTCCTGGAGGACAGTGGCTACCTCGCGCGCGCCGCGCTGCTGAGCGACCGGCTGATGCGCCGGATCGGGCTGCATGGGCGCAGCTTCATTCCGCTGCTGATCGGCTTCGGCTGCACCGTGCCCGCGATCCTGGCCACCCGCACGCTCGAGACGCGCCGCGACCGGCTGACGACGATGCTGATCCTGCCGCTGATCTCCTGTGGCGCCCGGCTGCCGATCTACTCGCTGCTGATTCCCGCCTTTTTCCCCCCGCGCGCACGCGCCCCCATGCTGTTTGGACTCTACCTCACTGGTATTGCGCTGGCGGTGTTGGCTGCGATGGTGCTGCGGCGCACCGTCTTCCGTGGAGATCCGGAGCCGCTGCTGCTGGAGCTGCCGCCGTACCGGCGCCCCTCGGCGCGCGCAGTGCTCGCGCACATGCTGGACCGCGGCTGGATGTACGTGCGCAAGGCCGGCACGCTGATTCTCGCCATCTCGATGGTCCTTTGGGCGCTCACCCGTTTCCCCCGCCCGCCCGCCGGAGCGCTCGAAGGTCGTTCCAGCGCGGAAGCTCGCGCGGCCGCGCTCGCCCACTCCGCCGCTGGCCGCGTCGGGCGAGCGATCGAACCGCTGCTGCGCCCGATGGGGTTCGACTGGCGCATCGGCACCGCGATGATCGGCGCGTTTGCGGCAAAGGAAGTGTTCGTCGCGCAGCTGGGCATCGTGTTCGCGGTCGGCGAGGACGACCCTGCTCCGCTGCGGGAACGGCTGCAGGCCGCATATCCGCCCCGCACCGGCTTGTGCATGATGCTGTTCATGCTGATCGGCACCCCCTGCATGGCCACCGTCGCGGTGACCCGCCGCGAGAGCGGTTCTTGGCGATGGGCGATGCTGCAGTTCGGCGGCCTCACCGCGCTGGCCTGGCTCGTCACTACCGCCGTCAACCAGATTCTCCGGCTGCTGGGCGGTTGAATTTGCCGCCGACGTTGCCCGCCCGAGCGCATTCCACTAGCGTTGCCGCCGTGAGGCTTCGCGCGTAGTGTAGAAGCATCAGCACAAAAGGCCGCCCGTGACGCGGAAAAGGGAAACTCGAAGTCTGCGTGCGTATCGCCGCGCGGATCTCGGCATCCCCAGCAGCACTCGCACAGGCCGTCGCAGGTGGTTTGGGAGCCCTTCGGCGGGCCGCCCGTGGCTCCGCGCCGCTGATGGGAGCGAGCAGCGGTGCGCGTGGCCGGAGCATTCACCCTCGCATCGCCTTCGAGGTTTTGCCGGTGCCGCCGTCGTTGCCGGTCCCGTGGACAGTGCCGCGCGGCACAGAAACGCAGGCAGACGGGTGCTCATCGCCGACGGTGGCACCGTCCGGTGACACCATTCGGCGTCGGGGGTCGGACAGTGTGGTTTGGTCGGCGGACGGGGGAAATCAGCGATGAAGTATCGAGAGCTGGGCGACACCGGGATTCGAGTGTCCACAATCGCGCTGGGCACCTGGTCGGCGGGCGGCGGGCCGTGGTGGGGCGAGACGGATGCGGAGGAGGCAGTACGGGCGATCCAGGCTTCCCTGGATGCGGGCGTGAACCTGATCGACACCGCGCCCATGTATGGCTTTGGCCGCGCGGAGGAGCTGATCGCTCGGGCGATCCGTGGCCGGCGAGACCGCGTTGTACTGGCCACAAAGTGTGGGCTCTGGTGGCGCGATGAGCGCGGTAGCCCGTGGTTCGAGCATCAGGGGCGAACGATCCGCCGCTCGCTGCGGCCGGACACGATCCGACTCGAGCTGGAGGACAGCCTGCGGCGTCTGCGCGTGGACTGCATTGATCTTTACCAGACCCACTGGCCCTCAATGCCGCCGGACCTCACCCCCATCGCGGAGACGATGGCGTGTTTGCTGGAGCTCCGCGACCAGGGCAAGATCCGTGCGATCGGCGTTTCGAACGTCACGCCCGCCCAAATCGAGGAATACCTCGCGGTCGGGCCGGTTGCCGCCTGCCAGCCGCGCTATAGTCTGCTTGACCGCCGCATCGAGCGCGACCTGTTGCCGTACTGCCGCGCGCACAACATCGCAACGCTTGTCTATTCCCCGCTCGAACAGGGGCTGCTGACCGGCCGCATCGGCATGGATCGGACGTTTGCGCCGGGTGAATACCGCAACATGATCCCGTGGTTTCGGCCGGCGAACCGACGGCGCGTGCTCGAGCTGTTGGAGGGCTGGCGCGACCTCTGCGAGGCGCACCGGTGCACGATGGGACAGCTGGTGCTGGCCTGCACGGTTGCCCAGCCGGGAATCACCTCCGCGCTGGTGGGCGCCCGCAAAGTCGCGCACGCGGAGGAAAACGCGGCCGCGGGCGATATCGAACTGACGGACGCGGAACTGGCCCGCATGCGCCGTGATGTCGAACTGCTCGGCGAGCCGGTCGAGTGACCCGTTTGGTGCTCTCGCATCGCCCCTCAGCCGCCTTTTGCGCGTCTCCGCCGGGTGCCCGCGGTGGCCGATCGCTTCATGATCGCTTCAGGTTCGAGATGCGATGATCCCGCGCGTGGCCGGCGGAGACGCGTCCCCGGAGCTGGTGTGGGAAACGGCCGGGCGGACGGCGCGGAGCCGGTCGAAGCAGAAGGAGACAAAGGATGAGCGCAAAGGTGTTCGGAATCGCGACCGCGGCCGTGGGGCTGGTCGCTGCACTCGCCCAGGCCCAGGGGCCGGGTGGAGGTCCGGAACGCGGACCCGGCGGCCGACCGGGGTTCGGCCCGCCTCGGGGGCAGTTCGGTCCACCGCCCGGGTTCGTCGCGGGCGAACGCCCCGAAGGCCGCCCAATGCCGCCGCGCCCGCCGCCGCTGTTCGGCATTCTCGACCTGAACAACGACGGTGTGCTGGACGATCACGAGATTCGGGAGGCGCCCGATTCCCTGCGCAAGCTCGATCGTGACGGCGATGGGAAGGTCTCGATTCGCGAGTGCTTCGGCGCGCCGGACCGCCAGCCCGGCGGACCGGAGGCCGGCCCGCGGGGTCCGCGCGGCGACCGTGAGCGGCCCGAAGGCGAAGGCCGCCCGCGGGGACCCCGAGATCGCGAGGAACCGCGAGAGCGTCGCGGGCCGCATGGCGAAGGTGGTGACCAGCCACGGCCGGCGCGCCCGCCTGCGGAATAGCGCCCAACCCGCTGTTCAGATCCGTCCCGTTGACGGGAGGGCGGCGGAGACCGCTCTCCCGTCTTTTGTTCCCGGTGCGCCTCCGCACGCGTGGCAGGGTCAGCGCCGCTCGGATGGCGGCCAGACGTCAACGACGACCCGGCGTCGTCCCCAGCGCAACGCGTCGTCGTGGGAGTAGTGGAAAAGGTCAATCGCGTACCCCCGGATCGCGCTGCCGGTGTCCTCGACCCGTCCCCAGCCGTAGCCGGGCACGCGCAGAATCGTGCCGAACGGCAGAACCGCGGGATCGGCGGCCACCGTGCCGGGGCGGGCAGGCGTGCCGGTGGCGGTGATGCCGACCGCCTTCGGCCGGCCCTTTGAGGGACCCGACGCGATCACCGGCGGACCGAGCCCGAACCACGAGCGCCGCCAGTTGCAGCAACGTCCGCAGGGACAGTACGCGGTGGCCTCGACGATCAACCGACGGGGCCGGCCGAGGTGCTCCGGCGGCACCGAAGGCTCGAACGGCGGCCCACGAACCAGCGGAGTCGCACAGCCGGCCACCAGCAGCGAGGGAACCGCCACCGCCGCTATGCGCCAGCCGGTTGCGGGTTTGTGTTTTGCGGCCACGCGGGGTACATGTGAATCAATTCACAAATGGCGCGTCAATACCTGCAGAGCACGGCAACGGAACATCGGGAGCTGATCGCGATGCGACGGTGGTGGATGACGGCGGTGATCACACTCGCGGCCGCGTGCGGGGTGAGCGCGGGGCCAGAGACGATGAGCGTTCAAGTGCGGGTCGGGCAGGTGCGCGCATCGGCCTCGTACCTTGGTGCGGTCGTTGCGGAGCTGCCCTACGGCACCGCGGTGCAGGTGGATGCTGCCTCCAAACCCTGGATGCGCGTCCGGCTCGCCGATGGCCGCACCGGCTGGATGCACGAGTCGGCGCTGGTGCGCGGTCGGTTGCAGATGAAGGGCGGCAGCGACGTGCAGGCCGGCGCGTCGGTCGGCGAGGTCGCGCTCGCCGCGAAGGGGTTTACGCAACAGGTGGAAAAAGAGTTTCGGCGCCAGAACCCCACACTGAGCTTTGAGTGGGTGGATCGCATGGAAAGCTACCGCGTCACGCCGGCCGAGGCGCAAGCGTTTCTGCGGACCGGCCGGCTGACGCCCGCCGCGGAGGCTTCGCGACCATGAACGCAAGGGCGCGCGCTCTCATGCGTGGCATGGCCGCCGCGCTCCCACTGTTGGGCACGGCCGGCTGTCAGACGATGAAGGCCGTCAGCGAGACCGTCGCGGTCGTCGGTGTCGCGACCGGCGCGGTGACCGAGGAGCAAGCGCAGTCCATCGTCCGCACCGGTGAGGCGCTCGGCTCGGCGATGGAGCAGCTGACGCCGGAAAACGAGTACTGGATCGGCCGGGCGGTGACCGCGACGATCCTCTCGCGCTATCCGCCGCTGGACCGGCCGAACCTGAACCGCTACGTGAATCTGGTGGGTCAGACGCTGGCGCTGTTTTCTGACCGGCCCGAGACGTTCGGTGGCTATCACTTCCTGGTGCTGGATTCCGAGGAGATCAACGCGTTCGCGGGTCCGGGCGGTCTGATCACGGTCACGCGCGGCATGCTGCGGTTGTGCCGCACCGAGGACGAGCTCGCCGCGGTGCTCGCGCACGAGATCGGCCACGTGCAGCACCGACACGGCCTGCAGGCGATCAAGAAGAGCCGTTGGACCGGCGCGTTCACGACGATCGTCGTCGAGGCCGGCAAGACGTTGGGCGGCGCAGATCTGGCCGAGGCGGTGCGCGCGTTCGAGGGCTCGATCAGCGACGTGACGCAGACGCTCGTGAACAGCGGATATGGCCGCGCCGCGGAGCGGGAAGCCGACGCCGCCGCAGTGCGGATTCTGCGCGCGGCCGGATACGACCCGCACGCGCTGGTGACCATGCTCGACGAGATGAAACGCCGGTTGAGACCGGGCGGGCTGGACTTCGCGAAGACCCATCCCGACCCCGCCGACCGGATCCGGGACGTGCTCAAACTCATCGGCGAGGCGCGGGGAACTACAACGACGCCGGCGGAGCGACAGCGGCGGTTCGCCGCCGCAATTGCGGAGCTGTAATTCTCCCCCGGACCACGAGCCGCCTGGCGACCCGCCGTCAGCCGCCGCCGGAGATCGCCGGGTCGGAGGGCAGGCCGATCACCTCGATCACCGCGGCTGCCCTCAGGCGATCGGCCTCTCGGCCGATGCATTCCTCCTTACGCCCGTTCCACAGGCGTTGCTCGATCTCCCGCCACACCTCCGCAAAGGGTGCCGGACCCGCCGGTCGGCGGTCCACGACCCTCACCAGGTGATGGCCGGCAGGGCTCGCAAACACCTCGCTGATGGCCCCCGGCGCGAGGCCGCCGACCGCCGTACGCAGCGCGGACGCGAGGCGTTGCATTTCCTGCCAGCCCAGATCGTCCGCGCTCAGCCATCCGCCCGCCTCACGCGTGATCGCCTCCAGCGGTTCGCCCGCGAGCCAACGCTCCCGCGCGTTGAGCAGCGCCCGTACCCGCTCGTGCGGGCCGGGCCCGCCAGGCCGTGCAGGCAGCGTGATCAGCAACAGGCGGACCTGCTCGTCCCGCTGCAGCTCCTGCGAGTGCTCCGCGTACCAGGCGCGCAGTTCGTCGGTCGTCGGCCGCGGCACCGCCTCACAGAGCTGCTCGAAGAATCGGTCGAGCAGCAACTGTTCCGCGATCGCCTCGCGCATCTGAGCGGTCTCCGCTGCTGTCGGCTCCGGCGAACCGGGCGGCCGTTCCCGACGCCACCGAGTCAGCGCCGACTCGATCTGAGCCGTGGGCACCGGCCCGAGGCGACGGCGGGCCTCCTCGAGCAGCAGCGTGCGCTCGATCGCGTTTTCGACCGCGTCACGTCGAATCCGCTCCCGTTGCGCCGCCAGTTCCTCCGCGGACATCTGCACCGCATACCCGGCGCACAGCGTCCGGTACTCCGAGAGCAGACGCTCGGCGGGCAGTCGCTCACCGTTGATCCGCACTTCGACGGAAGCCAGCCAGCCCGCATCGGCCAGTTCGTTGTTCATGCTCGCACATTGGCGAAGCGATCGACGCCGCGCAAGCCCGGCCGCGCCGCGGTGCCGCTTGCGGCGATCCCGTCGGTGAGGGAAGAATCCGGGTGATGTGTTCGATCGCGATGCGTGGAGCGCTGCCCATGCTGGCGGGACTGCTGGCGGCGGCCGCCGCCGCGGGTGACCCGCTGGCCCGCCGCGTTGCGGTGGTCACCGGTATACCCGGCTGCGTCGCGTTCTGGGATTTCGTACGGCGGGAGCCGGCCCCCCCGCATCGGTTCTGCGCGCATGTGCCAGCCGGTTCCCCCACCGACTATCCGCTGGAGGTGATGAACTACGTGCGCGAGTACTGGGGCGAGGGCCGGGAGGCGACGTGGGACGACATCCCGCAGCTTGGCCGCGGGCCGTTCGGCAACGCGATCCGAATCCGGCGAGAAACCGACCCGATGTTCCGGCCGCTGCTGCTGGTGCCGCGCGAGCGGTTGCAGGACACTCCGCTGGACATCAAGGGCCAGGGCCGCGGCGTGAGCGTGGTGGTCTGGGCGATCCGCGAGAGCGGCAACCACGCGCTGGCGGGCATCTGGCATGAAGGGACGGACCTCAAGCAACCCTCCACCGAAACGATCCGCAAGGTCGTGCGCGGCCAGCGGCAGTATGGCCTGTTCGCGGGGCTGAACATCGAGGGGAGCGCCTGCGGTCACGTCTCCGAAAACGGCGGCGCTTCGTTCCGCAACCGCTACGCGCTGCACAAGTGCAACTCAGCCGGCGTTTCGCCGGCGGTGCCGGCCGACAGCCCCCCCGAGGTGCTCGACTCCGCATGGCAGTGCTTCGCGATGACGTTCGACCCGTCCCGGCAGGAGATCACCGGCTGGCTGAACGGCGAGGCCGGCGACCGATGGCTGGACCACCCCGCGAAGGACCGGCTGATCTCCTCGGTGGTCGAGGCGTGGCGGCAGGGGTGGCTGCACCGCGAGCCCGGTCTGCAGCCCGGCGAGGATCCCGACTACCCGGCTGACCAGTTTTACAATCCGCCCGAGCAGGAACCGATCGCGCTCCGGGTGCTCGAAGAGCGGGACGATGTGCGCGTGGAGCTGCGCGAGTACCGCTACACGAGGGTGAACGTGACGCTCGTGCGCGAGGGATCGGGCTGGCGAATCGCGGAGCGGGAGCTGGTCGCGCTGCGGCTGAACCCGTGGTGGTATCCCCACGGCATCTGGTCGCCGCCGCCCGGCCTCGGCGGGCCGTTCACGATTGGGCGGGTGATCCACAGTTCGCGCGGTGTCGGGTTCACCGGCTGGATCGGTGGCGTCGCGGTCTACAACCGGGCGCTGACCGCCGACGAGCTGCGCCGTCTCGCCGATCTGCGCCACGGGCCGGTCGCGATGCCGCCGGCCCCGCGTTGAAGTGGCGCATCGCCTGCGCGCCTTGCCACCGCAGTGGTGCTGCAGGATGATCAGTCGCGCGCGGCCCGCGCTCGCGGTGCGCGCGGAGATCCGTTGGATGACAGCCAGTCCAAATCTCCGACGGCGACGGCTCGCCGCGGTGTGGGGGGCAGGTGTCGTGCTCGCGGTGGCGGTATTCACTCCGCTGGTGACACCGGCCGGCCGCATTGAGCCCCGGCTCGCCGCGATGCCGTATACCCTGTGGATGGGCATCCTCGTCGCGGCGATGTTCGTCGGCCTCACCGCGGCCGCGGCGCGGCTGTGCGCGGAGGAAGACGCCGACGGCAACGGAGCCCCGCGATGAGCCTGCGGGGATGGGTCTACCTGCTCGGCGGCGTGTACCTCGGGCTGCTGGCGCTGGCCGCGCGCGCATCGTGGCGGCGCCACCGCAGCACGGACGAATTCATGTTCGCGGGCCGCAGCCTCGGCGTGCGGCTCGGCGTGTTGACGTATGCGGCCGCGCTGTTCAGCGCGTTCACATTTCAGGGCATGCCGGACTTCTTCCGCACGCACGGCGTCGCCGCATGGATTTTTCTGGCGGTGTCGGACGGCATGATGGTGCTGCTGATTGTGGCGTTCGGCCGAGCAATCCGTCGGCGCGTCCGCGAGCTGGGCTTCGACGGGGTGGCGGGGCTGATGAGCGCCGCCTACCGCTGGCGTCCGGCGGGTTGGGCGATGTTCGCCAGCTCGTTCATCTTCCTGGTCCCCTACGTCGCGATTCAGATCCGCGGCATTGCGATCTTCCTGCGCAGCACGTTCCCGGATCTGCTCGCGCCATGGCAGTGGGCGGCGCTGATTGTGCTGATCATGCTCGCGTTCAGCGAACTCGGCGGTTTTCGTGCGATCGTCTTCGCGGACGCGATCCAGGGACTCTCGCTGCTGTTGATCCTGTGGGCGATCGGGCTGGCGTGCGTGCGCGCCGCAGGCGGCTGGGTCGCGCTGTGGGACGGGATGCTGGCGACGGATCCGGCCCTCGGTTCCGCGCCAGGTCCGAAGGGGCTCTTCACCACGCAGTTTCTGATCGCCTCCGCGGTCGCGATTGTGATGATCCCGGTCACGCAGCCGCAGTTGACGACGCGGCTGGTGGTGATGAAGAGCACGGCGGCGATGTATCGGATGGCGGTGTCGGTGGGGGTGTTCGCGATTCTGGTGATCTTCCCCACCGCGCTGATCGGCGCGCTCGGCGCGGCGCGTTATGCGGGCCTGCCGACTGATCGCTTTCTGGGCGCCGCGCTGTTGCATGACCGCGCGCCCTGGCTCGGAGGACTCTCGCTGGTGGGGCTGTTTGCGGCGGGCCTTTCGACCACGAACGCGCAGCTGTTTGCGCTGGGGGCGGAGCTTCGCTCGATGCTGCACGGCAGCGATCGCGGCGTGATGGCCGCGACGCGCGTCGCCATTCTGGTGTTCGCGGGCATCGTATTTGCGTTTTCGGTGGTGATGAGCGACCAGCTCGTGCTGCTGGCCCGCACCAGTTTCTCCGGCACCTCGATGATGGCGCCGATGGTGCTCGGCGCGGTGACGCTGCGCCAGCCGCCCCGCTCCCTGGTCGCGATGTCCTTCGCCGCGATGTTGATCTTTTTCGCCTCTCAGCTGGCTGTTGTGCCGGCCGCGGTCGGGGGCTGGCGGCTCGACCTGGTGCTGGCCGCCGTGCTGGCCGCGGGCGCGACGCCGGTGATCTTGGCGGCCCGACGCCGCGAGGCCGCCGCCGCGCGCGGTTGACAACCGCCCGCCCGCTCCCTATCCTGCGCCGTTCGCGTTGAGTCCGGAGGACGTTGCAACGAGCATGAAAACAACGATGGCGCACGGGCCGAGCGTGACGCACCCGTGGAAGCTGGTGGACGCCGAAGGGCAGCCGGTTGGCCGGCTCGCCGTCGCGGTCGCGAACCTGCTCCGCGGCAAGGACCGGCCCGACTACACGCCGCACGTCTGCACCGGCGCAATGGTCGTGGTGATCAACGCGGCGAAGATCCGCTTCACCGGCACGAAGGAAACCGCGAAGATCTACACGCGGTACAGCGGCTACCCCGGCGGGCTGAAGCGGTTCACGCCCGCGATGGTCCGCGCGAAGAATCCCGCGTTCATCCTGCGCCATGCGGTCAGCGGCATGCTCCCGAAGAATCACACCCGCGCGGTCTTGCTGCGCCGGCTGAAGATCTATCCCGGCGCGGAGCACCCGCACGCGGCGCAGAAGCCGGAGCCGGTCACGCTCCGTGGCTAGGAGGATTCGCAGGTGACGACCACCACCGTCAGCCCCGTGAGCGCGGCGACCGGCCGGCGCAAGACTGCCGTCGCACGTGTGCGGCTGTTCCCCGGCGAAGGCCGGTATTCGATCAACGGGCGCCCGTTCGAGGAATACTTCAAGATCCCCGCGCTGCGGCCGTATGTGGAGCAGCCGCTGGCGCTGACCGAACGGCTTGGACGCTTTGACGTCGTCGCGACGGTTCGCGGCGGTGGCATCACCGGTCAGGCCGGCGCGCTGCGGCATGCGATTTCGCGCGCACTGGTCGCCGCGGAACCGGAGCTGCGCCCAATTCTGAAGAAGGCCGGCTGTCTGACGCGCGACCCGAGGATGAAGGAGCGCAAGAAGGCGGGGCAGCCGGGCGCCCGCAAGCGGTTCCAGTTCTCGAAGCGCTGATCCTTCCAGGCGCCCGAGCCGCCGGCCCCGAATGTCCCCTCCGGACGTTCGGGGTCGTTGCTTGGACGGAGGCATGACGACGATGCGACAGATCCGATCGACCCCACCCCTCGGCACGGAAGAGCTCCGGTTGCCCGCCGGCTACCGCGCCGCCGGTGTCGCGGCCGGCATCAAGGCCGGCGCAGAACGGCCCGACATGGCGCTGATCGTCTCCGACCAGCCCGCGGTGGTCGCCGGCGTCTTCACGACCAACCAGGTCCAGGCCGCACCGGTGCGACTGGACCGAGAACACCTGCGCGGCCGCATCGCGCGCGCGATCGTGGTGAACAGCGGAAATGCGAACGCCTGCACCGGGCCACGCGGCCGTCGCGATGCGCTCCGCATGGCCGCGGAAACCGCCCGGCGGCTCGGCGTGCCGGTGCGGCAGGTGTTCGTTTGCTCCACCGGCACGATCGGGGTTCCCCTGCCGATGGACCGGGTGTTGGTCGGCATCGAGCGGCTCGTCGCGCAGTTGTCGCCCGACGGCGCCGAGGCCGCCGCCACCGCGATCCTCACCACCGACACCCGCCCGAAGCGCTGGACTGTGCCGCTTTCGATTGGCGGCCGGCCGGCGATCGTCGCGGGGTTCGCGAAGGGGGCCGGCATGATCGAGCCGCGTATGGCGACGATGCTCGCGTTTTTGCTCACCGACGTCGCCGCGCCGGCCGGTGCGCTGCAGCGACTGCTGCGCGCGGCAGCGGACGAGAGCTTCAACCGCATCACCGTGGACGGCGACCGCAGCACAAACGACACCGCACTGTTGCTGGCCAACGGCGCCTCGGGCATTCGGCTGGCGCCCGGTCGGCCCGGGTGGCGCGAGTTCGAAAGGGCGGTACGCGCAACGGCCCGCGCGCTCGCGCGGATGATCGTCGCCGACGGAGAGGGTGCCACCCGCTTCATCACGGTCCGCGTGCGCGGCGCCCGCTCCGACCGCGAGGCGGACCTCGCCGCGCGCAGCGTCGCGAACTCGCTGCTGGTGAAGACCGCCTGGGCAGGGCCGAACGCGAACTGGGGCCGCGTGATGGATGCGCTCGGCTACTCCGCCGCGAAGGTCGTCGAGTCCCGCGTTGCGATCTGGTTCGACGGGCTGTGCGCGGTGCGGCGCGGCGCGCCAGGCCCGGCAACGCGCGAGCAGCTCCGCGAGGTGATCGCGCGGCCCGAGTTCACCGTGGAGATCGACCTCGGCCTCGGCCGCGGCCGCGCGGAGATCTGGACCTGCAACTGTACGGAGGAGTACGTTCGAATCAACATGTAGCCGGACGCGGGGGCCGGCGCGGAGGTGGGATGCAACTGCTCGTGGAAAAAGCGGCGGTGCTGATCGAGGCGCTGCCCTATCTCCAGAAGTTTCACGGCGAGACGATCGTCGTGAAGTTCGGCGGCAGCATCATGGACAACGAGGGGGGGGTGCGCGCGATCCTGCAGGACGTCGCGTTCATGGCGGTGGTCGGGCTGCGACCGGTGCTGGTGCACGGTGGCGGCAAGGCGATCTCCCAGAAGATGAAAGCCGCGGGCCTGACGCCGGAGTTTCGGCTCGGACTGCGCGTCACCGACGAGGCGACGATCCGGATCGTCGAGCAGACCCTGAACCAGGAGATCAACCCCCACATGGTGCGGCTGCTGCGCGAGTTCGACTGTAAGGCCCGTGGCATTCACGGCGAGGACATCCTGCAGGTCCGGCCGAAGACGGGCCGCGACCCGGCCACCGGGCAGGTCGTGTCGTGGGGGTACGTCGGCGAAGTGGTCGAGGTGGACGTTGAGCCGGTGCTCGCGTTTCTGGCGGCGGGCATCGTACCGCTGATCACGCCGCTCGGCCGCGGGCCTGATCGGCGGGTGTACAACGTGAACGCGGACGAGGTGGCCTCCGCGATCGCGCGCGCGCTGCGGGCACGCAAACTCGTGTTTCTGTCCGACGTACCGGGTCTGCTCGCGGACCCGTCCGACCCGACCAGCATCATCTCGAGCGTGCGCGCGGACGAGATCGACCGTCTCGTTGAGCGCGGCGTGATATCGGGGGGGATGCTTCCGAAAATCGGCGGCGCGCTCGAAGCGGTCCGCGCCGGCGTCGCGAAGGTGCACATCATTGATTCGTTTCTGCCCCATTCACTGCTGCTGGAGCTGTTCACCGACCGTGGCGTCGGCACCGAGATCGTCGGCGGCGACGTGAACGGCGCGCGGGAGGGCACATGAGCGCAGAATCTCCGGAGGGTCTTGCAGCCGGCGAAATCGAGGCGTTGTACCGGCGGTACGTGCTGACCACCTATGCGCCGGCGAGCCTCGCGCTCGCGCGCGGGCGCGGCGCGTGGGTGTGGGATGTGGCGGGGCGTCGCTATCTCGACTTTCTCTCCGGCATCGCGGTCACCGGTGTCGGGCACGCGCATCCGACGCTGGTGCGCGCGATCCGGCGTCAGGCGGGCCGCCTGATGCACACCTCGAACCTCTTCTACCACGAGCCGCAGGCGCGTCTCGCCGAGGCGCTGGCGACTCGCTCGATGGGCGGGGGATGTTTCTTCTGCAACTCCGGCGCGGAGGCGAACGAAGCGCTCATCAAGCTCGCACGACTGTGGGGCTCGCAGAACGGCGGCCGCTGGCGGATCGTCACGATGCGCAACTCGTTTCACGGCCGCACGCTCGCGACGCTCACCGCGACCGGCCAGGCGAAGGTGCAGCGTGGCTTCGAACCGTTGCCGGATGGCTTCGACTACGCAGACTTCAACGATCTGGACTCCGTGCGCGCGGCCATCAGCGAGCAAACCGCCGCAGTGCTTGTGGAAGCGATCCAGGGTGAGGGCGGCATCGTGCCGGCCACCGAACGGTTCTTGAGCGGGCTGCGGCGGCTGTGCACCGAGAGCGGCGTGCTTCTGATGATGGATGAGGTGCAGTGCGGTATGGGCCGAACCGGGCGCTGGTGGGCGTGGCAGGCGTACGGGATCGAACCGGATGCGTTTTCGATCGCGAAGGGACTCGGCGGAGGCTTTCCGATCGGCGCAATTGTGGTCGCGCCGGGCCTCACACAGGTGTTTCAGCCCGGCACTCACGCTTCGACCTTCGGAGGAACCCCGCTGGCCTGCGTCGCCGCGCTCGCGGTGATCCGGATCATCGAGGAGGAAGGCCTGCTCGAGAACGCCGCGCGGCGCGGCGAACAGTTCATGGAGGGCCTGCGCGAGCTTCAAAAGCGACATGCCGCGCTCGTTGAAGTGCGCGGTCGCGGCCTGATGGTCGGATTGGTGCTCGACCGTCCGGCCAAACCGTTCGAAGCACGGCTGCGCGAGCTGGGGCTGCTGTCGCTGGCCACCGCGGAGCGGGTGATCCGGTTCCTGCCGCCGCTGACCATCCGCGAACGGGAGGTCGAGCGCGCATTGAGCATCGTCGCCCGCGCATGCCGGGACCTGTGACGCCGCCGCACCACGAATCGGCGCCGCTGCGAGTGATCGCGGCCGACCCGGCCGCTCGCCGGCGGTTCAACCGCCTGCTGTTCGATATGCTCGCGCCCCGCTACGACCGTCAGAATCGTTGGATCTCGTTTGGTCGCGACCCGCACTGGAAGCATCGCCTGATCGCGTCGCTGCCGACCGCGCCGAACCTGGACGCGGTCGACCTCGCCTGCGGCACCGGTGACCTCACGCGGCGCCTGGCCAGCCGCTACCCGAGCGGGACGGTGACCGGCGTGGACCTGAGCCCCGCGATGCTCGACCTCGCCCGGCGAAGCGACCGGAGCGGCCGCATCCGTTGGATTTGTGCGGACATGAGCCGTACCGGCCTGCCCGATCGCTGCGCGGACGTGGTCACCGGCGCATGGGCATTGCGGCTGGCCGAGTCGGTGGAGGCCGGTCTGAGGGAGAGCGCGCGCCTGCTGCGACCCGGTGGCACCGCCGCGTTTCTGGACTTTGCGCGTCCCGACTCCGCGCTCGGCAACGCGCTGCTGTTCACCCTGCTTGGGGTCTGGAGCCTTCTGGCCAGCATATTGATCTGCGGTCACACGCGCGCCCACACGTGGATTCCGGTCACACTGCGCGATGTGCCCCCACGCCGCGAACTGCACCGTTGCTTTCAGCGCTGCGGGTTTGCGGAGATCCGTCGTGTCTCTGCCTTCTTTGGCGCAGTGGACCTGTGGACCGCACGGCGGTGTCCGCAGGGTTGAGCCGGCTGGCGCGCGATGAACAATGTGATGTACCCCTCCTTCGTTGTTTCCCGTATGAAGACGATTACACTCCTAATCTTCGGCGTTGTGTTCGCACTGGGGGCCCTGGCCTGGGCGGCGGAAAGCGCGCCGGGACGGTTGATTCCGCTGTGTGATCTTTCGGGCGGCGACGGCCGACCGCCCGAGGAGATCGGCCTCTACGGCCACGGGCATAACGAGCCGCCGGAGCCATGGCGGACGCGTCTGCTCGATGTGGTCCGCACGATCCGCCCCCGCGATCGCGAGGGCCGGCCGGCGGCGGACGGGCGCATCGTGCTCACTGCGTTCAGCATGTCGAACGCCTCGATGGAATTCGAACTTTTCGAGACGGTCGCGATGCTGGCGGCCGAGCGTTCTCCCTCGGTCGCGGTCGTCAACTGCGCGCAGGGAGGACAGGCGATGGCAGAGTGGGCGGATCCGGCGGCAAGACCGTGGGCAGTGGCGGCGGAACGCCTAGAGCGCGCCGGCGTGACAACCGCGCAGGTCCAGGCCGCGTGGGTGAAGCTCGCGAACATCTGCCGCGGAGAATCGCCAGAGGAGTACGCCGCGAAACTCGAGCAAGACACGGTCGCGGTGTTGCGATCCGCGAAGCTGCGATGTCCGAACCTTGCGATCGTCTACCTCGGCAGTCGCATCTATGGCGGCTACGCGACCACTCGGCTCAATCCGGAGCCGTTCGCATACGAAAGCGGCCGTGTCGCCCGCCGCATCCTTCAGCGCCAGATGCGGGGCGATGCGGCGCTGAATCCCGATCCCGCGCGGGGCCAGGTGCGGGCGCCCTGGCTATGCTGGGGCCCCTATCTCTGGGCGGACGGCGAGAGGGGACGCGCGGCGGATGACCTCGTTTGGCGACGCGGCGACTTCGTCGCGGATGGCACGCATCCCTCCCCCGCCGGCTGCGCCAAGGTGGCAGAGCAGCTGATGGAGTTTTTCCTCCGCAACCCGCTCGCACGGCCGTGGTTTGTGAAAAACCCCTGACAGTTTAGCTGCGACGGCGCACACGCCGTTCAACCCTCTCGCGGAGTTCGCAGCGGCGCGGTCGGGGCCCACGTATGGGGCCGTCGGCAGCGGGGCTGGCGTGCCGGCAGAAGCGTCAGGGCGCTCGCGCGGGCGGCCCTACGCCGCCGCATCGCTCCGCCCGTTCGATTGACAGCGCCGCACCATTACGGGATATCCCACACCGCAAGAGGACCACCCGCATGCATGAGCGAACACTGGCCACGCAGACCATCTACGACGGACGCGTCGTACGGCTGGAGGTGACGGAGGTCGAACTGGCGGACGGACGCCGGTCGGTCCGCGAGATCGTGCGGCACGCGCCGGCCGTCGCGGTGTTGCCCCGGCTGCCCGACGGCGACTTTCTGCTGGTGCGCCAGTATCGCAAGGCGGTGGAGGCTGAGGTGATCGAGCTGTGTGCGGGTCTCTGCGAGCCGGGTGAGGCGCCGGAGGCGGCGGCGCGACGCGAGCTGCTCGAGGAGACCGGCCGCACTGCGAGGCTCCTGCGGCATCTCGGCCGCGTGCTCGCCTCCCCCGGCTACACCGACGAGTGGATCGATCTGTTCTTTGCGGAGTGCGACGGTTCCAGCACCGAAGCCGACTGGGACGCGGACGAGCACCTCGAGCTGGTGCGATTCCGCCCGGAGGAGCTGCGACGGGCGCTGCGTGACAACGTGATCCGCGACGGCAAGACGCTGGCGGCCTGGGCGCTCGCGGAACTGAAGGGCTGGCTCGATGCCGGTGGACTTTGATCGCGATCTGAACCCGGAGCAGCGCGCTGCCGCGCTCGCGCCGGACGGACCGGTGCTGGTGATCGCCGCGGCCGGCACCGGCAAAACGCGCACGCTCACCTACCGCGTCGCGCATCTGGTCGAGCGCGGCGTGCCACCGGAGCGGATCCTGCTGCTCACCTTCACCAACCGGGCTGCCCGCGAGATGCTCGACCGCGCACGGCGCCTTGTCGGCGAAGCGGTCGGCGGCGTCTGGGGCGGCACGTTCCACCACTTCGCCCACCGGCTGCTGCGGCGGCACGGCGCCCGCATCGGCCTTGATCCGGCCTTCGTGATCCTCGACGACGACGACGCGCAGTCGGTGCTGCGACGCGCGACCGCGGAAGCGCGACGGGCTCACCCCCACTTTCCGAAGGTCGAGGTGCTGCACGACGCGATCAGCCTGGCGCGGAACCGCGGAGAGGATCCGCTCGTCGCGGTGCCCGAACGGTTCGCGGAGCTGCCGGTGCCGCCAGAGGTCATCGTCGCGGCGGTCCGCGACTACGCGGCCGCGAAGCGGGCGGTCCGCGGCGTGGACTTCGACGACCTGCTCGAGTTCGCGCTCGTGCTGTTCCAGCAGGCGCCGGACGTGCTGGAGCGCTATCGGGAACAGTTTCAGCACGTGCTGGTGGACGAGTATCAGGACACCAATCCGATCCAGGCGCGGCTGGTGGACGAGGTCGCTGCGCGGCACCGGAACCTGCTGGTGGTCGGCGACGACTTCCAGAGCATCTACTCGTGGCGCGGCGCGGACTATCGTCATTTTCTCTCTTTTCCGCAGCGCTATCCGGACGCCTTTGTGGTGCGGCTTGAAACCAACTACCGCAGCGTGCCCGGGATTCTCGCGGTCGCGAACGCCTGCATCGCGGGCAACCCGGACCAGTTCCAGAAGACGCTGCGGCCGGTGCGCGGCGAGGACCTCGCGCCGTACCGCGCCGACCTGCGCGACGGCGCGCAGCAGGCGCGCTTCGTGCGCGAGACCGCGGAAGAGCTGCACGCGGCCGGCTATGCCTGGCGCGACATCGCGGTGCTCTATCGCTCCCACTACCACGCGCTCGAACTGCAGTTGGAGCTGCAGCGGGCGCGGGTCCCCTTCCGGATCGTCTCCGGCGTGCGATTCTTCGAGCAGGCGCACATCAAGGACGTGCTCGCGCCGCTGCGGCTGGCGGTGGACCCGACCGACGCGCTCGCGTTCGTGCGCCTGCTGCCGCTGCTGCCGCGCGTCGGCGAGGCGACCGCGCGCGCGTTGTGGCGCCGGCTCGGCGGACGGTGGTCGCCGATGGTCGAGGAAGACCGCCGGCGGCTCGCCGCCGCACTGCCGGAGGCGGCTGCGGCCGACTGGGCCGCGTGGGCGGAGGCGTTCGCGGGCGCCGACCCCGCGCAACCGGCGGAGCTGATCCACCGCTTCACCGAGGCGTTCTACGCGCGCCACCTTCGCGAGACCTTCGAAGACCCCGAGCGCCGTCGCGAGGACATCGAGGAGCTGGAACGTTTCATCGCGCGCTTCCGCAGCGCCGCGGAGTTTCTGGAGGAGGTCGCGCTGCTGACGAACGTGGACACCGCCGCGCCGGCGGACGAGCCGGACGCGGAGGACCGCCTGCTGTTGACCACCGTGCACCAGGCAAAGGGCCTCGAGTGGCCGGTGGTGTTTGTGGTGTGGCTCGCGGAGGGCATGTTTCCCTCCGGGCGCGCGGTCGCGGACGACGGCCGCGAGGGCCTCGCGGAGGAGCGCCGGCTGTTCTACGTGGCGGTCACGCGCGCGCGCGACCACCTGTTTCTCTGCGTGCCCCGCATGCGGCTGGCGCGGGACCAGTCGCCGCAGTTCTACTCCCCGTCGCGCTTTTTGCAGGAATTGCCGCCCGGCCTGCTGCAGCGTGTCTCGCTGCGCGCGTTCTGAACTGCTGGGGCACTTGCGCGGCGGGCGCGCGGGCGTACACTGCGGCGCGGCCGGTGCGATGGCGCCGGCGAGGGCCCCGCACGATGCCGGACGTGGACACACCCTGTTACCTCATCGACGAACGCCGGCTGGCCCGCAATCTCGCGATCGTGCGCCGCGTGCGCGAGCGCGCGGGCGTGAAGGCGGTGCTGGCGCTGAAGTGTTTCTCCACCTGGGGCGTATTCGGCCTGATGCGCGACTCGCTCGACGGCACCACCAGCAGCAGCGTCTACGAGGCGCGGCTGGGCCGCGAGACGTTCGGCAAGGAAGTGCACGCGTACTGCGTCGGTTTTCGGCGCGACGAAATCCGCGAGGCGGCCCGCTATGCGGACAAGGTGATCTTCAACTCGCTCTCGCAGCTGGAGGCGCTCGCCGACGCGTGCGACGGCCGACCGCTCGGCGTGCGCGTGAACCCGGGATTCAGCTATTCGCACTACGACTTGGCGGACCCGGCGCGCCGCTATTCGCGGCTCGGCGTCGTGGACCGCGCCGCGCTGCTGCGGGCGGCGGACCGGCTCGACGGCCTGATGTTCCACATCAACTGTGAAAACGCCGACCTCGCCGCGCTGGCGCAACAGCTGCGGCGGCTCGGCCGCGAGTTCGGCCCACTGCTGCGTCGGGTGCGATGGGTGAGCCTCGGCGGCGGCATTGCGTTCACCAGCCCCGGCTATCCGCTGGCGGACTTGATCCGGCTGCTGGCGGACTTCCGCCGCGAGTTCGACCTCGAGCTCTACCTCGAGCCCGGCGACGCGGTGGTCAGCCGCACCGCGGAGCTGGTGGTGACGGTGGTCGACGTGGTCCGCAACCGCGCGGACATCGCGATCGTGGACGCATCGATCGAAGCGCACATGCTCGACCACCTCGTCTACCGCACGTCGCCGCGCATCGCTTGGCCTCCGCCGGGCCGCTACGAGGTGTTCATCGCAGGGCGTTCCTGCCTGGCCGGCGACGTGTTTGGCCGCTACCGCCTCGCTCGCCGGCTGCGCGTCGGCGACCGGGTACGCATCGCGGACGCAGCGGGTTACACGATGGTGAAGAAGAACTGGTTCAACGGGCTGCCCATGCCGGCGATTCGGCTGCGCCGCGCGGATGGCCACATCGAGACGCTCGCACAGTTTGGCTACGAGGACTACCGCGACTCGCTCACGCAGCGTTGCGCCACCGCCCGCGATTCGCAATAGTAGGCGCGACCGCAGCGGCCGCGGCGCGCCGCGGCGGCGGAGTGGAGACCACCCGATGAAGACGAACGTGATGATCATCGGCGCCGGCGGCGTCGCGCACGTCGCCGCGCACAAGGCGGCGATGAA
Source organism: Kiritimatiellia bacterium (assembly GCA_026417735.1). Taxonomy (NCBI): domain Bacteria; kingdom Pseudomonadati; phylum Kiritimatiellota; class Kiritimatiellia; species Kiritimatiellia bacterium. Next base: position 195,865 of record JAOACR010000004.1, read on the forward strand.
CAACGACGTGCTCGGCGACATCTGCATCGCTTCCCGCACGGTCGCAAAGTGCGAGGAGATCATCGAGAGCGTGCGCCGGAAACAGCACCTGAAGGATCCCTCGCGGCGGCTCTACGCGCGCGAGCTAAACGCGCTCGACGTGCCCGCCACCGCACAGCTGATCCGCGAGACCCAGACGCAGATCGTGATCAACCTCGCGAACGCGTTCGTCAACATGTCCGTGCTCGAGGCCTGCCTCCAAACCGGCGCCGCCTACATCGACACCGCGATCCACGAGGAGCCGGACAAGGTCTGCGAAAACCCGCCGTGGTACGCGAACTACGAGTGGAAACGCCGCGACCGTTGCCGCGAGCGCGGCGTCACCGCGATCCTCGGCGCCGGCTTCGATCCAGGCGTCGTGAACGCGTACGCGGCCTACGCGAAGAAACACTACTTTGACCGGCTCGACACCATTGACATCGTGGACGTGAACGCGGGCAGCCACGGCCGCTACTTCGCCACCAACTTCGACCCGGAGATCAACTTCCGCGAGTTCATCAAGGTGTGGACCTGGATCGACCGCCAGTGGCGGGAGTATCCGACCCACACCGTGAAGCGCGTGCACGAGTTCCCGGTGGTGGGCTCGCAGCCGGTGTACCTGAACGGACACGACGAGCTCCATTCGCTGTCGCAGACGATGGACGCGAACAGCGTCCGGTTCTGGATGGGGTTCAGCAATCACTACATCAACGTGTTCACCGTGCTGCGCACGCTCGGGTTGCTCTCGCATCTGCCTGTGCGGTTGTCCACCGGCCAGGAGGTCGTCCCGCTGAAGGTGGTGAAGGCGCTGTTACCAGACCCGAAGACGCTCGCGCCCAACTACGTCGGTAAGACCTGGATCGGCGACTTCGTTAAGGGCTGGAAGAACGGCCGACGGCGCGAAGTGCTGCTGTACCAGGTCTCCGATCACAAAAAGTGCTACGAGGAGGTCGAATCGCAGGCGATCAGCTACACCGCCGGCGTACCGCCGGTCGCCGCGGCGATGTTGATCGCGCAGGGCCCGTGGGACTGCCGCACGATGGTGAACGTCGAAGAGCTAGATCCGGACCCATTCCTCGAGCTGCTCGCCCGGCTCGGCCTTCCGACGGAGATCGAGGAGCTGCGGCCCGGCAGCCCGCGCTCGTTCGACGGCACCGTTGGCCCCCTCGAGGAGGAGATCGCCCGCTCAACGGTCACGATCACCATTTCCGCCGCAAATCCGATGATTTCGGTACCGCGGCCACCGTCCGAGCCCCCCGCGGCCACACCGGCGCCGGGCGCCCCTTCGAAACCGAAGGCTCGGCGGCGGCGCGTTGCGTCCTCGAAGGCCTCCCCCACCGCACGCCGCCGCGCGCGCGCGCGGCGGTCCCGGCGGTAGCTCCGAGGCCGCGGACGCCGCCCCCGTGCGGGTGACGCGCGTGAAATACGCGATCGTCTCCGACCTCCACGCGAACCTGCCCGCCTGGCGGGCGGTGCTGCGCGACATCGTGCTGCAGCAGGCCGATCGCATCCTCTGCCTCGGCGACGTGGTCGGTTACGGACCGCAGCCGGTGGAGGTGCTCGAGTCGCTGTATGCGGAGGCGTGGCGCGTCGCGCTCGGCAACCACGACGCGGTGCTCACCGGCCGGCTGCCGGCGGATGGGTTCCACGAGCTCGCACGCGACATTCTCGAACGCAGCCGGCGGTGCGTCGGGCCTGACGCGCTACGCTGGATGGCCACCTGGCCGCTGCAGCTGGTCGGCCGGGGGTTCCGCTGCGCCCACGCCAGCTCTGCCGCGCCCGGCCGGTTCGACTACGTCGAAGATCCGGCCGATGCGCTCGCCGCCCTGTCCGCAGTGCCGGAGCCGTTGGTCTTCATCGGCCATACCCACCGCCCCGCACTGTTTGTCTTGGGCAACAGCGGTACGCCACACCGGCTCGAGCCGCAAGACTTCGAGCTGGAACCCGGTAAACGATACCTGGTCAACGTCGGCTCGGTCGGCTGTCCGCGGGACGGCGATCCCCGGGCATCGTACGTACTCTTTGACGCCGCCCACGGTGCGGTCTGGTTCCGACGTGTTGCGTTTGATCTCGACGCTTGCCGCATTGCGATCGCCGCGACCGGCTGGCCCGAGGCTGCTGCCGCCTTTCTCCGAGCCGATCCGTTGCTCGCGCACCGGCCGATCCGCGAAGTCGTCTCGTTCCGGCCACCCCAGCGCGAGGAGGACGGCGCGCGGGGCGCGCCCGCCGCCGATGACATCGAGCGGCTGCGCGGCCGTGCGCGCCGGTGGCGCCACACCGCGCTCGTGCTGGCAGGCGCGCTGGTGGCGCTTGTCGCCGCCACGCTCGGCGCGCTGTGGTGGGTGGCGGGCCGCAGCGCGGTGATCCCCGCGCTCGAGCCCTCCGTCGCTGCGCTCGTCGAGGGCAACCTACTCGCCGCGCCGCGCCCCGGTCCCCCGCCCTTCGAGGGCTGGAGCGTCCGCTACGGCAACCGCCGCACGCAGAGTGTCACCGCGCTGCGCGCGGCGGCCGACGCCCCGGGACCTGCCTTCCGGCTCGAATCCGATGATCCCGCGCGGGCAGTCGAACTGGTCAGTCGCCCGCTCGACGTAACGCCCGGCCGGCGGCTGCAAATGGAGATGCTGGTGGACGAGGTGCCGCCGGGCGGCGAGATCTCGATCGCCGCCGCGCTGCGCCGGATACGGAACGACCGAGAGGAAATCATCCCCGCGTTCGTGACACGGACGCCCTCACTCCGCCGTCGCGAGGGCTGGCTGGCGCAGGTCACCGCGGAGATTCCGGCCGGCGGCCGCGAGATCGAGGTCCGCATCTACGGCCGCTTCCGTGGCGCGGTGAACGTGCGCAGCGTTCGCGCAGTCTGGAAGGGCAACGAGGAACCGCCGGGGGGCGCCGTGCGATGAGAGTGATCCGGCTTCCGCTGGGGCCGTTTGAAACGAACGCGTACCTCGTCGCCGCACCGGGCTCGAAGCAAGCAGTGATTGTCGATCCGGCCGCGGAACCCGAGACGATCGAGCAGGCGCTGCGCGGCGAGGGATGGACACTTGAGGCGGTGCTGCTCACGCACGGACACGCGGACCACGTCAGCGCGGCCGGTGAGCTCGCGCGGCGTCACGGCGTGGCGGTCTATCTGCACCCCGCCGACGCGGTCTGGGCGTTCACGGAGATCAACCAGCTTCCGCCCTGGTATTCGCCGCCCCTTCCGCCGCCCGAGCCAGTCCGCGAGCTGACCGACGGCGCGCGCCTCTCGCTGGCGGGGCTGGAGTGGCGCGTGTTGCACACGCCCGGCCACACGCCCGGCGGAGTCTGCTTCCAGGTTCCCTGCGAGCAAACGGTGTTTTGCGGTGACCTCGTGTTCCAGGGCAGCGTCGGTCGCACCGACCTGCCCGGCGGCGATCCCGAGCAGCTGCGCGCCTCGATCCGCCGGCTCTGCGAACTGCCGGCATCAACGCGCCTGTGGCCGGGGCACGGGCCGCCGACGACGCTGGCGGCGGAACTGCGGTTCAATCCGTTCTTTTAGGCGTGCGGCGCGAAGGGTTGAAGCGGCGTCGGCAGCGTGACATTGTCGGGCGCATGGGCCGAATCCGCGAACTGGACGTCGCCGAGTTGCGCGCCGCGGTGATCCGCTGCATTGAACGCACCAGCTTTGAGATGGACGGCGCCGAGCTGGCGGAGCTGCGGCGGCGCCGCGCGCGCGAATCAAGCTGCATGGGCTGCGCGGTGCTCGATCAGCTGCTGGACAATGCGGAGGTCGCGCGCTCGGACCGCCGCCCACTGTGCCAGGACACCGGGCTGGTGGTCGTGCGGGTCACGCTCGGCCAAGACGTGCACCTGGTGGGAGGGGAGCTCGAGCCCGCGATCCACTCCGCCGTCGCGGAGGCATGGTCGCGCTGCCGCTTGCGCCCTAGCGTGGTGCGGCATCCGCTCGCGCGCCGCAACACCGGCGACAACACACCGGCAGTGATCCACATTCGGCTGGCGCCGGGCGAGCAGGTGGAGCTGGACGTGATGGAAAAGGGGGGCGGGTGTGAAAACATGTCGCGCCTCGCGATGCTGACGCCCGCAGACGGTCGCGAGGGTGTGGTGGACTTTGTGGTGCGATCGGTCGTCGAGTCCGGCGGAAACGCGTGTCCGCCGCTGGTGGTGGGGGTTGGCCTAGGCGGCTCGTTCGAGCGGGCCGCGCAACTTGCGAAGGAGGCGCTCTGGCGCCCGTTCGGTGCGCCGGCGGAGGACCCGCTCGACCGGGAGCTTGAGGCGGAGCTAATGGAGCGGCTGAACGCGACCGGACTGGGTCCGATGGGGCTGGGCGGTGACACCACCGCGTTGGCGGTGCACGTGCAATCGCATCCGTGCCATATCGCCTCGCTGCCGGTCGCGGTCAACCTCGACTGTCACAGCCACCGCCACGCGCGCGAAGTGCTGTGAGCGAATCCACCCACCGACGCGGTGGTGCGGCGGTCGCGGTGGCCGCCGCACTGGCGATTGCCGCCGCCTATGCGGGGACGGCCCCGCGCAACCGCACCGAGGCGGAGGATACCTGGGACTTTGCCTGGAAGGTTGAACGCGCGCCGGCGCGTGAGCTGCTGCATCCCCATCACCTCCTTCACCTGCCGGTGATGCGCACGCTATGGGCGATCGCGCGGCGGGTGATGCCCGCTGTGCGGGCACACACGGTGATGGCCGGCGCCAGCGCGGTGGCCGCCGGCGCAACGGTGGTGTTGGTGTATGCGCTGCTGCGCTGTGCCGCAGGGGCTGGCCGCGCGCGGGCGGCGGCCAGCGCGGCGGTCTGCGCGGTCTCTTACGGTGTGTGGCGCTACGCGGCGGAGGCCGAGGCGTACGCGCCCGCCGCCGCGCTCGCGCTAGCCGCCTGGTGGTGCGCGGCGCGCTCGCGACGCGCCGCCGCGGCGGTCGCCGGCGCGGCGGCGATCGGCATGCACATCTTCGCGCTGCCCGCCGTTGGCGGTGCAGTTCCGCTCTGGCTCTGGCGTCGCCGCGGCTCGCGCGCGGCGCTCGCGCACGGTGGCGCGACCGTCGCGCTCGCGGCGCTCGCCTACGCGGTCGCCGGCGTGGTCCCCACGCACACCGTCGGCGGCCCCGATCCGCTGCGCGCAGAAGGCGGATTCACGCCGTCGGCCGCCGCGAAGGCGACGCTCGCGTTCGGCTCCACGGTCGCGTCTGCGAACTTCCTCTTTGGCGAGCCCGCGGTTGCGGCGGCGATCGCGCGACGGTTTCCCGCGCGCATGACGGCGGAGGAGGAGTTCCTCGGCCGCGCGATTCCCGAGCTCCAACGCCGTGCGGCACGGGGCACGCTCGCGCTGACGTTTGCGGTGGCGCTCACGCTCGCCGTCGCGATGCTGCGCGGTGCGCGGGGCGCGACGGAGGCCACCGCGTTCCAAGGGTTGGACCGCGACGTGGCCGGCGCCTCCAATCCTTGGACGGCGTTCGCGGCAGCCGCAGGCGCGTGGTTCGCCACGCACGCGCTGCTGTTGCTGGTGATGGAGCCGGGCAATCCGGAGCTGTGGGTGATGGCGCTGCCGCCGCTGTGGCTGGCGGTCGGGGCGGCGGCGGAGGGATGCGCGGTGCGGCCGATATTGCTCGGCGCGCTCGCGGGGGCACTCGGCGCGCACAACTGGCTGGGCGGCCTCGAACCGCTGCGCCGGCCGGAGGGCGATCTGCATCGCGCCCGCGCGAGGGCGGTGTTGCGCGTCTGTACCGCGCCCGATCAGATCCTGACTGCCGGCGGACCGGTGTTCTTCCGTTATCTGCGCTATCACGCGCCGCCCGGCGTGACGGTTGTGGATCTGTGGAGCGAAGACCCTCCTCCGCCGCCGGTCGGAGGACGGTGCCTGGTGATGGGCGATGTGTTCCGGCCGCCACCTGCTCTCCGCGTGCGGTTTCCCGGCCGCGCCGCCCAGCTCGAGGCACTCACCGGGGCCTGGCGCAGCCGCGCGCGGCTCCTCGCCGCCGACCCCTGGGACGGCATTTGGGAGCTCTCCCAACACCCCTCCCCGGCCGCCCTGCCTCTCCCTGCGGACGGGGCGCCCGGCACATAGCGCAAATCATTACTGGTCATTCTGTTACGTTGCGCTGGGCCACCCGGTTCCGCCTTGATCTGCGGGGCCGTTTTCGGTATGATTTTTTCTCAAATGAGCGAGACTTTGCAGAAGGAAGAATCCGCGGAAACGGCCCCCGCTGAGCCCACCTCCACCTACGGCGCCGAATCCATCACGGTGCTGGCCGGCCTAGAGGCGGTTCGCAAGCGGCCGGCGATGTACATCGGCGACACCGGCATTCGCGGCCTACACCACTGTGTGTTTGAGGTGGTGGACAACAGCGTGGACGAGGCGCTGGCGGGCTTTTGCCGCCGGATCGCGGTGACGCTGAACTCGGACGGGTCGGTGACGGTTGAGGACGACGGCCGCGGCATTCCGGTGGAGGAACACCCGACGGAGAAGCGCTCCGCGCTCGAGGTCGTGATGACGGTGCTGCACGCGGGCGGCAAGTTCGACCACAGCTCCTACAAGGTCTCCGGCGGGCTGCACGGCGTGGGGGTGTCGTGCGTGAACGCGCTCAGCGAATGGCTCGAGGTGGAGGTGCGGCGCAACGGCCGCGTGTACCACCAGCGCTACGAGCGCGGCAAACCGGTGACCGGGGTCGAGCCGATCGGCAAGTCGCGCACCACCGGCACGACCGTCACCTTTCTGCCGGACCGGGAAATCTTTTCGACGACCCAGTTCAACTGGGACATCCTCGCGAACCGGCTGCGCGAACTGGCGTTTCTGAACCGCGGCATCGAGATCTCGCTGCGGCAGGAGGACCCGCCTCGCGAGGAGGTGTACCGCTACAAGGGCGGCATCGTTGAGTTCGTTGAACACCTGAACCGCGCGAAAAATCCGCTGCATCCGAAAGTGATCCTGCTGGAGGGAGAGCGGGACGGCGTACAGGTCGAGATCGCACTGCAGTACTGCGACGCGTTCAACGAGAGCGTGTTCTCGTTCGCGAACAACATCAACACGACCGAGGGGGGCACACACCTGAGCGGCTTCCGGTCCGCGCTGACCCGAACCGTGAACGCGTACGCGCGCGCGAACAAGCTCTTCAAGAACGAGGCGGACGCGATGAGCGGCGATGACGTCCGCGAAGGGCTCACCGCGGTGGTCAGCGTGAAGGTGCCCGATCCGCAGTTTGAAGGGCAGACGAAAACGAAGCTCGGCAACGGCGAGGTGGAAGGGATCGTCGCCTCGATCGTGAACGAGCAGCTGGGCACCTATTTCGAGGAGCATCCGAGCGTCGCGCGGCGCGTAGTGGAGAAAGCGCTGCTGGCCGCGCGCGCGCGCGAAGCGGCGCGCAAGGCGCGCGACCTCACGCGCCGCAAGGGCGCGCTCGACAGCGCGGGGCTGCCAGGCAAGCTCGCCGATTGCTCCGAGCGCGATCCCGCTCTCTGCGAACTGTTCATCGTCGAGGGCGACAGCGCCGGCGGCTCTGCGAAGCAGGCGCGCGACCGGCGCTTCCAGGCGGTGCTGCCGCTGCGAGGCAAGGTGCTCAACGTGGAAAAGGCGCGCGAGGACAAGATGCTCAGCAACAACGAAATTCGCACCATTATCCAGGCGCTGGGCACCGGCATCGGGCGCGACGAGTTCAAAATTGAGAACCTGCGCTACTCGCGGATCGTGATCATGACCGATGCAGACGTGGACGGCTCTCACATCCGCACGCTGCTGCTCACGTTCTTCTACCGGAAGATGCCGGAGCTGATCGAGCGCGGTCACGTGTACATCGCGCAGCCGCCGCTGTACCGCATCCGGCGCAAGAATCGGGAAGAGTACGTCGAAAACGACGAGCAACTCACGCGGATCCTGCTCGAGCTGGCGGTGGACGAGGTAAAGCTGGCGCGCGCCGGTGGCGGTCCGCCGGTGAGCGGCCGCGCGCTCGGCGAGCTGCTGCGGCTGGTCTGCGAGGCGGAGACGCACGTGGACCGCATTCGTCGTAAGGGGGTGGACATTGCGGAGTTTCTGCGGCTGCGTGATCCGGCCAGCGGCGCGCTGCCGCTCTACCGGGTCACCGCGCCGGACGGCGCCGGCGGGCAGCGCACCGCCTGGGCGCACTCGGAGAGCGAGCTGCGCGAGATCGTCGAGGAGGCCGAGCGCGCGACGGGCGGCGAGCAGATGGAGCTGCTGCCGGAGGAGGAACGCGCGGCCGGCGCGCCGCGGCGCTCACCGGTGCGCTGGGTGGAAATCTACAGCGCGCCGGCGCTCGCGCAGACGCTGCGCGCGCTCGAACGGCAGGGCTTCCGCGCAACCGATCTGCTCGACGCGGACCCGCCCCCGTTCCGGTTGCTCAACGGCGAGGGCGAGGGCGAACCGGTGCGCTCGCTCTTCCACCTCCTCGACGAGGTCCGCCGGATCGGCCGTCGAGGCCTCACGATCCAGCGCTACAAGGGCCTCGGCGAAATGAATCCCGAGCAGCTTTGGGAAACGACGCTGAACCCCGCGAATCGGAAACTGCTACAGGTGATGCTCGCGGACGCCGCGCGCGCGGACGAGCTGTTCACCGTGTTGATGGGCGACGCGGTCGAGCCGCGCCGCCAGTTCATCGAGGACAACGCGCTGAACGTGCGCAATCTCGACATCTGAAACGCCACCGCGCGGGAGCCGGACGATGTACAACCAGGGCGAACGGATCGCACCGATCAACCTCGAAGAGGAGATGCAGCGCGCGTACATCGACTATTCGATGTCCGTGATCATCGGCCGCGCGCTGCCGGACGTGCGCGACGGGCTGAAGCCCGGCAACCGCCGGATCCTCTACGCGATGCGCGAACGCGGCTGGACCTCGAACAAGCCGTTCGTGAAGTGCGCGAAGGTGGTCGGCGAGGTGATCGGCAACTACCACCCCCACGGCGACGCCGCCGTCTACGACACGCTGGTTCGCATGGGCCAGGACTTCGCGATGCGCGCGCCGCTGATCGAGGGGCAGGGCAACTTCGGCTCGGTGGATGGCGACCCGCCCGCCGCCTACCGCTACACCGAGTGCCGCCTGCACCCGCTCGCGGAGGAGATGCTCGCCGACATCGACAAGAACACCGTCGACATGCAGCCCAACTTCGACGAGTCGCTGCAGGAGCCGACGGTGCTGCCCGCGCGGCTGCCCAACCTGCTCGTGAACGGCTCCACCGGCATCGCGGTCGGCATGGCGACCAACATCCCCCCGCACAACCTCGGCGAGGTGGTGGACGCGCTCGTCGCGATGATTGATGAGCCGGACATTGGGCTGGACCGCCTGATGCGGCACCTGCGCGGGCCGGACTTCCCGACCGGTGGGCTGATCTGCGGCGTTGCGGAAATCCGCAAGATGTACGAGACCGGCCGCGGGCTGCTGAAGGTGCGCGGCCGCGCCGGCATCGAGGAGGGGCCGCAGGGACGCGAGAGCATCGTCATCACCGAGATCCCCTACGGCGTGAATAAGGCCGCGCTGGTCGAAAAGATCGCCGAGCTCGTCAACGAACGGAAGATCGAAGGCGTCGCGGACGTGCGCGACGAGTCGGACAAGGAGGGCATCCGCGTTGTCGTGGAGCTGAAGCGCGGCACGGTGCCGCGAGTGGTGCTGAACAACATCTACGAGCACACGCAGCTCGAAACGACGTTCGGCGCCATTCTGCTGGCGATCGACCAGGGCCGGCCGCGCACGATGACGCTGGCGGAGATCCTGCGCCGCTATCTCGACCACCGCTTCGAGGTCTTCACCCGCCGGTTTCGCTTCGAGCTCGACCGCGCGAAGGAGCGCGCGCACATCCTCGAGGGCCTGAAGATCGCGCTCGATCACCTCGACGCGGTGGTGCGGCTGATCCGCGAATCGCGCGACCGCGACACCGCGCGCATCGCGCTGATGAGCCGCTTTGGCCTGTCCGAGCGGCAGGCGAACGCGATCCTGGACATGCGGCTCTATCAGCTCACCGGTCTGGAGCGCGGCAAGGTCGAGGCGGAGTACGAGGCGCTGCTGAAGGAAATCAACCGGCTGGAGGACCTGCTGGCGAACCCGCGCAAGATCTACCTCGAGATCCGCGCGGACCTGCTCGACCTCAAACAAAAGTATGCGGATGCCCGCCGCACGGAAATCGTGCCGGAAGAGGGCGAAATCCGCATCGAGGACCTGATCGCGGACCGCGGATGCGTGCTGACGATCAGCCACCACGGCTACATCAAGCGCATGCCGGTCTCGACGTTTCGGCTGCAGCGGCGCGGCGGCAAGGGCGTCGTCGGCATGGAGACGAAGGAGGAGGACTACGTCGAGCACGTGTTCACCGCCTCGACGCACGACTGGCTGCTGTTCTTCACCGCCCAGGGCCGCGCGTACTGGAAAAAGGTGTACGAGGTGCCCGAGGCGGGCCGCGCTGCGCGCGGCAAGGCGATCGTGAACTTTCTCGAAATCGGCAACGAGGAGAAGATCGCCGCGCTGATCCCGGTGCGGGAGTTCCGGGCGGACCGCTTTCTCGTGTTCGCGACGGAGCGTGGCATTGTGAAGAAGACCACCCTCGCCGCGTTCTCGAACCCGCGCGCAGGCGGCATCATCGGCATCCGCATTGAAGAGGGCGACCGGCTGATCGGCGTCCGCCTCACCGAGGGGCACAACGAGCTGATGCTGGTGACGCGTCAAGGCATGAGCATCCGGTTCCACGAGGAACAGCTCCGCGACCAGGGGCGCGACACGATCGGCGTGAAGGGCATCGAGCTGGCCCGCGAGAACGACGCGGTCGTCGCGGTGGAGGTGGTGGATCCCTCCGCGACGCTGCTGTGCATCTCCGAGAACGGCTACGGCAAGCGCACCTCGTTCGAGGAGTATCGCGCGCAGCAGCGGGGAGGGAAAGGCATCATCACGATGAAGACCTCCGATCGGAACGGGCCGGTCGTCGCCGCGCACGCGGTCCGCGACGGCGATGCGCTGATGGTGATCACCGAGCACGGGCAGATGATCCGGATCGCGGTCGCGGACATCCGGGTGATCAGCCGCATCACGCAGGGCGTCCGCGTGATCCAGCTCGAACCGGGCGACCGGGTGGTATCCGCGACAACGGTGGAGCCGGACGAAGAACCCGAAACTGCGCAGCCTGCCTGACGCGCGGCGGAGAGACACACGCCGGGCCGGCCATGATCGAGACCCCCCCTTCTTCCCTCTTCGCAGTTCCGTTTGTGCTGGCGCCGATGGCCGGCTACACCGATCTGCCCTTCCGGCGCATCTGCCGCCGTTTCGGCGCCGGCGCCGTGTACACAGAGCTGGTGAGCGTGGACGGCCTCGTGCGCCGTTCCGCCGCGACCTGGCATCTGCTGGCGAGCGCGCCCGACGAGCGGCCGGTGTTCGCGCACCTCTACGGCGCGGATCCGGCCGTGTTCGGCGCAGCCGCCGCCATGATCGCGCCGCTGGGCCGGTTCGACGGTATTGACGTGAACGCCGGCTGCCCGATGCCGAAGGTGGTGCGGCGCGGCGCGGGCGCCGGGCTGATGCTCGACCTCGACCGGCTCGCCGCGATCGTGCGCGAGATCCGCGCCGCGGCGCCGTTGCCGGTGAGCGTGAAAACCCGCACCGGCCCTACCGCGGACCATGTTCTCATTTTCGAACTTGCGGACGCGATCGAAGCGGCCGGCGCCTCCGCGCTGACGATCCACGCGCGGCCCACCGCCGTCCGGCACAGCGGCCCGGCGGACTGGGACCTCATCGCGGAGGTGAAACGGCGTCACCCGAAGCTGGTGGTGATCGGCAACGGTGGCATCGGTAGCGGCGCGCAGGCGGTGGAGCGCTGGCGCACCAGTGGTGTCGACGCGGTGATGATCGGCCGGGGCGCGATCGGCCGGCCGTGGATTTTCCGCGACGCTGCCGCCGTGCTCGAAGGGCGGCCGCCCGCGCCCCCGCCCGGCCCGGACGAGGTGCGGGCGCTGATTCGCGAACATTTCGCCGGCTTGCTGGAACTGGAGCGCAGCCATCCGCTTTGCCGTCGGCGCCGCCATCCGCCAGAACACATCGCGGCCTGTCGGTTCCGCGCGCACCTGCTGCGCTACGCAGGCGGTCGCCCCGGCGCGGCGGAACTGCGCCGGCGTCTGAACTCGGTGCGCAGCCCGGCCGCGATCGAGGAGGGGCTGACGCTGCTCTTCGGCCCAGATCGACCGGCGGCCGACGTGCCACCGGATTGACCCTCCCCAGCCGTTGGCGCAAGCTGCGCGGTGTTGCACCGTCGGAAATTCACGATGCCTCGAACCGCAGTGCGCCTGTGCACACTCGCCCGGGCGGTCGCGCTCGGCGCCTTCGGGATCGGCACGGCGACCGGCGCGCCGATCCGCGTGATGAGCTTCAACATCCGCTATGGCACTGCGCCGGACGGCCTGCACGCGTGGACCAATCGGCAGGAGCTTCTCATCGAAACGATCCGCACCGCGGATCCGGACCTGCTCGGCACACAGGAGACGCTGGCGTTTCAACGGGATGCGCTCGCGACCGCGCTGCCGGAGCACGAGCCGTTCGGCGCGGGGCGCGATGACGGTGGTGATCGCGGCGAAATGTGCGCGGTGTTCGTGCGGCGAACGCGCTTTGAGCGACTCGCCGGCGGCCATTTCTGGCTGAGCGAGACCCCAGAGGTGCCGGGTAGCCGGAGCTGGGACAGTTCGCTGCCCCGCATGGTCACCTGGGTGAGGCTGCGCGATCGACTTGATCCGTTGGCGCCGCCGTTGCTGTTCTGCAACACGCACTTTGATCACCGGGGGGCGCGCGCGCGCTTGGAATCCGCACGGCGCCTGCGCGAGTTTGTCGAACGCGAGGGGCGCGGTCTCCGCGTGATCGTCACCGGCGACTTCAACGCCGGAGAAGACGATCCTCCCTACGCGGCGCTCTTTGGAGACACCGCCGCAGCGCCCTCACCGCTGGTGGACGTGTATCGCGCGGCACATCCCGTTCGCCAGCCGGACGAGGGCACGTTCAACGGTTTCCGGCCCGACCAGGTCGCGGGCCCCCGCATCGACTGGATCGCAGCCTCGCGCGGTGCGCGCGTGCTGGAAGCGCAGATTGTGCGCCGTTCGCAGCGCGGTCGGGTTCCCTCCGACCACTGGCCGGTGGTTGCACAGATTGCCTTTTCGGAGGCCGCGCCAACCTCGCCGCCGTCGGAGTCGCCCGACCGCCGCGACGCGCGCATGCGCTGGTGGCGCGAGGCGCGGTTTGGATTGTTCGTGCACTGGGGACTGTATTCGGCGCTCGCCGGCACCTGGGAGGGACGGCCCGTGGGCACACGCGGCGGCATGGAGTGGATCCAGCAGCGAGTGAAGGCGGACACCGAAACCTACGCGCGCGCGGCGATCCCGAAGTTCCGGCCCGCTCCGGCCTTTGCGCGCGAATGGGCCCGCCTCGCGCGCGAAGCGGGCTGCCGCTACGTGGTGTTCACGACGAAGCACCATGACGGCTTCGCGCTGCACGATTCCGCAGTGTCCGGGTTCGACGCGGGCAGCGTGCTCGGCCGCGACCTGGTCCGCGAGATTGTGGACACGCTGCGCGCGGAGGGGCTGCGCGTGGGGTTCTACCATTCCGTGATTGACTGGCATCACGACCAGTACGAGTACGCCCGCTCCGCGCAGCTGCCGCACCCGCTGAAGGGCCGTCCCTACCCGAACGGCGCGCGCGACCATCGCCGCTATGTCGAGTACCTGCACGCGCAGGTCCGGGAGCTGCTCACCAACTACGGCACGGTGGACGTGCTCTGGTGGGACTACAGCGCACAGGATTTCCAGGGCGACGAGGCTTGGGGGGCGTCTGAGCTGCTCGCGATGGCCCGCGCGCTGCAGCCCGCGATCATCATGAACAACCGCCTCTACCGCAGCGCCGAGGCCGGCTGGACCGGCATGGGCACCGATGCGGTCGCGCCACGCCTCGATCCCAAGTTCGGCGACTTTCTCACGCCTGAGCAGCATATCCCTCCCGGAGGTCTCCCCGACGTGGACTGGGAAACCTGCATGACGATGAACACCACCTGGGGCTACAGCGAGCACGACCATGCGTGGAAACCGGCGGACGAGCTGATCCGCAACCTCGTGGACATCGCCAGCAAGGGCGGCAACTACCTGCTCAACATCGGGCCTCGGGCCGATGGTAGCGTGCCGGAGCAGAGCGTTGCGGCGCTGCGCGCGATCGGAGACTGGTTGCGCGCACACGGGGAAGCGATTTATGCGACGGATCGCTCACCGTGGCCGCCGCCCCGTTGGGGCCGGATCACCCGTCGCGACACGACGCTGTATTTGCACGTCTTCCAGCGGCCCGCAGACGGCCGGCTCCCGCTGCCGGCGCCGGTCGCGTTCGATTGCGCCGTCGTTCTCGGCGCACCACCCCGCCCCCTCACGGACCGCGCGCCGGTGCCGGTCGCCGAACTTGTACTGCCACTGGAGCTTGTGCCCGCGCCGGTGGCGGTCATCCGGCTCGACCGCGCGCGGTGGTGAACCCCGGCGGCCCTCAGGTCAGCGTCTCCGCCGGGTGCCTCCAGGGAGTGCGATAGGATCGGCGAAGCCGCGCGGTTGCCTCCGGATCGCCGCGCACGGTGCGGGTGGCCGGGTCGTAACTCAGCGTGCGGCCCAGCTCCATCGCCAGGTTACCGAGGATGCAGGCGGCGGTGGAGATGTGCCCGTCCTCCACGTCCGCGACCGGCCGCGAGCGGCGGTCAATCGCGGCGAGAAAGTCGAGCATGTGCCGGCGCGTCGCCGGCGCCGCGTTGAGCTCAATGTCTTTCTCGGTGAGATCCTCCGGGTACTGCTCGCGCTCGTACAAGCACTCGAAGCGGATCGGCTCCGCGGACTTGTCCCGCGGAATGAAGTCGGCGCGCATCGTGCTGGCTTTCAGCACCCCCCGTTCGCCATAGATGAACAGCGCCCACGGATAGTCCGGGTCCGCGGGTGGTCCCCAGGTGCGGTGCTGCCAGACTAACGAGAGGCCGTCATACTCGAACGTGACGGTCTGCGTGTCGGTGATGTTCGACTTGCCGCCGGTCTGCACGAAGATGCCGCCCGTCGAGCTGATCCGTTTCGGCCAGCCGAGCCCGAGCATCCATCGCGCGGTATCCAGCATGTGCACGCACATGTCGCCGACGATGCCGTTGCCGTACTCCATGAACGTGCGCCACCAGCGGCGGTGGGGCAAACCGTCGAACGGGCGCAGCGGCGCGGGGCCGGTCCAGAGTTCATAGTCGAAGAAGTCGGGCACCGGCTGCTCCGGCGGGTTGCCGTTTGCACGCATGTGGAAATAGCAGCACATGTCCACATGTCCGATCCGGCCGAGGCGCCCCTCCTCGATCACGCGCCGTTTCGCCTCGATCAAATGCGGGGTGCTTTTCCGCTGTGTGCCGATCTGCACCACTCGCTGATGCCGGCGTGCGGCCGCGAGGATCGCCTCGCCTTCCAGCACGTCCCGGCTGATCGGCTTCTGCAGATACACGTCCGCGCCGGCCTCGATCGCCGCAATCGCGTGCAGCGCGTGCCAGTGATCCGGCGAACCAACGAGCACGATCTCGGGCTTCTGCTCCCGCAGCAGGTCCCGGTAATCTCGATAGCCCGGTGGCCGACGGCGTGAGGGCTGCCGCTGCGCGGCGATCTCGATGGCGCCCTCGAGCATCTGTCGGTCCGGATCGCTGATGCCAACCACCTCGACCGGGCACACCTGGATCAGCCGCCACAGATCGCTCTTGCCGTACCACCCGGCGCCGATCAGGCCGACCCGGCGCGGCGGTCGGTTCACCAGGTCAGCACCGTACGCGCCCAGCGCGGAAACGGCGAGTGCGCCCGAGGCTGTCCGCAGAAACGCACGACGCTGGATGAAGAACCCACGGGACGCGAGGGGTGTTCGAGTCGGCGAATTCATCATCGTACTGTCCTCCGTGCGGAGCGGGCTGGCCGCCCGCCCGCCGACATTCTGCGCCGGCGACCGGCCGCGCTCAAACGACTCGCGGGAGGCGGAGCCGCGGGATTCGCGAGACGGGACCGCCAAGGTACACTGCGCGGCATGTCCGAAGGTTCATCGAATTGGGCCGGGACGCCCGGAGCGGCGCGCACGCGGCGGCTTTCCGTGATCGAGGGCGTGGCGTGGTCGGTGATGTCGGGCTTCGGGGATGCGTACCTTTCGCCCTTCGCGCTGCGCCTGGGCGCCGGCAACCGCGCGATGGCCGCGCTGGGCAGCATGCCGCTGGTGATCGGTGCGCTCGCGCAGGTCGCGGGCGCCGCGCTCGCGGAGCGGTTCGGCCGCCGCAAGCCGCTGCTGGTCGCGACCACCGCCGCGCACGCGGCCGCGTACGTGCTGCTCTACGCGGGCGCGATCGCAACGCCCGCACGCGCGGTCGACTGGGTGCTGATCCTCGGGGCAACGCTCGCATGGCTCGGTGCGTTCGGTACACCGGCCTGGACCAGCTGGATGGGCGATGTGACCAGCGACCACGATCGCGGCCGCTACTTGGCGCGGCGCAACTCCACGGTGATGATCGCGCTGACGGCCTCCATGTTGCTGGCGGCGAGCATACTTTCGTGGTTCCGCCAGCGCGGGCAGGTGCTCTTCGGTTTCGGCGTACTGTTTTCGGTCGCGGCGCTCGCGCGCGCGCTGAGCTCCTGGCTGCTGTCGCGGCACTGGGAGCCGCCGATGGTTCGCTCGCCCGAGCCGGGGTTCTCGTTCTGGGACTTCCTCCGCCGCGCACCGCGTTCGAATTTTGTGAAGTTCAGCCTGCTGGTCGCGCTGATGAACGGTGCGACCAACGTCGCGGGTCCGTTTTTCAGCGTGTACATGCTGCGCGATCTGCACTGGTCCTACGCGCAGTTCACGCTGAACAACGTCGTCCAGCTGCTCGCGCAGACCGCCGCGTACCGTTGGTGGGGCGCGGTGTGCGATCGCCACGGTTCTCGCGTCGCGATCAAGGCCGCGAGCGTGCTGCTGCCGGCGCTGCCGCTGCTGTGGGCGATCACGACCGACTTCCGGCTGCTGCTGGCCGTGCAGGTGCTGTCCGGCCTCAGCTGGGCGGGGTTCAACCTCGCAACCACAAATTTCATTTACGACGCGGTGACACCCGCGAAACGCGCGAGAGTCGTCGGTTACCACGGACTGCTCAACGCCGCGGGCACACTGATTGGCGCGAACCTGATCGGCGCGCCGCTGGCAGAACTGCTGCCGAACGAGTTCGCGATCGGCCCCTGGACGGTGCGGCTGGTGTCCTCGCTGCCGCTGGTATTCGTCGCCTCCGGTTTGCTACGCATCGCAGTCGCGGCGGTGATGCTGCCGAGGTTCCGCGAGGTGCGGCCGGTCGAACGCGTGAGCACCTGGACCATCTTGCGACGTTTCGGCAGCGGCGAACCGGTGCTGACGGCGGGGATCGACGTGATCCAGAGGGTTCCGCGACTGGTGCGCCTTGGTGGCCGGACCGGCAGCCGGCCGCCGCCGCCCGACCATGAACCACATGAAACTGATCATCGCCACTCGTAACGAAGGAAAGCTGCGGGAGTTCCGTCAGCTGCTGGCCGGTGTGAATCTGGAGATCGTCGGCGCCGCCGAGGTGGCCGGCTGCCCCGAGATTGTGGAGGACGCCGCAACGCTGGAGGGCAACGCGGTGCGCAAGGCCGTCGGCGTGCACGCGGCCACCGGCGAATGGGCGCTGGCGGACGATTCCGGCGTCGAGGTGGAGGCGCTCGACGGCGCGCCCGGTGTCCTCTCCGCCGTCTACGCGGGCCCGCAACGCGACCCCGCTGCGAACAACCGCAAGCTGCTCGCCGCTCTGTCCGGCATTGCGAACCGGCGCGCCCGCTTTCGCTGCGTGCTGGCGCTGGCCGGTCCGAGCTTCCCACCGCAGACCGTCGAAGGCATCTGCGAGGGCGTGATCACATCCGAACCGCGCGGCGAGCACGGCTTTGGATACGACCCGATTTTCGTCCCTGATGGCTTCGCGCAGACATTTGCGGAGCTGCCGGCGGAGGTGAAGAACCAAATTTCGCATCGGGCGCGCGCTCTGCAGGCTGCCCTCGCTGTCTGGGGGCCGGTGTTGCGTACCGCCGCGCGCGCCGCGGCCCGCTAAGCCCGGATGGGACCGACGCCTCAGCTGCGGACAATCCGCGCCGCTGCCCCCCCGCGAATGTCCGGCACCGGCACACAGGTCGGCGTTGTGCCGTCCGTCGTGTCGACGCTTTCCCCAAGCGGCTTGCCGTCCTCGACCGAGATCCACCGCGTCCGCCACCGTCCCGGCGGCAGCCGCAGCCATAGCTCGGTGGGCCCGCGCCCTTCAACATAGATCGCGTATTGCAATCCGGGCACGGAAAGCGACCACGTCGCCACGCCCGGCGCCGCCTCCACCACGAGGCAGTCCGGCTCCAACCTCGTCAGATCAAACTGGTGGAGAAACCGTGAGAGGATCGCGAGCTGCCGGCGGATGGTCGGCCCGCCGCCGCCCGGCGCCTCGTTGCCGATGTCGCTGCCGTCCTCGTGGCCGACGGTGAAGGAGTAGTCCAGGTGGTTGAACAGCGCGCCGCCGCTCATCACAAACCGCCACGCCTGGCGCCGGTACGGTGTGTCCTCGCGGCCCATGAAGCCGGTCTCGTCGCAGCCGATCGCCCCCTTCCAGCCGCGGTTCCAGCCGACCGCCTCCGGCAACGCGTAGTGAAAGTTCAGCAGCTCCGCCTCCGGCACAAGGTCATCCGGATGCACCGCGAGCACAAAGTTCGCGATGTTCTGCGCGATCAGGTGCCGCTTCGGCAGACGTCGCTCCTCGTCGCGAATCACCGCCGCGATCGCTCGCTGCCAGGCGACCGACTCGGCGGTCGGGATTTGCACCGCGTTCGGCCAACCACGGCGTTCGGTCCACCACGGGTGAATCACCTCGCCGGGGCGGCTGTTGTCCGCCCATGGCTCGTTCTGAATCTCGTAAAACAGGTTGTCGAACTCGTTCAATCCGCGCACGAGGTGGCGAACCAGTGCCTCTTGATAGCGGAACGCCGGGTTTGACGCCCGCGCAGTTGCAAGGTCCGCGGACACCGGCAGCAGATGGAGCCGGCGGTAATCGTGCACGGGCAGGCGCTGGATGTTGTTCGACGGGTTGAACGGGTGGATCGCCCACTGCGCTGGCCCATAGGTCGCACAGAAGAGCGTCAGCTCCACCACAATTCCGCGGCGATCCGCCTCCGCGATGAAATCGCGCAACCGGCGAAGGTGCGCGTCCGAAAAGCGATCGAGGTCAAAACGCGTGCCGCCATCCCCGGCGCCGGGTTCGTCGCTGCGGACCCACGGCGCAAGGAACCGACCTGGTGCCGGCGCGAGCGTATTGCGCTGGATGTTGAACGCATTGGTCGGCTCGACATAGGCGCCGGAAAATACGCGCGTGTAGTTCAATCCCTCGCGCTCCAGCGTCTCGAGATAGCGCCGGATGTCGAAGTCGAGGTTCAGCACCGCCCCGTAGTGCTCGGCGCTCGTGATCAGCGCGAGCGCACGGCCGCGCCACTCAAACCACCGCGGATTCTCTGGATGGAGTCGAATCGGCTGCGCGGACGCGATGATCGCGCCCGCGACAACCGCGGATGCAGCCAATCGGCCAGGATTACGTTGCATCGCTCACCTCTGTGGTCAGCCCCATGATGACCACATCCGAGACCACGGTCCACTTCGCAACGCGACGGGGGGAAGTCCGCATGAATCCGGCCCCACCGCGGTGGCTCGTTCACTCAACAGGCCCCGGATGCGCGGCGCGCCGGAGCCGATCGTTGATCGCCAGCCCGAGACCGCTGTCCGGCACAAGCTCGGCGGCAATACCATCCAGGTTCGCCTCGTCGAGCCGCCGGATCGCCGCAAACAGGTTGGCCGCCGCCTCGCGTAGGTCGCCAACCCGCGAGAGCACTTCGACGCGTTCCCACCCTCCTACCTCCGGCAACCGTTGAAACACGAGCAGACCCCAGCGGCCCGACCCGGGTCTGGCCGTCGCACCTGCCGGCACCAGCCGCAGGGGGGTCCTGGGAGCGTAATGGCGCGGGAGGCGACCCGGCGACTCGGGCCGGTCCGGACTTACCTCGCGGGGTCGGTCCAGCGGCCCCACCACCGCCTCGATCTCTTCGGCCGGCACGCCACCCGGCCGCAGCAGCGCGGGACGGGCCGCCACAAGGCTGACAATAGTCGACTCGATACCGACGGTGCACGGCCCGGCATCCAGCACAAAGTCCACCTCCGAGCCGAGCGTTTCGCGCACGTGTTCGGCGGCGGTGGGACTGGTCCGGCCGAACGGGTTGGCGCTCGGCGCTGCGATCGGTTCGCCCAGCGCGCGCAGCAGCTCCGCCGCGACCGGATGCCGGGGGCATCGCAGCGCCACAGTGGGTAGGCCAGCGGTGACGATGTCTGGCACATCCGGCCGTTTCGGAACCACCACAGTGAGCGGGCCCGGCCAGAATGCCCGGGTCAGACGATGCGCGCTTTCAGGCCACTCCGCCGCGAGGGCCATCGCGCCCGATTCGTCTCCGACGTGCACGATGAGCGGGTCAAAGGTGGGTCGACGTTTCACCTCAAACACGCGCGCGACCGCTCGCGCATCGGCCGCGCGGGCGCCCAGGCCATAGACCGTCTCGGTGGGGAATGCCCCGATGCCGCCGGCCCGCAGCGTGTCCGCCGCGGTACGCACCACCGCACGCCAGTCCCCCATGCGGCGTTCTGCCTCCGCGACCGCCAGAGCCCAGTCGGCCGCCTCCCGGAGTGCCGGCAGCACAACCGCCCCGCGCGGTAGCTCGTCCAGGTGGCGCTCGCCATGCCCGGTGCGAACGTACAGCCCGCACCCGCCGGCGCGCGCAGCAGTTTCGACATCGTGTGGATGGTCACCGATGACGAAGGATCGCGAGAGGTCCAGATTGAACTCGCGGGCGGCCTCAAACAGATGATGCGGGCTCGGCTTCCGGCACGGGCAGTTGTCTGTCGTCTCATGCGGGCAGACGTAAATCCGGCGCAGTGGGATTCCTTCCGCAGCCATGCGCTCGTGGATCGCTTGATGCACGCGTTCGACCTCCGCGAGCGTCAGTTCACCGCGAGCCACCCACACTTGATGCGTGACGATGAATAGCTCATACCGGGCGGCGAGCCGTCGCAGCGAATCGAACGCATCGGGCAGCCAGCGGAGGTCCGACGGCGATCGGATCGGCCCGATATCCTCAACGAGAGTACCGTCGCGGTCGAGGAACACCGCGGCACGGCGGTGGCCAGAGCCGAAAGGGTTGGAGGGCATGTGCGGCAGGATATCCCGCACGATCAGGGCGGCAAGTCGACCCGATTGCGCGCGGGTGGCCCAGGCGCTAGCTTCGCCGTGTCGGCGCGGCGGAACACGGACGGTGGGCTGGCGCCGTGGTCCGACCGGGAGACTGGCCCATGGGCGTGGTGCGATTCACCGTTTCACTAGAGCGGGAACTGGTCGAAAGGTTCGACCGGAAAATCCGACTGGAGCAATATCCGACACGCTCCAAAGCGGTGGGGGATCTGATCCGGGCCAGCTTGGTCCGGACGGAGTGGAGCGAAAACGAGGAGGTGGCGGGCGCGATCGTTCTGGTCTACGACCATCATCGGCGCGACCTGGTGCGGCGCCTAATCGAGATTCAGCACGACTACGACGATGCGATCATCTCGGCGCAGCATGTGCATTTGGACGACGCAAACTGCCTTGAAATCATCGCCGTTCGCGGCCGCGCGGCACGCATTCAGATGGTGTTCCGGAAGCTTAAGACGGTCAAAGGGATGAAGCACATCTCCCTCGCCGCCGGCACCACCGGCGCCCACCTCCCCTGACCCCCGCCTGGCCGACACCGTGTAGCATTTGGTGCTCAGCCGATCATCCGGCTGCCGTCTGCTGTTTCTCGTCCAGCTCAATGATGTCATGCGACTGGCGCCTGACGCCGATACCATACGCGGCGAGCAATGCCACCAGTTGCACGCCGTTCATCAGCGCGACCGGCACAGCGTTCGGGCGCTCCGTCTCGGCTCGGGCGACGGAGGTGAAGTCGCTGGTCGTGTTGATGAGACCCTGTTCGTGAGTGCCCAGGCTGCCACGCGCCTGCTGGACGGTCTGCGACTGTACTCGGTTCTTCGGCTGCCAGCGCGTGACCTGAACGGCCATCCGCGTGCGGATGACATCGCCGACCACCAGCGCGCCGCGCACATCAATGCCGCCATCCCTGCTGCGCTATGTGATCTCGATCTCTTCGAAGCCGATTTCCGCCAGCATGCGGCCGATCAACTCTTCGAACTCGGTCGGGTCCATCGCCGGCAAGGGCCGGTGCAGGGCTTCACGGACTCGTTCGTTGTGCTGCTCGATCTCGAAAGCCAGGCCCTTACCCATCCAGCGGTAGAGCCCGACATAGCCCCGTCCGTACTGGACGAAGCGCGGCTGTTTTCCGCACTTCTGGTGCCGGCAAATTCCGCGAGTATCTGGGCGGACATCGTCCCCTCCGGTGTCCTGCCTTCGGTGAAGATCCAGCCAAGCTCGATGGTCGTCCGGGCAATCGGCCGATAACGCATGGGCTTCTTGTTGCCAAACTGCTGCAGGACCTTCTCGGCCACATCTCTGAAAGAGCACGGTCCGGCAGGCGCCACGGCGAACGTTTCCTCCCTGGTCGCATTTCTCTTTGCGCTTCGTGAACGCCTGGGCCTTGATGTCATGTAGAGCCGCGCGGCCACCGTCACCGCCGGAGTCTTAGCTTTCGTCTTCCAGAGGCCCAGCGGACAGGATGCGCTTGGTGATCTCTTCGGCCGTCAGTGGCTGCTGTACCTCTCGCAAAACCTGACAGACTGCTTCGGTCACCTTCACGGAGTGCTTGTTACAGTGCCCCTTTGAACGCCCGGTCAAGGATGGCGGGAACGCGTCCAGTTCGGCGACAGTCTGGGCCTGCAACCGCTTCAGCCGGTCCACTTCAGCCTGCAACAGGTTCAGAATTTGCACCACGACCCGACGCTGCTCTTCCAATGGCAGCAACGGCTGTTTGACACCGGCAAGGTCGCGCCTGTTGAACCCAGCTTGTGCCGATCGGTCGGTTTTGCGATCCCGTTTCGTGGCGAATTTCGGACAAAAGTCTTCTGATCATCGTTTGAGAAGTCATGGACTTGGAGAAAACGTACCGAACCCGGTTTCGGCTCAAAACGATATTCACGTTTCGGCGGCTGGCTTCCACCAACGAAACGGCACGGGTCGGTAACCTCAAACTATCGGGTCGCCGACCTCGAGCTCGTCAAACAAGTGAGCAGCCATTGATGGGATGAGCGCCTTGGTTTTCTGGGGGCCTTGGTGGCAGAGAGCACGGACGTGCGCGATTTGGGCGGCCAGGGCCTCAATCCGCGCGCCACCAGCCGCCGCTGCTCCGCCAACGGCGGCAGAGGAATTCCCGAGGCAAGGAAACGATCCTCTTGCAGCCGGACGCGATTGGTCGTGCCTTCGTTGGCTCGCCTGCACAACTCTACGAAACCAGCGGTGCGGCGCAGCCAACCGAGAAAAAGCAGGTACCAGTCGGGCGATGTTGATGTCGAATAGCGGGGAATCATTCTTGATCAGCGCTCCATACAAGGGCGCAAACACAAGCCCTATCGCGCCGTTTCGGGCGTCAATGCGGGATAAAAATGAACTGGCCGGCGCGCTACGAACCTGGATCCGGTCACGGATGCGCCGGAGACCTGCCTCCGCCCAACCACGCCGTTGCTCCACAGGTTGACCGTGATTTCCAGGTGTTCGGCCGCCGGGCCTGGGGTGATCGTGACTTCTGATCGCCACAACACCTCGCTCAGACGCACGTTGGGCCAGGGCGATCTGGCACGCCACACGAGATGCGCATCATCGGATTTCATCGTCGACCGCCAATGGACGCCGAGGCCGGCGCCTTCCCAGAGAAACCTCCCCGAGGCCCACGTTGGGACCTGAGGCTTGGACAGGACGGAGGTTCATGTTGGGTAGCCGCGGGCTTGGCGCATCCCAATCCTGTTCATCCTCTAAATCCTGTCCGTTCTCCAGCGTCCTTTCGAGATCGGTTCGCGGCAGCAGCCAAACCGCGAACGGATGGAGGAATCAACCTTTTCGTCCTTAGGCACTTAACCATATTATCGTCTTCGGATTGGGGCGGCTTTTTTCCGGGGGCAGATCCAAGCTCTGCTTTGGTTGTCCATTCCAACCGGATTGTTCGATCGAATTGTGGTACGAATTGCATCGGATGGCGTTGTTCCGGGACGCTTCGCGATGGAGCAAGACGCTGCGCATTGGAGGGAGGCAACTCATCACGGCGAATTGCAGTTTTGATCGGCGACAAACCAGCGCCCTCCTCTGAAACAAAAGGGCGCTTGTCCATTCCGGCCAGCGCGTATTCGAAAAGGGGCGGGATTCTTTCCAGTGCACAAAAGAATGCCAACGGGCAGCTGGTCATCGTCGCTCATCAAGTTAAGAGGGGCTGGGGTTTGGTGTAGTCTTTCCGACCCTCGCACAGCGGGTGTTCGTAATATTAGACCGCGCGCGTCGGCCCGGAAGGGTCAAACAACAGGACGTTGGTGGGAATGCTGCTGTAGGTGGGCGAACACGCGGTTGGGCAGGTGCACGAGGGTGTGGAGGTTAAAGTCCTTGAGCGGCTCTTCCTTGATGCGGGCGCAGACGCCGTCGCCAAAGAGCGCCCCCTTGGGCACGACCACAGCAGCGCGGCTGGGGCGCGGCGGATCTCATCACCGTGCTCCTGGTCCGCGCAAACGAAGATGGCTTTGGCGTAAGAGTCGGGCTGTTGGAAGAAACTTTCGATTCTCTGGGCGATGGCTTCGGTGCGGGCGCGGAGGGCGACGATTTTTTCGAAGTCGGGCGTCTGGGATTCCCCGTCTGGAATCGGGCGGCCGTAGCGGTCAAGTTCACCTTTCGACGGCCGCCATCCGGTGGCATTCACGTCGGTGCCGATGCGGTGCACCCGATAAGGCGCGAAGAAGCCGTCTTCGATGCCCTGTGGCAGGCTGTAGGTGTTAGCCGGCGCGCCGAAATATTGGGAGCTTTCGCGGTTGTTCTCGCGCAGCGGCATGGCGGTCATGCCGAGTTGAAAGGCCGGGCTGAACCAGGTGAGGATTCCGTGCCCATTGCTGTCGTCGCGGAATACCGTGAGGGCACTCGTCCGCAATGACGAGGTCGAAGAACTCCGGGCTCCATTCACGGTAAAGGCCGGGGCGGCGTTCGTCCTTGGCGATGGCTTGGCAAATGGCGAAATACATCTCCCGGCGTTAGGCGGCCTCGGCTTCGATTCTCCATGCGGCGTCGCCACACAGGGCGAACTTTTGGGCCTTGGGGTTGTCCACGAGGATGGAGCGGTCAGAAAGGAACAGGATGCGCGGGCGGCGGGCCTCTCCAGTGGGATTCCAGCATGTGCTCCAGAGTTTCCAGCAGATTTGGAAGGCCACATCGGTTTTGTCCGTGCCGGTGGCATGTTGATCAGCAGCCGGCGCCGGCCGCTCGGAATGGCGAGAATGACGCGGTTGATGGCGATCTGCTGGTAGGAGCGGAGCGGCTTGGGGAGACGGGAAGCGGCAGCGCGAGGAAGCGTTGCCACTAGGTTCAGGCCGAGGCAGGCGTGCAGGCGTTGCCCAAGGTGGTCCGGCGAAGGGAAGGATGGAGGTGGGTTTCCTTGTCGGCGAGGAAGTCAAACTCGACGATACCGCGGCCATTGGTGGAACAGAGGAGGTGGCCATCGGTGAGAGTTCTCGGCTCGCAAATCTGGTCGTCCGTCCAGCCACCTCCTCGGAACGATGGTCTCCGGAGACGATACGCCGATCCCCTTATCCGATTCTCGCCCGCCAGACATGTGCCGGCGAGATCTCCGAGTGGTTACAAGACACTCTGATCACCGGTCGCCAGCTGGCCCGGTGGGTGGACGACGGCACGGACTGAACTGGGTGATATGCTGGACGGCACGACGGACAAGCGCGTGACCCGCACTGATTGAAATGTTCAGTTTCACGGTTGTCCCTGAGTTCAGATCTGTTCGAGGCGAGGACTTCCTCAGGAAAGTCGAGACCCACGGATGCCGCTCTTTTGCCCGCGGAGCAGGTTCTCGAACGCCCGTGCTTCTCTCAGCGGACCCAACGAACGGCACCCCACCACGTTACCAGCGCCGTGCCCAACGAGAGGCTTACGCGTTATGCTCGCACAGTCGCCGCTCGACGCAATCCGTGACGCCAGTGCAACCGCGGCGAGCAAGCGCGCTTCAGAGGATGTCGCACGGAACCCACCCCCGCGCTCATCACAGCACCAGGGGGCCGGAACCACGGTTCCGGCCCCCCAAATCTGGTAGCGGGGGCTGGATTTGAACCAGCGACCTTCAGGTTATGAGCCTGACGAGCTACCGGGCTGCTCCACCCCGCAGCCTGCTCTTCACCTCATTCTAACCCGCCCCGGCCGCCCGTCAACCCTTACTTTTTCTTCAGCCACCCCAACCGATCGGCCGTCTGCCGCAGCGTTTCGTGCGGTCCGCTCATCGCCGGCGCAATCTCGTGGCGCACCAGATACTCAAGGTCACCCAGCACACCAAGGATGTCGCCCTTGGCCTTTTCCGCCGCAGCGGGCGCTAGCGCGGCGACCTCGTTCGCGTACTCGGTGGCCATCCGGACGCAGCGCTCCACCACCGCGGGATCCGCGACGTAAATCAGCGACTCCCACAGCCGACGCATTCCCTCGACCCTACGCCCCGCCGCGAGAAGCTTCTCCGCGTCGTCGCGGACCCGCGCCGCCGTCTCCGCACGCTTGGCGCGGATCGCCTCCGGCCGGCGGTAGGGGCCAGTGGTGTAGTCGCCCTCGTAGTCCGGTATTTCGCGGATCCAGATGTTGCGGAACTGCACCGGATTGCCATGGTCCTGCAGCTTGAGCGGCAGTTTGGTCTCATGTTCCTTCGGCTGCGTGCGGCGCCGATGAGTCGAGACGCCTTCGAAGAGCCAGTGATCCTGAACCAGCACGCCATTGTGAAAGACCGTGATCGAGCCGGGACGGACCAGCCGTCCGCCTTCCCACTTCGGCTGATGGAACACGATGTCGTACGTCTGCCATTCCCCGGGTTTGCGGCTCGCATTGACCAGCGGGGGGTTCTCCGCGTAGATCGAGGCGGCCTGGCCGTCCGCGTAGGTGTCATTCTCGTAGCTGTCGAGCACCTGCAGCTCATAGGTGCCCATCAGAAAGACACCGCTGTTGCCTCGCCCCTGCCCCGCGCCTTCGATGGTGGCGGGCGTGCGCCATTCGATGTGAAGCTGGCAGTCGCCGAACGCGCGCTTCGTGCGAATCATCCCCTTGCCCTTGACGACCTCCATCGCACCGTCCACCAGCCGCCAGGGGCAGGGGGAGCCATCCTTGTCGGAAACCCATTCGTCCATGTGGGTGCCGTCGAAGAGGACGATCGCATCGGAGGGGGGCTGGCCGGGAGCAGCGCCGGGGCTGACCACCGGCGGGCGTGGCCGGTTCATGTCATGCACCGCCCACGCGTGGCGGTCATCGGGGGGATCTCCATACAGCGCCGCGAACGAATGCACCGCGAACGTGCACAGAACCGCGCTCCAACACACCGAACGATTCATCGCACACCTCCCGCAGCCGGCCCCGATCAAAGGGGCCCGATGCATCCATCATAGAGGGGGGAGCCCGCCGCGCAAAGTCCGCCGCGCCCGGCTGCTCGGGACAGCGCGTGGGCCCGTGCTGCGAACTGGGCGTCACGGCCGTTCGGTGGCGACCCCTAACCGCATCAGTTCGATCAGCGCGCGGTAGTGGGGATCGCGTTCCAGCAGCACCGCGTGCGGGCCGTCCGCCACGATGCGGCCCTGACGCATCACGAGGATGCGGTCCGCGTCAAGCACGGTACTGAGCCGATGGGCGATCGCCAGAGTGGTGCGGCCGCGCATCAGCCGGCGGATCGCGTCCTGAATGCGCTGTTCAGTGCGGCTGTCCACGTTCGCGGTGGCCTCGTCAAGCACGACGAGCACCGCGGGGTTCGCGAGCACCGCGCGTGCAAGGGCAATCAGCTGCTGTTCGCCGGCGGAGAGTGTGCCGCCGCGCTCGCCCAACGGCGTGTCCAGACCCAGCGGCAACCGCGCGATCAGTTCCTCCGCCCCGACGAAGCGCACGGCCTTCTCAATCTCGCCGCGGGGGGCGCCGGGAACCGCGATCGCGATGTTTTCCGCAACCGTGCCGGAGAAGATGAACGGATCCTGCGGCACCAGTCCGATGCGGCGGCGCAAGTCGGCCAGCCGCAGCTGGCGCAGGTCCTGCCCGTCCAACCGGATCACACCCTCCTGCGGGTCGTAGAAGCGAACCAGCAGTGCCGCTAGCGTGCTCTTGCCGGCGCCGGTCGCGCCCACCACCGCAACGCGCTCGCCCGGGTGCAGCTCGAGATCCACCTCGCGAAGCACCCAGTGGCCGGGTTGGTAGGCAAAACCGACCCGCTCGAACCGGATCGCGCCGCCGCCGACGCTCAGCGGCCGCGGTGCCGGGGGATCAGCGACGCGGATGGTCGCGTCCAACACCTCAGAGAGCCGCTCCGCGGCGACCGCGGCCTGCTGCCAGAGGCCGGCCTTGTCGGCCAGCGCGCTGATCGGCCGGTACAGCTCCCGCACGTATGCGAGGAACGCCGCCAGCACGCCGAGCGAGACGCCGCCCCCGCTCGCCAGGCGCATTGCGCCGCCGACCGCAAGCACCACCGCCAGCGACACCGCCTGCGCGATTTCGAGCACGGGCCAGTAAAGCGTGAACCAGTGCAGCTCGGCGAGGTTCGCGCGGTGCAGTGCGCCGTTGCGCTCGTCGAACTGGCGCAGCGCGCGCGCCTCGCGGTTGAAGAGCTGGATTGTGAACATGCCCGCAATCTGCTCCTGAAGGAGCGAGTTCAGTGCGGAGTGGCGCGCTCGGATCTCGCGGTTCGCGCGGCGAAGCCGCCCGTTCACATAGGCGAGCGCGGCCCAGAGCGGCGGAAGCGAGCCGAGCACCCACGCCGCAAGCCCACCGTGCAGCGCCACCATCGCGACGACCACGCCGGCCAACATCATCACGTCCGCTGCCGCGCCGACGACACCCTCCGTCACAAACCGCTGCACGGACTCCACATCGCTGGTCAGCCGGGTCATCAGCCGGCCCACCGGCGTGCGGTCGAACAACTCGATATCGAGCGCGAGCGCCTTGCGATGCAGGTCGAGGCGCAGGTCGTGCACCACGCGTTGCCCCGCGCGTGCGGTCAGCAGGCTTTCGACGAACCGCAGCCCGAACGCAAGCGCGGCCAGTACCAGAAACGCGGCGCCGTCCCGCAACAGGCCCTGCCAGCGCACGTCGGCGGGAACGGATGTGTCGGTGAGCCAGCGGTCCACCGCGCGGCCAAGAATCCAGGGCAGCGCGTTCACCGCGGCTGACATCGCCAGCAGCAGCCCCACCGAAAGTGCAAGCGCACCTGCGTGTGGCCGCAACCGGCGCGCGAGAGCGCGCAGCACCGGTCCCGCCGGTCGCGCCGCGTCGAGCAGGGGGCCTTCCGCGCTCATGACGCAGCCTCGAGGCCCCGCTCAATGTCCTGCCGCCGCACCAGATCACGGTAGTACGCGCAGCAGGCGAGCAGCTCCTGGTGGGTGCCGGTCGCGGTCACCCGTCCGCCCTCCAACACCACGATCCTGTCCGCCTCGCGCAACGTGGACACCCGGTGGCTGATTACAATCGCGGTGCATCCCGCAAAGACGGGGCGCAGCCGCTGGAGGATCGCCGCCTCGGTTGCCGCGTCCACCGCCGCAAATGGATCGTCGAGCACCAGATAGCGCGGACGGCGCGCGAGAGCGCGACCGAGCGCGGCGCGCCGGCGCTGGCCGCCCGAGAGCGTCACGCCGCGCTCGCCGACCAGCGTCGAATACTGCTGGGGCAGCGCCAGCGCATCGTCGTGCAGGTGCGCGAGCTCCGCCGCAGCCCGGATCCACGCCTCGTCCGGACGGTCGAGCCCAAACGAGAGGTTTCCGGCCAGCGTGTCGGAAAACAATACGGGCTCCTGCGGCACCACGCCGAGCGCCCCGCGCAGCACCGCCAACGGATACTGCCGCAGGTCCCGCCCGCCGATTCGTACCGTGCCCGCCGTCGGATCGCGCGCCCGAGGCAGCAGGGAGACCAGCAGCGACTTCCCCGCGCCGGTGGGGCCGGTGATCCCCACCACTGTGCCGGCCGGGATCCGCAGCGTGATGTCGTCGAGCAGCCGGCGGCCCCCTTCGATCACGCTGACCTGATCAAACTCGATATCCCCCTCCGGCGACGGCGCCAGAGGGTCGGTGTACGGCCCGTCGGCGACGGCAGGTCGTCGCTCAAGCACTTCGCAAATGCGATCCCACGAGGCACGCCCCCGTTGCACAAGGCTCGCGGTCCATCCGATCGCGAGCATCGGCCACTGCATGAAGAGCAGGTACTGCTGGAACTGCACCAGCGCGCCGAGCGTCAGCCGACCGTCGAGCATCATGCGCCCGCCCACCAACAGCAGCGCGAGTGAGCCGACCGCAAAAGAGAATCCGAACAGCGGCCATAGCGGATTCTGGACCCAGCCCAGTCGCAGGTTGCCCCGCACCAGCTCCTGGCTCAGCTCGCTCCATCGCCGCTGCCGTTCCCCTTCCACCGCCAGCGCGCGGATCGTCCGAATGCCGGCCAGGGACTCCTGGCAGAAGTTGCACAGTTCCCCCTGCAGGCGCTGTACCTCCTCGTGGCGCCGCCGAATTCGGCCCAGCATCACAAAAAAAATCAGGATCAGCGGCGGAAACAGTGCCGCCATCACCGCGGCCAGCACCGGCGAGGTCGCGATCATTGCCGCGAACGCCACCACGACCACAGTGACCGAGCGCGCTCCCTGCAGAATGCCCTGGCCAACCAGCTCCCGGACAGTCGCGACATCGGAAGTCAGCCGGGTCATCAAATCGCCAGTCCGCGCATCGCGGTAGAACGCCGGTTCCAGCCGGGTGAGGTGCTGCAGCAAATCCCGGCGCAGGTCGCGCTCGACCTCGTAGCCGATCCGCAGCGGCCAGCGCCGCATCAGCAGCGCACAGCCGGCGCCAGCGGCCGAAACGCCAAGAAACAGCGCGAGCGACCGGCTCAGCGAGCTGCGGTCGACGCGCCCGGCGGCCAGCTCATCCACGATGCGTCGCAACACCGCCGGCGCGGCCACCTGCGCGGCGACCGCCGCCAATACACACACCCCGCTCGCCGCCACCAGCGCGCGGTGGGGGCGCACATATGCCCAGAGACGATGTCGAGAGCCGGCGTCGGTCGCCATCGGATGAACGTGCCGGGATCAGATTGAGAGGCGCCCTGCTGAAGTCAATCCCCGCGCCCGCTCCGCTGGACAGCGGCGCGGCGCGGCGCTAACGTGGCGGGCCTTGATTCCGCGCGACGGCGGGACCGCACGATGAGCCCGGCTCTGCGAGAACGTTTCGAGCTTCGAAGCCGCATCCTCACCGACGCGCTCGGTGAGGTCTGGCACGCGCTCGCGCACGATCCGCCGGGCCCGGTGCGCGTGCGCTTGCTCAACGGGTCCGGGCTCACGACGCCGGAGGTCCGCGGCGCGCTGCTGGAATGCGCCCGGCGCGCCGCCCGCGTCCGCAGTCCCGGTCTGCCCGAGCCGATCGCGGCAGACCTCGACCCGGAGTCCGGCGCGGTCTACCTGGCGACCACCTGGCCGGACGGCGAAACGCTCGGAGCGCGCCTGCGGCGCGAGGGCCGGCTCTCGTTCGCGGAGGGAATCCGCGTCGCGCGGGAGGTCGCCAGCGCGCTGGAGACCACCTGGCGCGCCGAACGCCTTCCGCACGCGCACCTGACCGCGGACCGCATCCACCTCTGGCCGGAGGGCCGCGCAGGAGTGCTGGAGCTCGGCGCGACCGCCGTCGAGGAGCTCGCACGCGCGGGGCTGACGGGAACGATGTTGCGCCTGCTGCGTGCAGCGCCGCATTTTGTGGCGCCGGAGCTGGTGCGTGGCGGTGCGAATTTGGACGCCCGGACCGACATCTACTCGCTCGGTGCCGTCCTTTATTACACCTGGACCGGCAGGCTACCGTTCGGCGACTCGCCCGCGCCCGAGGCGCTCGACAAGCACCTGATGGGGTTCCTCGACGACCCCTGCGAGCTCAATCCGGACCTTCCGCTGGCGGCGGGCTGGATGCTCGAACGTTGGATGAGCCGAAGTCCCGACCGTCGCCCCCCGGAGTGGTCCGCGGCGTTGGCCGACCTGGAAGCGGTCGCGCAGCAGCGGCCACCGGGCGGCGAACGACTTCCCGCCGGCGCCAGCGTGATCCGGCGCGGGGCGCGGCGCGACCCCGAGCTCGCGCAGCGCCTGAATCGGCCCGCCGCACGCCTCCCCCGCCGGCCGCTTCGGACGACCTCCGGCTCCAACGGCACAGCGAAAGTGACGCTGCCCGCACCGCCGCCCTCGGGCCCGGTTCCGGTGGCGCGGTCTGGTGGCGGTGACTTCGCGCGGATCATGACGATCGCACTGCTGCTGGTCGCGGCTGCGGCGTGGTTCGCACGCGATCATCTCCGCGCTCTTTTTCAAGGGCCGCCGACCGTCGCACGGCCTGTGGCGCCACCGGTGGTCCGACCGGCCGCGCCATCCGCGGAGCCCGCGCCGGCCCAGACGCCGTCGGTGACCCTTGAAGAAATCCTGGGCCTGCGGCCGGTCGCGCTGCCCCCGCCGGTGCCGCCATCGCCGCGCAACCACACCAACGCGATTGCGACCGAGCCGCCGCCCGCGCCGGCGGAGGAGAACCCGGCGGCACCGGATCCATTGATGGCCCATCCGGCCTTTCACCGCGCGGCACAGATGTTCAACGAGTCGCTGCAGCTGTTCGGGCAGTACCGGCAGACGGCACGGCCGGAAATTCTGGACCGCGTGGAGCAGCTCGCCGAGGAGGCGGCGCGTATGTTCGAAGAGGTCCAGCGAACCTTCCCCGCCGACCGGCGGCTGCGGCGATACGTCGAGCAGTGTTACGGAATGGTGCGGTACGCGAGGCAGACGCGGCTTTCGGATGGGCATCTCAACGGTGGCGACCGGCGACCGCGGCGCGGCCACCCAACCCCGCCGCGCGCCCCACTGCCGGCGCCCCCCTCGTCCGTCGCGCCGACACCCCCGCGGCTGTCCCCGGCGCAGCCCCCATCGGATGCCCCGCCGAGCCGTCCCCGCGAACCGGCGCTGGCACCCGATTGGAATGCGCCTCTGCGAATCGGCGCAGGTCTCGCTCGGGAACTTTCGGACATTTTGCGAGTCGCCGGGCCGCCCCCCGCCGCCGCCATCCCGTCCCTCCTGCCGGGCGGCGTCCCGTATCTGGAGCCTTTCGATCGTGCCGCCGCCCGCCTCGGCATCCCTCCGCCCTCCGGCAGCGGCACCGACATCACTTTCCCCGGTTTTCCCGCGCGCAGTCTCCGATACTTCGAGTTCAGTGCGCCGCCCAACAGCGGGCCGTTCACAACCGGCCGGTTGATCGTGGACGGTCTCGGTCAGACCGTCGGCATTCAGTGGATGGACGAGCGGCCGGCCGCGCCGATGCTGCCGGAGGAACACTTCTCGCCGAAGTGGAGCATTGCGGACCCGGTCGCGGGCCGCATTCGCGAAAAGTCCTCACACCGGGTCGGTCACCGTGGCCGCTGTACAGACGGCGTGGTCTCAATCGAGACGGAAATCGTGGACCCCACCGCACCGCCGGAGACCCGCTCAATCGCGCGCTATCGCCTCGACCTCGCCGAGCCGCTGGCACGGCTGATCCTCGAGCGCCCGGCGGCCGCACCGTGAGGCGCACGATCCGCACCGCTGGCCGTTGGCGGCTCTCCCGACGTCACGGCTCGCGCTCTGTCTTGTGCGCCGTTAACCTTCGCCCGAGCCAGGGAGAACACGTATGAGATCTCGATCCGGTCTCCGCATCCAGACCGGCCTGCGGGCGCTGGCGATGGCGATGGTGGCCGCAGCGCTCCCCACCATGGCGGCCCCGCCTCTACTGCTCAGCGATGAGTATCCGCGGGTTTTCTTCTTCCGCGCCGCCGAGGGCGCCGCACGCCGGGCCGCCGACTATGAAAGCTGGTCGGCCGAGTTCTCCCGCCTGATGGGCATCATAGGCAAGTGTCTCGACGAGGAGATCGTCGGCCACATGGCACGCAATCCGGAGTTCTTTCGGCGCTTCAAAACGGACCACCCCCGGCAGCTCGTGCTGCTCCATCTCAACGGCAACGCGCGCGATCCTCGATTCGAAACCGCCCACTGGTTCGCCGGCCACTGGGTGTATCGGACGGCCGCGACGATCCTTTCTGACGTGCCCGCCGAGCCGGGCGAAACGACGATCCGCGTGTCCGACGCGTCGCTCTTCCGCGTAAACACCGGCCGGTATCGCACTTCCAACGACGACATTGCGCTCTTCCGAATCGGGCCCGACGGCCGCCACGACTGGGCACACGCGGAGCAGACACAGTTGATCTCGGTGGACACGAAGGCGGGGACCATTCGCGTGCGCCGCGGTTGCTACGGCACGCGGCCGCTCGCGTTCACGGCCGGTTGCGCACGGGCCGCGGCGCACGAAAGCGAGGGGCCGTGGGGGCGCAACAACCATTTGCTTTGGTTCTACAACTACTCCACGCACTGCCCCAGGGACGCCGAGGGCAAAACCGCCGCCGACCGGTTCATCGAGGACATCGCCCGGTGGTTCGCCCCCGGCGGTCCGCTGCACGGCCTCGACGGGCTCGAGTTCGACGTCCTTTTCTCCGACACGCAGGGCGACACCGACGGCGACGGCGTCGCCGACGACGGTATGGTCGGCGGCGTCAATCACTACGGCATCGGGGTATGCGAATTTGCCCGCCGGCTGCGCGAGCGCATGGGGCGCGATTTCCTGCTGATGGCGGACGGCGCACTCGGAGCCGGCGGCAGCCGCTCCCAGCGCGCGATCGGATCGTTCAACGGCATCGAAAGCGAGGGCTGGCCGAACCTCGGCGACTGGGCGTTCAACGACTGGTCCGGCGGACTGCACCGCCATCGCTTCTGGCAGGCTCACGCGCACCCGCCGCCCTTCAGCTACATCAACCACAAGTGGATCGAGCCAGTCGCGGGCCAGCCGGGTGAGACGCGCCACCCTGACGTGCCATTCAGCCGCCATCGTCTGGTTTTCGCGGCTGCGCAGATGGTGGATGCCGCGCTCTGTTACTCGTTCCCACCGCCCCGCCGCGGGCGAGACCGGCAGTACCCGATCTGGGACGAGCTGATCGCCGGCACGGAGTGCACGCTCGGCTGGCTCGGCCGACCGGAGGGTCCTGCGATCGCGCTCGCCACCAACGAAGCGAACATCTGGCCGGCGCGGCCGCCCCGTCCGATCGCGCCCGGTTGCATGGTCGCCGACACGGAACCCGCCGGATGGACGATCTCTCCGTCCGGGACGAACGGCAGCGCCGGCGACGTCGGCTGGCGGTGGGACGAGCTGCCGACCCGCGGGAGCAATCTGGTGATCGTGCTGGAGCTGAGCGGTGCCGCGATGCCGGGGTACCCGGATGCGATGCCGCGGCTCGCCAAAATTTGCACCGGAGCGGCGGAGCTGGAGCTTTCTGACCGTGCGCCGGACGGCGTCACGGTGCGCCGGCGCGACGACACGGCTGAGCGGCCAGCGGAACCGGCCAGCGGTGCGTTCGCGCGCCGGCTACCGCGCGCCGGCGACGGCACCAACGTCTGGCCCGCAATCCTCTCCCATCCGCCCTTCCGCGACCGCGCAGGGGCGGTCATCTGGCATCGTGACGTGGAGCTGCCAGATACGCCCCGCCCGGAACTTCGATGGCGAACGATGCTCAGCGCCACCGGTGCGCAGAAGTCCGACGGGGTGATCGCGCGCGTGGAGCTTGCGGAACTGCGGGACGGTTCGGTGGGAGAGCCGCGCGTTCTCTTTGAGGAGACCGTGCGGCATCATGGCTGGGCACCACGCAGCGTGCCGCTGGCGGAGTGGCGGGGGCGCCGCGTGCGCCTGCGCTTCGTCACGGATTGCGGCCCTCGCGACCACGCGGTCGCCGACCAGCTCTACTGGGGCGATGTCCGCGTGCTCGACGAGCGCGCCGGCCGCACACCGCCGCAGCGCTGGCACCTCTGGGTGAGCCGCACCCCCTTTCTCTCGACGCTGTATGTCCGGCACATCGGCAGCGGGACGCTGTCGCTGCAATTGCGCGTGGAAGGTGGCGCGGCGGTGACGGTCCATTCGCTGCGCGCGCATCCTGCACCGGACGTGATGGTGCGCGTGTTCGAGCGCGGGCTGGTGCTCGCGAATCCCGCGACACATCCGGTGACGGTGGACCTCGCCACGCTCAGCCCCGGCCGAAGCTACCAGCGCCTGAAGGGCTCCGCCGGCCAGGACCGCACCGTGAACAACGGCCGTCCGGTCGGGCGCAGCGTCACGCTCGGACCGCTGGACGGGCTGTTCCTGCAGCGCGTCGAGGCCGGCGCGGCCGCACCGGCGCCTTGACAGGCCACCGGCAGCGCGACAGCATCCTGCCGCGAACCCGTCCGCCAGGAAGGAGATCCGTTGCG
The DNA here is from genome assembly GCA_026417735.1 of Kiritimatiellia bacterium. NCBI lineage: Bacteria > Pseudomonadati > Kiritimatiellota > Kiritimatiellia > Kiritimatiellia bacterium. The sequence goes on from JAOACR010000004.1 coordinate 232,410, forward strand.
ATGGTTGATACCTCCTCAACTTGGGCGCTCTCGCCGGACCGGCTGTTCGACCCCGATCCCGCCCAGCGCGCGCTGGCCCGGGCGTTCTACTCGCGCGTTGCGGCGCTACCGATCGTCAGTCCGCACGGCCACGTCGATCCGCGCCTGTTCGCGGATCCGGACGCAAGGTTCGGCTCACCCGCCGACCTGCTCATCATCCCGGACCACTACGTCTTCCGCATGCTGTATTCGCAGGGCGTCCGGCTAGAGGATCTCGGCGTGCCGCGGCGCGACGGCCGGCCGGTCGAAACCGATCACCGCCGCATCTGGCAGCGGTTCGCGGAGCATTTCCACCTGTTCCGCGGCACACCGTCGGGCCTGTGGCTGCAGCACGAACTGACCGAGGTGTTTGGCGTACGCCAGCCGCTCAACGGACGCACTGCGCAGTCGATCTACGATCAGATTGACGACGCGCTGCGCCGACCGGAGTTTCGCCCCCGCGCACTGTTCGAGCGCTTCAACATCGAAGTGCTCTGCACCACCGATGCGGCCAGCGATCCGCTCGCGGCCCATCAGGCGATCCGCGCCTCCGGCTGGAGCGGCCAGATCCGCCCCACCTTTCGACCCGATGCGGTGACCAATCTGCTCACGCCGGACTGGCCCGCGCAGATCGCTGCGCTCGGCGCCGCCGCGAATCGCGACATTTCGAGCTACCGCGACTTCCTCGAGGTGCTGCGCGAGCGGCGCGCGTACTTCCGCCGCATGGGTGCGACCGCGACCGACCACGGCGTCACCGAGCCGTACACCGAGCGCCTCTCCGCGGAGGAGGCGGCGACAATCTTCGAGAGGGCGCTGCGCGGACGGGCGGATCCCGAGGACGCCCGCCGGTTCACCGGCCACATGCTCATCGAAATGGCCCGTATGAGCCTCGACGACGGCCTGGTGATGCAAATCCACGCCGGCGTCTTCCGCAACCACAACCCCGCGCTCTTCGCGGAGTTCGGAGCCGACAAGGGCGCCGACATTCCACTGCCCTGCGACTTTGTGCGGGGGCTGAAGCCGCTGCTCGACGAGGTCGGCCGGGAGCCGGGCCTCACGATGATTCTGTTCACGATGGACGAAACCACCTACGCGCGCGAGCTCGCACCGCTGGCGGGCCACTATCCCGCGCTCCGGCTGGGCCCGCCGTGGTGGTTCCACGACAGCTACAACGGCATGCGCCGCTACTTCGATCAGGTGCTCGAGACCGCCGGGCTCTACAACACCGCCGGCTTCAACGACGACACGCGCGCATTCCCCTCCATTCCCGCGCGGCACGACGTCTGGCGGCGCGCCTCGTGCAACTGGCTGGCCGATCGGGTCGTTCGCGGCATCCTCCGCGAGGACGACGCCGCGGAGATGGCGGTCGAGATGGCCGTCGGGCTGGCGCGCCGCGCCTACCGGCTGCCCGACCCACGGGCCGCCGGCGGTTGACCCGACCACGGACAGCGTCGTTCAATGACCCGACGGAGGTCCACATGAGCTCTGATCCGCTGTTTTCGGTCGAGGGCAAGGTCGCGGTGCTGACGGGAGCCGGAGGTGTGCTCGTCGGCCGCATGGCGTTGGAGCTGGCACGCCGCGGGGCCACGGTGGTGGTGATGGACCGCGTTGTCGACGCCGCGCAGGCGATCGTCGAGTCCATCCGCGCCGGCGGCGGCCGCGCGGAGCCGATCATCGCGGACGTGCTCGATCGCGCGAGCCTGTTGGATGCGCTGGGCTGCGTCGAGGAGTCATACGGCCGCTGCGACATCCTCGTCAACGGTGCCGGTGGCAACCGCAAGGAGGCGACCGCGTCGCCGGAGCTGGAGTTTTTCGATCTGCCGCTCGAAGCACTGCGGTTCGTGATCGACCTGAACCTGATGGGCACGATCCTGCCCTCACAGGTGTTTGGCCGGTTGATGGCGCGGCAGAAGTCGGGGGTGATTTTGAACATTTCCTCGATGAACTCGTTCCGGCCGCTCACGCGCATCGTCGGCTACTCCGCCGCGAAGGCGGCGATCAACAACTTCACGCAGTGGCTCGCGGTGCACATGGCGAAGAACTACTCGCCGGCGATTCGAGTGAACGCGATCGCACCGGGCTTTTTCGAGACCAAACAGAACCGGTTTCTGCTGCGCGACGAAGCGACCGGCGAGCTGACCCCGCGCGGTCGCACCATTGTGGAGCACACCCCGATGGGGCGGTTCGGCGTGCCGGAAGACCTGCTCGGCACGCTGCTGTGGCTGGTCTCACCGGCCTCGGAGTTCGTCACCGGCGTCGTCGTGCCGGTGGACGGCGGCTTTTCGGCGTATAGTGGGGTATGAACGCGGCGCGCGAACCGGTGACCGGCCTCGGGTGTGTGGACCGGCTGTTGAGCGAGGCGGACGTGGCCGCGGTACTGGACCGCGCGCTGGAGCCGCTGCCCCTGGACGGCGCCCGCCTGACGGTGCTGATCCCCGACGGTACCCGCAGCGCGCCCATGCCGATGATGTTCCGGCTGTTGAACGAACGGCTCGCGCCGCGCGCGCGGCAGGTTCGTTACTTGATTGCGCTCGGCACCCACACGCCCATGCCGGAACCGGCCATCGAGCGCCTGGTGGGCGTCCCCGCCGACGAGCGCGCACACCGCTGGCCGAACGTCGAGGTGCACAACCACTTCTGGGAGAATCCCGCCACGTTCGTCGAGGTCGGCCGGCTGACGGCCGACGAGGTCGAGCAGATCAGCGAGGGGCGGTTGCGACTCGAGGTGCCGGTGCGCGTGAACCGGCTCGCGGTGGAATGCGACCACGTGCTGATCTGCGGCCCGGTGTTTCCGCACGAGGTGGTCGGCTTCTCCGGCGGCAGCAAGTACTTCTTCCCCGGCATCGGCGGGCCGGAGGTGATCAACTTCACCCACTGGCTCGGCGCACTGATCACCTGCCGACGCATCATCGGCACGAAGAAGACGCCCGTTCGCGAGGCGATCGAGCGGGCCGCCGCGCGGATCCCCACCCCCCGGACCGCGATCTGCATGGTCGTGCTCGGCGACGGACTCGCGGGCCTCTGGGCGGGTGAGAGCCGCGCCGCCTGGTCCGCCGCCGCGGACCTCTCCGCGCAGCTCCACATCCGTTGGATGCCGCATCCGTTCCATACGGTGCTCTCGGTGATGCCGGAGATGTACGACGACCTCTGGACTGGCGCGAAGGGCATGTACAAGCTCGAACCGGTCGTCGCCGACGGGGGCGAGCTGATCATCTACGCGCCGCACATCACCGAGATCTCGTACACCCACGGCCGGATTCTCGATGAAATCGGCTACCACGTGCGCGACTACTTCCTGAAACAGTGGGACCAGTTCTCGCACTTCCCCTGGGGCGTGCTCGCTCACTCCACCCATCTGCGCGGCGAGGGGACGTTCGAAAACGGCGTCGAGCGCCCTCGCATCCGCGTCACGCTCGCCACCGGTATCCCTGAAGCGCGCTGCCGGCGGGTGGGGCTGGGCTGGCGCGATCCCGCCACGATCCGGCCGGAGGACTTCGCCGGGCGCGAGGCAGAGGGCGTGCTGCTGGTGCCACACGCCGGCGAACACCTCTACCGGCTGGAGTCGGAGCGCGCCGTGGCGGGCGCCGGCTGACGCGCCAGACGCCGCTCAGACCAGCTCCGCGAACACGACGTTGCTGATCAGCAGCGCGCGCGCGCTCAACCGCAACCCCGCCGGCGTGCGCTCCAGCAGGCCGCGTTCCAATAGCGAACGGATCTCCTCGCCGGCGACCTCTTCCGGCGTGTGGCCGGTTGCGACCCGGAAATCCTCCGTCGGCACGCCCTCCACTAGCCGCAGCCACATCACCAGCCGCTCCCGCGCCGCGCGCTCCGGGGGCAACCGCTCCTCGAACGCGGCGGGCGTCCAACCCTTGGAAAGCCGCTGGGCCCATTCGTCCAACGATTGGAAATTGCCCCATCGCAGACCGCCCCAGTGCGAGTGCGCGGCCGGGCCCACCCCGCGGTACTCGCCACCGGTCCAGTACAGCAGGTTGTGGCGACACTCGCGCCCCGGCCGCGCCCAGTTGCTAATCTCGTAGTGTCGGAAACCGGCGGCGACCAGCCGCTCGTGCACCCGCTCGTACTCGGCCACCGCCTCCTCATCCGCCGGCGGTGCAAGCTCGCCCCGCGCGACCGCTGCAGCGAGCGGCGTGCCGGCCTCGATGCTCAGCAGATACGCGGAGACATGCTCCGGATCGAGCGCCAGCAGCTCATCCAGGTCGCGTTCGAGCGCGTCCCGCGGCCGCTGCGGAATCGCGAGCATTAGGTCCAGTGCGACATGCTCGATTCCGGCGCGGCGCAGCGCGCGCACACTCGCGGGGATGTCCGCGGCGAGCTGCCGACGACCCAGCGCGCGCAACGCCGGCTCGTGAAAGGTCTGTGCGCCCAGCGAAACACGCGTGACGCCGGCCGCACGGAGCCTCCGCGCGGTTGCGAGATCCACGGTGCCGGGGTTCGCCTCGACGGTCCACTCCTCCGCGGCCCGAGCATGGCCGCGCACCAGCTCCAGCAGACGCTCCAGCGCTGCCGGCGGCAGCGCGGTTGGCGTGCCCCCGCCGATGTAGATCGTCGCGGGAGGGCGGTCCCAGTGCAGGAGCGCCAGTTCCCGTTCGAGCATCTCCAGGTAGCGTGCGAGGCGCTCCGGCCGCGGCGGCGCTTCGGAGGCGAAGTCGCAGTACGCGCACTTCCCCACGCAGAACGGAACGTGCACGTACAGCCCCGGGCCGGCCGGCGGCCGCAGCGGACCCGGCGGCGAAAGGGCCGCGCCGCTCACGGCTCCCGCTCGATCACCGCCCGCTGCGTGCCGAGCCCGTCGATGCCGGTTTCCAGCACGTCGCCCGGTTCGAGCACTCGGGGCGGTATGCGGGCCGATCCGATGCCCGCCGGCGTGCCCGTCGCGATCACGTCGCCGGGCTCGAGCGTCAGGCCGGCGGAGATGTGCATCAGGATCGTCGGAATGTCCGCGATCATCGCCGCGGTGGACCCCTCCTGCAGCACCTCGCCGTTCAGGCGCGAGAACAGACGCAACGCGTGCGGATCGGGGATCTCGTCCGGCGTGACCAGCCAGGGACCAAGCGGACAAAACGTGTCAAAGCTCTTCGCGTAGCACCACTGCTGGCCCGCCCGCTGCGCGTCCCGGTCCGTGACATCGTTCAACACGCAGTAGCCCGCGACCACCTCCATCGCCGCGGCTCGTGTCAGCCGGCGAGCGCGCCGGCCGATCACGACCGCCAGCTCCACCTCGCCGTCCACGCGGCGCGAGAACGGCGGCAGCCGGATCGGGTCGTACGGACCGTTCAGCGCGGTGACGGCTTTGCTGAACACCACCGGCACCTCCGCCGGCGGACCGCCGAACTCGCGCGCGTGTTCCGCATAGTTCTTGCCCAGCGCGAGGATCTTGCCGGGACGGGCCACCGGCGGACCCAGCCGCACGCCGTCCGCCCGCAGCACGACGCATCGCGGCTCCGCCAGCAGCGCGGGGAGCCGGCGCAGCCCCCCATGCGCGAAGAAGTGCAGGTCGTAGTCCGCAATGTCGAACGCCATCGCATTCACATCGAGAATGCCAGGGGACGCCGGGCCGAACGCATCCGGGATCCAGACGCCGGGCCGTTCGCGGCCGGGCGGACCGAAGCGCACAAGTTTCATGAGGCACGGACCCTCCGACGGCGCGTCCGGGTGCGCGAGGTCCGGCGCGGCGGCCGCGGCGGCGGCTCCGCCGTGCGGGGTTCGGGCGGCGCGCCGAGATCTTTTCGGGAAAGACCGGCGGCGGCGAGCACGCGGTCGGTGGTCTGAAAGTGGCATTTCGCGACCGACCAAAGCACCTGGGGGCCCTCGCGGCGCACCAGCTCCAGCGCGGTCGTCTCGGCCGCGGGCGAGGCGCCCTTCGGCAGCGGCACGTCGTGGCGCCGGCCAAGGTCCGCCAGCGCCTCCAGAAAGCGTGCGCGCGCCAGCACCGACGCAGCCGCGACGGCCGGGTCGCTCTCTGCGCGGGGGCGTTGCTCGAGCCGGATGGAGCGGCCCCGGCGCATCAGCGCGCCTTTCACGCGGAACGCGGGACCAAACTGGTCCGAAAGCGCCCGCGGGCAGTCGGGCACCCGCTCCAGGAGGTTCTCGATCGCACGCGCGTGGCCCCAGGCCAGCACCGCGTTCACATTACCCAGCCTCGCATGGAGGCGGTTGTAGGCCTCGGGGCCGATCACGACCTCGACGTGGCGCTCGCCGAGTGCCCGGCGGATCTCGCGCGCCATCCGCAGTGCGACCGCGTCACTGGTGATCCGCTTCGAATCGCGCACGTGCAACTGTTCAAGCGCCGGCACGAGCGCCTCATCCACATACGCGGCGGCGACCACCAGCGGCCCAAAGTAATCCCCCTTGCCGCTTTCGTCCACCCCAATGTGCGGCGAGGTGCGGGAGGGATCCAGCTCATCCTCATAGCCGAGCGCGGCGCGTCGCAGCACGATCGGCTCGAGCACGAACGTGACCCAGTCCGCCGCGCCCATGCCCTGCGCCACACACTTGCCGGACTCATACAGCACAATGTGGCAGTCCGGCCGCTCCGCGGCGACGATCGCGTGCGGCACCTCCACCAGCCGGTAGTTGCCCCGTTCCAGCTCGCGGCGAAGACGGGCCTGCTGTTCCGCGTCCAGCTCGAACGTGAACGAGGTGCGAGGTGTCGGGTTCATCGGGGCGGGGACGATACGGGAACCCCGCCGCTCGCGCAACGGGCCTCCGGCCCGGCGGGGCGTTCCGCAACGCACAGCAGCGAGAGGCCGGGCAGCTGAACGTGCCGCTCTAAGCGACTGACCAGCGGCACCAGCAGATCAAACGCCTTGATCTGCCAACGGCTCATCGAACGGCGGCGCCACAGCACGCTGTTCCACCACCAGCCGAGCATCGCGGCAAAGTTGAACGACCGCATGTGGACCACCCGCAGCCCGCTCGCCTCGACAAGCTCGCGCAGCGTCTCGCGTCGGTAACGGCGATGATGCCCCAGCTCCCGGTCATACCGACCATACAGCGCCGGGTGCTGCGGCACCAGCAGCACGAGCCTCCCCCCCGGCTCGAGCACTCGCGCGAGCCGCCGCAGCGCGGCGGCATCGTCCGCGATGTGTTCGAGCACGTTCGCGCAGACGACCGAGTCGAACCGTTCCGCCGCAAGAGCGTCGGCGTCCGCATCGGAGTCCAGATCAAAGCGCGCGACGCGGACGATCGGGTGACCGGCCCACGCATCGCCGAGCAGCCGCAGATAGGTCGGGTCGTGGTCGCTCAGCACCAGCCGCTCGCGACGCGGCAGCCAGCGGCTCAGGTTGCCGATGCCGGCGCCGACCTCGAGGATCCGCAGCCCGAGATATGGCAGCATCACCTGGGCCATCCACTGGTGAAAACGCCGCGCGAGCGACATCTCGGCCAGAATCGCGTGGCCGTACCGGTCCTCGTAACAATCATCCACCACCCAGAACTTCAGGATCGTAAAGATCGCGGCCACACCGTCCCTCCAGCCGATCTTCTTGCCCTCCGCGTAGCTGCGCCCGTGATAGTTGATCGGCACTTCGTAGACGACGCAGCGCCGTTTGGCGATTTTCGCGGTGAGCTCGGGCTCAATGCCGAACCGGCGCGAGCGGATCGGGATCGTCCGCAGCACGTCCGCGCGAAACGCTTTGTAGCCGGTCTCCATGTCGGTGAGGTTCAGACCAGTGCAGAGATTCGACAGCGTGGTGAGAAGGCGATTGCCGAGCTGGTGGTGATAGTTCAGCACGCGGCGCATACCCCGCGGAACGAAGCGGGAACCGTAGACGACATCCGCATGCCCCTCCAGCAGCGGACGCAGCAGCACCGGATAGTCGGCGGGGTCGTACTCCAGGTCCGCGTCCTGAAAAATCACAAACTGGCCGCGCATCTCGCCGATTGCCCGCGCGATCGCCGCCCCCTTGCCCTGGTTCACCGGCTGCCGGATCACCCGCACAACCGGCGCATGCTGCCGCTCGATGTCGCGAGCGATCTGGGCGGTGCCATCGTCCGAGGCGTCGTCCACAATGATGATCTCGCGGTCGAGGCCGTCCGGCAACGGCGCGGCGAGCACCCGTTCCACACAGGGACGCAGCCAGGTGCGCTCGTTGTAGACCGGAATCAGGATCGAGACGAGCCGGCGGCCGGTGGGCTCAGACGCACCGCTCATTCGTCGTCCAGGCTCCACGAGTACACCCGCAGCGCCGGGTCGAGCGCGGTGAGACGCTCCCGGACCCGCAGCGCGGCCTCCGGGTCCTTCGCGAGCACCCCGAGAAAACCGCCGCCACCGGCACCGGCGAGCTTGCCGCCGACGCACAGGTCTTCGACCTCACGGAACAGCGCGTCGATGTGCGGGTTGCTGCACTCGGGCGTGAGCTGCTGCAACGCCGCCCACGCGCCGGCGAGCGCGGCGCCGAGGTCGTCGAGCCGGCCCATCGCGAGCGCGGCGCGCGCCTCGGCGGCGATGTCCACCAGCGCGCGGATCGCATCGAGCGTGCGCGATTCCCTCCGCAAATAGCGCTGCACGACCAGTTGCAGGATGTTGCGCGCAAGTCGCTGCTGGCCGGTGAACACCAGCACGAACCGGCGCTCAAACTCCTCGCGCACCGACGGCCGCAGCGGCACGCGCTCGATCTCCAACCGCAGCGGACGGCGCGGCAGCGTCCGAATGCACTTCACTCCGCCGACCAGCCCCCCGATCTGGTCCTGCCATCCGCCGCCGGTGTGCATCCGCTGCTCGAGCACCAGCACCAGATCGCTCACGGTGCGGGTGTCCGCGGGGCGGCCCGCCAGCTCCTGCAGCACACGCATCACTGCAGCGCCCAGGATGCTGCTGGTGCCCAGCCCGCTGCCCTTCGGCACCGCCGCGCGCGTGCGCAACCGCACGCCCTGCGTGATGCCATCCGGCCCTGCATAACCGGCAACGCGCAGCGCGGTCTTCAGCAGATGAAAGGGATCCGCGACGCCGTCGCTGGCCAGGGCTTCCACCGGCGATTCCACAACGCGCCGCGCGCCGAGATCCTCCACCTCCAGCTCCCAACGCGGCACCGGCAGCGTTTCCGCCTCCACCGCGACCGGTCGCTCTCCGTCGAGCCGCAGCGCAAAGTTCAGCACCATCGCCGGCCGTTCCAAACAGTACGGTGGCGTGTCGCTCCAACCGCCCGAAATGTCGAAGCGGACCGGCAGCCGGATCTCGAGCCGGCGCGGCGGGCACCCCCGGACCGGTTCCGGGTCGGTGTAACGCACCGCCTCCGCGACCTCCGCCTGCACTGCTGCGAACGCCTCCTCCGCCGCCCGGCGGGCTTCCTCAAGGCTGCCGCCTGCCAACGCCAGGTCCGCGCGCATTTGCAGCCGTCGACTTCGCGGCGCCAGCGGAGCGACGGGCGCGTCGTCGGCGAGCATCTGATCGGCCAAGGACAGCGCGCGAGTACGCAGCCCCACCGTCGGCAGCCGGCGCGCGAGCTCGTGCACGTTGCGGTCGAGCGCACTCTCCACCGCCCGCCCCAGCGTCTGCAACAGTAGCGTTGCCTCGGTCGCCGCAAGTTGGCGCGACCACGCACGGTAGTCGGCACGGCGGTGGAGCTCCGCAAGCGAGATCCGCTCCGCCGCCCGCCAGTCCCGCCGAATACGCTCCGCGACCCGCCCCCGACCGGAACCGGCCAGCCACATCGCAAACCGCAGACTTGCGGGCATCTCCTCGACCGGAAACAGCCGCGCAGTCCAGATCTGCGCTGGGGTGCCGGCGGGCCACAGCTCCTCCGGCCGCACCTCGTGCTCCTCCAGCCACCACCGCAGATCACGGTTGCAGTAGGTCGCATGGGCCGCCTCCGCGCCGGGATGGTCGTCGGTGCCGCACACGACGGTCACCACCCGGGCGCCGCCCCCCTCCGGCTTGAGAGGCACCTGCCAGACGGCCGTATGATCCGGCAGCGTCCACGCCTCGCCGCCATCGTCGACACCCACCGCGACACAGCGCCGTCCGATTGCCGCATGCGGGCCAAGACGGCAACCGTAGACTAGGCTGCCCCACCCGACCTGCGCGTCGGAATGCACGGTGCTGACGTAGAGGCGTGCATCGGGAGAAATGCGCGGCCCATCGTCCGCGAGGACGCGGGTGAGCAGCGCGCCCGACCATGTCCCGCTGAAGTGGTCCAGGATCTCCGCCGTGGTGCCGAAATGCAGAAACACCAGCTCATCCGCCCGGCGGTGTTCCAGCGCGAGCGCGCCCAGATGTTCAACAAGCCGGCGACCCCAGTCGGTGGCCGCGACCGCCGGCTGCGACGCCGCAACCATCGCGCCGGCGAGTTCCTCGTAAAGACTGCACGCCGAGCCGCTCTGCAGCAGCAAATCATAGGCACCGGGCCGCTCGAGCGACGCCCGCACAAGCGCGCCAAAGGCGGCACCGGTGAACGCCCACACGCCGGTGTCCAGCAGTGCTGCCCCGCCCTCAATCAGCGCGCCCGCTGCCTCCAACTCCGCCGGCGAGGCCTTCTGCAGCAGTCGCCGCACCCGCCCGTCCGGCCCTCCCACGACCACCCCGTGCCGCGAGGCCAGATCCAGCGGTACCGGCGTGGTCACCACCACGGCCGCGTCGCACGGAAGTCGCAACCGCACCGGATCGAACAGCAGCAGCATGTCGCCCGAGAGCGTCACCATGCCGCCGCCGTTCAGCGCTTCGACAAACCCCGACGAGACCGCCACCAGATGGTCGAACACAGTCGGCAGCGCGTGGTCGGGGTCCGCGAGCAGGGGTAGCGGGATGAAGGCCTTACCAAAGGTGTTCGCCCATGGAACGCGTCGGCTGTCCCCTCCCGAATGGATCAGCAACACGCGCCGCGTGGCCAGCTCAGGGTCCTCCGCCGCAGCGGCCCGCAACGCATTGAAGGTGGCGCCCCCGCTGCCGATCCGGCGACCGCCCGGATCGGGCACCACCAGGGTGCGCGTGGCCCCCGCGAGGACCCCGCGCTGGCGCGCCGCCTCGAGCGCCATCGCGTACCAGTCGGCCTGCGCCTCGCTCGCGGCGGTGAGAATCACCCAGTCCCAGGAGGGAAACCGCTCCGGCGCAGCGATCGCCAGGCGGTGCCGCGCCCAGCTCCCCGCCAGGTCCCGCAGTTGCGTCTCGCCGACGCGGCGCATCTGGCCCCCTCTTCGGCCCTTCCGCCCCTCGCGCTCAGAGCCGGCCGTCCGCGGCACCGCGCGGGAGAATGTACTTCACGTCGAACAACACGTGCGGGCGGCGGCCGAGCGCGCGGATGTTCGCGGCGCCCATCTCCCGGAATTGCCGGTGCGCCACCGCCAGCAGAATCGCGTCGTAGGTGCGCGCACGCAGCCGACGGATCAGCCGGATACCGTACTCCCGCTGCGCCTCCGCCGGATCCGCCCACGGATCGTACACGTCCACCCGGGCACCCAGCTCGCGCAGCTCCTGAACGATGTCGACCACCCGTGTGTTGCGGATGTCCGGACAGTTCTCCTTGAACGTCAGCCCCATCACCAACACGCGCGAGCCCGGCACGATGATGCGGCGGGCGGTCATCAGCTTGATCAGGCGGGTGACCACGTACGAGCCCATATTGTCGTTCGTGCGCCGGCCCGCGAGAATCATCTCGGGATGGAAGCCCACCTGCTGGGCCTTGTGAGTGAGGTAGTACGGGTCCACGCCAATGCAATGCCCCCCCACCAGGCCCGGCCGGAACGGCAGGAAGTTCCACTTCGTGCCGGCCGCCTCCAGCACCTCCTCGGTGTCGATGCCGAGTCGCTCAAACAGCATCGCCAGCTCGTTCACCAGCGCAATGTTCACGTCCCGCTGGGTGTTTTCAATCACCTTCGCCGCCTCCGCCACGCGGATCGAGCTGGCCAGAAACGTTCCCGCCTGCACAATCGTCGAGTACACCGCCTGCACACGCCGCGCGGCCGCAGGGGTGGAACCGGAAACAATTTTCCGGATGTTGACCAGCCGGTGCTCCTTGTCGCCCGGATTGATCCGCTCCGGACTGTAGCCCAGGAAAAAATCGCGGTTCAGCTTCAGACCGGATCGCCGCTCGAGAATTGGCGCGCACACCTCCTCCGTCGCGCCCGGGTAAACCGTGGACTCATATACCACGATGTCCCCCCGTTTGAGCACTCCCCCGACCGTTTCGCTGGCCCGTTCAAGCGGCCGCAGGTCCGGCCGTTTGAACTCGTCCACCGGCGTCGGAACCGTGACGATGTAGAAGTTGCACGACCGCAGATCCGCAGCGCGGGTGGTGAACCGCAGATGCCGCGCTGCGCGCAGATCTTCCGGTTCGGTTTCCAGCGTCGAGTCGCGACCCGCACGCAGTTCGCGAATCCGCGCAGGATTGATGTCGAAACCGACCACCGGCATCCGACGGCCAAACTCAACCGCCAGCGGCAATCCGACGTAACCAAGACCAATGACCGCAATGCGCGTGGTTCCCAGAAGATCCGACGACATCGGATGGTCTCCCGTAGGCATGACGCCGACGTGATGATGCCGTAATGGCGCGGCGCTGAAAAGCGCCATAGTTGAAAAAACGGGCGGTGCGCATGATTCGATTCGCCGCAGTCGCAACGCAAGCGGCGAGCGGTGATGGGCCGCCGTGTCACCGGCGCCAACGCGTTCATGTCCGTGTTCATGTGCGTCCCTGGCGAAAACGCAATGCCCGCCCAGAGGAAGCGGGCCTCCGGGATACGGCCATCTGGACGGCCACCCCAAAACCGGCCTACAGCGAGGGCTTCATCCCCCCGACACGAGCGCGGAGGCCAACCCTCAGCGCCTTCCTCTCCCGACGGCCAATGGCGCGTTGCTCACTACCCCACCGCCGCACTGTCTTTTTTGCTCAGTAGAGCGCGGAAACGCGGAACCACCACGCGGGCGTACCCCCGGCGGAAACTACTGCCGATGTCTCTTCCCCTACCGCACCGGAAATATTGGTCACGTTCGCCCATGCGGCCGGCGGCGTGGTCGATCGCTGAACCCAGTAAGGATTACCGGGGAAACTTCGCCATCGCAGCCGCACACCACCCGCCTCCCGCTGCACCGCCGTCAACGGCGTGGCGGCCGACAACCACTCCACCAACGGAGGTTTGAGCGCACGCTCGACCGTCATGAGGCCCCAGTGCGGCCCCACTCCTCCCTCGGTCTTCCATGGCTCGTCAAATGCCTCAAACACAAACCACCGGATCCCGCGTTCTCGCGCCAAGACCGCAAACGAATGCAAAAACGTCCGCTGCTCGGCGATTCCGGGCACCGCTGCGCCGTTCGCGGGCCCCGCGGTCGGCCAGCCGGTCTCGCCGATCCATACCGGCTTGTGCGGGTGCAGGTTCGTCACCTCACTCCAACGCCGGGCCACGTAGGCGGCCGCGCCCGTCGCCGGCACCCCGTCCCAGTATGGGTGAACATGCACCAGAATGACGTCCACCGCCGCAGCAAGATTCGACCCTTCTGCTCCTGTCCAGATCTGCCACGGCTCTGCCGTCGCCACCGGCAGGCCCGTCGCAACGCGCACCTGCTGCACAAAGTCGGTCAGCGTGGAAAGCGGTAACCGATTGAACAGTCTCACCTCATTTCCGACGATGAGCCCCTTCGTGGTCGCATGCCCCGCCTGCCCGATGGCGATGAGCCGTTGCACCTGCTGAGTGTTTGCGACCGGACTGGTGTCCAGCCAGGCACCGGGCCAGCAGTCGAGCCCCGCAGCCGCGCACAGCCTCGGGATCTCCGCGAGCGTTTGCTCCACCCCATAGGTCCGGATCACCGCGCACAGACGCTGGAGTGTCTGCAGATCTGCCGCGATCTGGTTCGTTGTGGGGTACGCGCCGCCCGGCGCTTGTCCCGCTCGGAAAGGACCATACGCCGCACCGTCCAGCGGCCTGGGCGGCCCCGCCGTGGCAACGGGCATCCGCACGAACACCTCCAGCACCGCCACAGCCACCCACATCCGGCCCGGACGTATCGCGCTCATCGCCAACCCCCGCGACATCCTACCACCTTCCCAAACCCGCTGCGACGCTCCCCTCCTCTTCCCTGCCATGAACCCTGCGAGACTCGACACGCTGGCGGATCGTTTGGCATACTCGGTGCCGCTTTTTCAGGCGGTGACGGCACCGCGAAAGGAGCGCCATGACGAACGAAGTGGAACGCGGAGACACAAGCCCCAAACTGTGCGGGTGGCCGGACGAAACCTGGGCGTTTCTCGTTCTCCGGCTCTGGCTGGCGATGCGCGCAATCGTCACCGGCCTGCAGAAGTTTCAGGGCGTGGACGAAGGGGGCCAGGCGGCGTTCGGGCTGAAATACTACAAGGCGATGCCCGATGCGCTGTTCAACAAAATCGCTGCGGAGCCGTTGTTCCCCTCCTTCCTTTCCAAGCCCTTCACCGCATCGCTCGGCTATCTGCTGATCATCACCGGCCTGATGACGCTGCTGGGCCTCGGCACAAGGGTCTCGCTGGTGATCCAAGGGCTGCTCTATGTGGCGCTGACCTTCGGCCTCATTCTGATCAAACAGGACGCCGGCGTCGCCTGGCTGGGCATCCACGTGGCGCTCGTCGCGCTGGCGCTGGCGTGGGCGCGACATAACCGGCTGGCGATCCTCAAGAAATGGTGAACCGACCATGAATTCCCACCGTCACAGTTCTCACGGGACCCGACGGGCGGCCGCCGAGCGCGTCAGCCGCCGCAGTTTTCTGCAGCGCAGCGCGGTCGGTGCTGGTCTGGCGATGATCAGCCGCGTCGCCGCGAACGCCCAAACTTCCGCCGCCCCAGCCGCCACCCCCCAGCCGGCTCCCGCGGTGCTGCGCGGTGCCGGCGAAGTCGTGCGGGTGGGCCTGGTGGGCTGCGGCGCGCAGGGCCGCGTGCTGCTCGAGGCCTGCATGCCGATCCCCGACCTGCAGTTCGTCGCGGTTTGCGACATCTGGCCCTACAACCTCCGCTACGGCGTCAACTACCTTCAAAAGTTCGGCCACACCGTCTCCTCGCACGAGGACTTCGACGAGTTTCTGTCCGCCGGCAAGGACAAGGGCATGCAGGCGGTCATCATCGCCACGCCCGACATCTGGCACTCCCCCTACACCGTGGCCGCGCTGAAGGCCGGCCTCCACGTGTACTGCGAGAAGATGATGTCGAACACCGTCGAGGGCGCCCGCGCGATGGTCCGCGCAATGAGGGAAACCGGCCGGCTCCTTCAGATCGGCCACCAGCGCCGAAGCAATCCCCGTTACCTCCACGCGCTCGAGAAGATCATGCGCTCGGGCATGCTGGGCCGCGTCGTCAACGCGGGCGGCCAGTGGAACCGTTCCATCCGCGGCAGTGTGGATCTCACCTGGCCCGAACGCTACGCGCTGCCCCAGGCCACGCTCGAAAAGTACGGCTACGCCAACATGCGCGAGTTCCGCAACTGGCGCTGGTTCCGCAAGTACAGCGGCGGCCCCATCTCCGACCTCGGCGCCCACCAAATTGACATCTTCGGATGGTTCCTCGGTGCCCGCCCCAAAACCGTAATGGCGTCCGGCGGTACGGACTATTTCACCGACCGCGAGTGGTACGACAACGTGATGGCCATCTATGAGTACGGACTGCCCGATGGCTCCACCACCCGCGTCTTCTACCAGGTTCTCACCACCACCAGCGCCGGCGGCGGCTACTTCGAAACCTTCATGGGCGTCGATGGCACACTAAAAATCTCCGAAAACGAGGCCATCACCCGCGCCTACAAGGAAGCCCACGCGGACTGGACCGAATGGATCGAAAAAGGCGCCGTCCGACCCATCGAACGCGCCGAGACCATCCCGGTGAGCCTCTCGCAGGTCGCGCTGCTTGACGTGCGCGCCTCGGCGGACCTCGACGCGTTCGAACTGCCGGTCCCGATGGACAAGAAAGCCCACCAGCCCCATCTCGAAAACTTCTTCGATGCGGTGCGCGGCAAGGCGAAACTGAACTGCCCGGGCGATGAAGCCTTCCACAGCGAGGCCGCCGTCTTCAAAGTCAATCCCGCAGTGGAAGCAAAACGACAACTGGTGTTCGAGCCCTCGGACTTCGAGGTGTGAACAAAATCACGCGGGATGCGTCACCTACACTGAACGCGATCATGCAATCAGAAAGGAGAGCTGGATCATGAGCACACCGATGCGCGCAATCGCGGTTGGACTGCTGGCCGTAGGGCTCATTGGTGCCCGATCGGAAGACAAGGTCGAGCTGAAGTTGGAGTTACCGAAGCCGATGTTTGTGGGCACGCCGGTGCCGGTGAAGGTACCGAACCTGGAGCCGGCGGGGACGAAGCCGCCGGTGGTGATGCTGCCGAAGGATGCGGCGGTGAACGTGGCGCGGGG
>JAOACR010000005.1 GCA_026417735.1 Kiritimatiellia bacterium
GTTGCCGCGCTGTTCGCATAAAAGGTCTCCTTCCCGAGGACCTCCCCGATGGCGATGGCACCCATCGGCCGGCCCTAACCCCACAGAAGACACCAGCCCCCACCATTTCCGCACCCCTCCCAGAAAAAGCTCTGTCCCTACTTGTCGCGTTTGGGTTGCCTGGGGCTCTGTCCCTCCGTGGTTGCCTGGGGCTCTGTCCCTCCGTTGGGATCGTGAGGGGAGGGGCGTGCTACTTGCCGCAGAGGGGAGGGCGACACTACCCTGCTGCTCGCGGTAGACCCACACAGGGGAGAATACCATGGGCGGTTTTTTCGGCGTCGCGACGAAAACGGCGGATGGCTCGCGCGATCTCTTCTATGGAACGGATTACCACTCGCATCTCGGTACCATGCGAGGAGGTATGGCGGTCTGGCAGGAGGGTCGAATCGTCCGCATCATCCACGACATCACCAACGCGCCGTTCCGAACGAAGTTCGAGCCGGAACGTCCTCGTCTGCGCGGCCCCGTGGGGATCGGCGTGATCAGCGATACCGACGACCAGCCCCTCACCATACGCTCGTCCATCGGCCACTACGCCCTCGTGACGGTAGGCGCTGCCCGAAACGCGGCCGAGCTACAACGCGAAGTGTTCCGCAGGGGCGTGCACTTTGCCGAGTCCCGCGACGATGAGGTCTCGCTGACCGAACTCGTCGCAGTGCTCATCAACCAGGGAGCCGACCCCGTCGAGGGGATTCGATGCGTGCAGGAGCAGCTCGACGGCTCGTGCTCGCTGCTCCTTTTAATCGACGGTGCCATTCTCGCCGCGCGCGACCGCTATGGGCGCACTCCCGTGATTCTCGGCCGCCGGGAGGACGCCTGGGCGGTGACGATGGAAACCTGCGCGTTCCCCAACCTGGAGTTCGAAACGGTCCGAGAGCTGGGACCCGGCGAAATCGTCCGTGTCACCCCCGCCGGGGTGGAGACGCTGGTGCCGCCGTCCAACGAGCTGCGCATTTGTGCCTTTTTGTGGGTGTACTACGGCTATCCCGCTTCCACCTACGAAGGCCGCAACGTTGAGGAGATGCGCAATCGGAGCGGTGCAATCCTCGCCCGCCGCGAGCAGATCGACGTCGATGAAGTCGCGGGGATTCCAGACTCCGGCGTCGGGCACGGACTGGGCTACGCCGCGGAGGCCGGCATCCCGTATCGTCGCCCCTTCGTGAAATACACTCCGACCTGGCCGCGCAGCTTCATGCCCCAGGATCCGCGGGAGCGCACACGGGTCGCGCGGATGAAGCTCATCCCGATCACCGAACTGATCCGCAACAAGCGCATTCTCTTTTGCGAGGACTCCATCGTGCGAGGTACTCAACTGCGGGACACCGTGCGCCGCCTCTTCGTCGCCGGCGCGCGGGAAGTGCACATGCGGCCCGCCTGCCCACCGTTGCTGTTCCGCTGCCCGTTTTTGAATTTCTCGCGATCGCACGGGGAGATGGACCTGATCGCCCGCCGCGTCATCGCCGAGATGACGGGCTCGACCGGCGAGCCACCTGCGGAAGCGCTCCAGCCGGATTCCGAGTTTTACGGGCGGATGTGCGAGCGCATCGCCGCAGCACTGGGCCTCACCAGCGTCCGGTATCAGCGGCTCGAGGACATGGCCACCGCGATCGGTCTGCCGCTCGCCAAACTCTGTACCTACTGCTGGAACCGATGCGGCTGACCCGGCCTACGATGACGCCCCCAGCGCCCCGGCACGCCGGCGCACCGCGTTCAGGCTTTTTACTAGCAGGAACACCGCCACCGCGACGATCAGGAAATCCACCATCGTCTGAATCCAGTTGCCGTAGTTCAACTTCACCGCCGGCGAATCGCTCGCGGCCTCCTTCAGCACGATCGCCAAGTCGCCGAAGTTCACCCCTCCGATCAACAGCCCGAGTGGCGGCATGATCACGTCGTTCACCAGCGACGTGACAACCTTGCCGAACGCCCCACCGACGATGATCCCCACCGCCATGTCCACCATGTTGCCCTTGATCGCGAATTCGCGGAACTCTGCGATAATGCTCACGGGATTACCTCCGTGGGCCGCCCCGTCCCGCCCGCGCGCCGGGCGGCCGGCGGGCGCGTCCCTCGGTCCGAACCTATCGCGGCGCACGGTGATCATGCAAACCGCGTGGTTGAAGACCTCACCTCCATGGGGCCCTTGCCGGCGGACGGCGCATTGACCCAAGACGCCCCCCATTGGAGAATCTACGTTCTGTGGGACCCAGCAATGAGCGCGTTTGATCCTTCCCTGGCAGAGCGCATCGGGCAGATCGGTGTTGTGGCGGTGCTCGTGGTGGATCGTTCGGAAC
>JAOACR010000006.1 GCA_026417735.1 Kiritimatiellia bacterium
CCCCGCGCCACGTTCACCGCCGCATCCTTCGGCAGCATCACCACCGGCGGCTTCGTCCCCGCCGGCTCCAGGTTCGGTACCTTCACCGGCACCGGCGTGCCCACAAACATCGGCTTCGGTAACTCCAACTTCAGCTCGACCAGCTCCTCGGAACGGGGGGTCTCCGCCGCCCCGTCCTTTCCCTTTGCCCGCTGCGCAGCCGTATCCGCCGCAGCCACAGCCGATGGCGGCTCCGCCCGGAACGAAGGAACAGCCTTCGCCGCGGGAGCGGCGGCAAAGGCGCGCCGCTCCGCCGGTGCCGCCGCTACTTCTGTTTCGCGCGCAGGCTGCTGCTTCGCGTCTGCGGCCACCAAACGGTCGGCCGCGGCTTCCACCGGCGCAAGCCTCATCGGACGCGCCACACCCGCCAGACCGCCCGCCCAACTTGCCGCATCGCCGGCACCCTCCGCTGCGGTTGCCGCAGGCGCAGAAGGAGAAAGGCCGCTCGGCGAGTGCTGCCGCGCAAGCGGCGCCCTCGTGGCGCGCGTCTGGCTTCCGGCGACGACCTCGGGCTCCTCGGCATGCCGGCGCTGCTCGTCCATTCTCGCGCCCCCTCCACCCGTGGCGGCCAGCTCCCGCATCCGCGCAGTCCGCGAGATCTGCGCTTCAGCGCCCTTCTCCGCAGTCGACGCATCCGCGCGCGGAGCACCGGAAAACTCCACCGGCGGCCGCACGGCGGACGACCCGCCACTACTGGCGGATGTGCTGCCGGCCTCGGTCGGCCGTTCCCCCACCGTTGCGGCCCACCGAAGACCGCCGAGCACCAGCATCAGACTCGCCGCCCAAGCCAGCCCCCGCCACCACGCCCCGACGGCCGGCGCCGCCGCCCGCCGCACGGCCGCTCGCACCGCAGCGCGACGTTCGGCAGAAAGACTCTCCGGCGCCGGCGCCGAACGCAGCACTTCTCCGATCAGCTCCCTCGCCCGACGCTGCTCCTCCGCCCGCGCGCGGCAGCCGGCGCAGCTGGCCAGGTGCGCAGCCACCTCCCGCGCCTCCTCCGCCGGCAGCTCACCGTCCAGCCAAGCGGTCAGTTTCGACTCCAGCGATTCGCATCCGGCCTCCGCGCTCACCTTACAGATCTCCACGAGCTTTCAGCGCGGCCGAGATTCTCCGCACCGCGTTGTGCAACAAACATCCGACGTTTCCTACCGTGCGGCCGGTCACGTCCGCGATTTGCCGGTAGGAGAGGCCATGCTCAAGACGAAGCACCAGCACCTCACGCTCGCCGGTCGAAAGCTGCTCCAGCTGCAGTTCCACCCAGCGCCGCCGTTCATCCGGCCCGGGCGACGGCGAAGCCGGCGCTGTCACCTCCCGTGCCATCGCCTCCGTCGCGCGACGGCGGCGCTCCTCGCGCCGGATGTGGTCCACCGCCGCATTCCGCACCGTTCGATACAGCCAGGGCACAATCCGCGCCGGCGTCGCGGAGAGCATCGCCCAGTGGCGACACAGCCGGATCATTGCGGTCTGCACCACATCCTGCGCGGCGGCATGGTCACGGACGATTCGTGTCGCATATCTCAACAGCGGGCGCTCCTGCTCGCGGATCACGCCGTCCAGCGTCGGGGTGCCGGCTGCCGCTCCCGAGGTCGGCATGGTCGACGCACACGATGCTTCACCCGGAATACGCCGGGCACCGGCCGGTTCTTCAGCCGATTCGTCGGTCCTCTGAAGCTCGGAACTCATGCGGCGCCATCGCCGATTTGCGTTGAACGCCGGAGCATCTTGACGGCAACGGCGAGTCGCGTCGAGCGATAAACAGCGGTGGAGACGACGGCGGAACCGCAGCAGCGAGCGCTACACGTCCGCTGCACCGTCCGGGAAGTCTACGGTCTCCCCCGCGGGTGTCCCCCAATGCCGCGAATGCCGCGCTGAGAGGTCACGCGCATCCCCGGCGCACCGGTTGCGTGGACTGGGACGTGCGGATAGGCTGCTGGGTGCTCGGGTGAGTACGCTACCCCCACAGGAGGTCCGCGATGTCACCATCCCGTCTCCCTACGGTTGCCCGCCGACTGGTCCGGATCGTGCCGGCGCTGGTCGCGCTGGGGGCGGGTGCGTTCGCTGCCGAGGAAGGAGCCGTGAACGCCCGCGCGCTCACATGTGAACACCTGATCAATCCCGCCGGCATCGGCGTGGCGCGGCCCCGGCTGAGCTGGGTGCCGGTTTCGGACCGGCGCAACGACGCACAAACAGCATATCAGATCCTTGTCGCCAGCTCGCCCGAACGCCTCGCACGCAGCGAGGGCGACCTCTGGGACAGCGGACGCGTGGCGAGCGATCGCGCGCGCGACCATCGCTATGCGGGCGTACCGCTGCGCTCGAACCAACCGTGCTGGTGGAAGGTCCGTCTCTGGGATCGCGAGGGCCGTGCCGGCCGATGGAGCGAGCCCGCGGAATTTTCGACCGGTTTACTTAAATCCGACGACTGGATCGCACAGTGGATCGGCTGGAACGCGAGCCGGCCGGCGTCATCGGAGGAGGACTTCGGCGCGGCCCAGTGGATCACGCACGCGGCGGACCCCGAGCCGGCGCCGGCGGCGGCGCGATACCTGGCGCGGGTGTTTGAACTGCCCGCGCCCGCGACCTCGGCGCTGCTGCTGGTCACCGTGGACGACCGGGGCGCGGTGTGGCTGAACGGTGAACGAGTGATGCAAACGCCCAACGTGGCCGACGCATGGAAACAGGCCCGCAGCGCCGATGTCGCCCGCCATCTTCGCGCGGGCACCAATATGCTCGTGGTCGAGGTCCGGAACGCCGCGCCGGGACCCTGCGGCATGTTGCTGCGACTTCGTGCCGCTCTGGCCGGAGGGGGGACAATGGAGCTGGTCTCGGACGGCGAGTGGGTGTCCACCGCGAGCCCGCCAGCTAACTGGGGCAAAACCGTGGATTTCTCGAAATGGGCGGGCGTCCGCGTGATCGGTCCACACGGCGTGGCGCCCTGGGGGCGCATCGAGTCCGCCGCACCTCTGCTGCCGCCGGCGCGATATCTGCGCGGCGAGTTTCTCGTGGCCCGGCCGCTGCGGCGCGCGATGCTCTACACCACCGCCCTCGGCATCCACGACGCGTGGCTGAATGGCGAGCGCGTGAGCGACGACTGGTTCAATCCTGGGTGGACGGACTACCGTCGCCGCGTCTACTGGCGGGCCTACGACGTTACCGCCCGGGTGCGAAGCGGCACCAACGTGTTGGGCGCGGTACTGGCGGACGGCTGGTTCAGCGGATACGTCGGCTACGGCCGGCAGCGCGACCACTATGGACTCCATCCGCGCTGGGCCGCGCAACTGCACCTGGAGTACGCAGACGGCTCGACCGAGGTGGTTGCCACCGGCCCGCACTTTCGCGCCGCCGCCGGTGCGTTGCTCGAGGCAGACTTCCTGATGGGCGAAGTCTGCGACGCACGGCGCGAACCGCGGGGCTGGGCGCAGCCGGGGTTCGACGCCTCAGGCTGGGCGCCGGTGGACGTGGGCGCGGCGCTGACACCGCGCGTTGAGTGGCATCCGGGGCCGCCGGTGCGAGTGGTTGGCCAGTTCCGCCCCCGCGCGTGGACCGAACCGGCCGCCGGCGTGTGGGTGGCGGATCTGGGCCAAAACTTTGCCGGGGTGGTACGCCTACGCGTGCGCGGCCGACCGGGGCAGCGCATCCAGCTGCGATTCGCGGAACGCCTGAATCCCGATGGCACCATCTATACGGAAAACCTCCGCTCCGCCCGCGCGACCGATGTGTACATCTGCCGCGGCGAGAGTCTCGAGGAATGGACGCCCCGCTTCACCTTCCACGGGTTCCAATACGTCGAGGTGACCGGCCTCGACGGTCCGCCCTCGGAAGACCTGATCCTCGGACTGGCGCTCAGCAGTGACACGCCTCGCGCTGGCGAATTCGAGTGCAGCGATCCGGCGCTGAACCGATTGTGGCTGAACACCCTGTGGACCCAGTACGCGAACTTCATTGACATTCCGACCGACTGCCCTCAGCGCGACGAGCGCCTCGGCTGGACCGGCGACGCGCAGGCCTACATCCGCACCGCCTGCATGAACACCGACGTGCAGGCCTTCTTCACTAAGTGGCTGGTGGACCTGATCGATGCGCAGCGCCCGGACGGCCAGTTCCCGATGGTTGCGCCGCTCAAGGTCGCCGGCGACGACGGCGGACCCGCGTGGGCGGACGCCGGCGTGATCTGTCCCTGGATCCTCTGGGACGTCTACGGCGATCGCGAACTGCTGGAGCGGCAGTACGAAAGCATGAAACGATTTGTGGAGTTTTGCGTCGCGCGCTCGACGTCGGACCTGCGACCGCCGGACAAGTTCCACTGCTTCGGCGACTGGCTCCACATCAACGCGGAAACACCCAAACCCGTGATCTATTCCGCCTATCTGGCAATCAGCGCGGACCTCACCGCGCGCGCCGCGGCGGCGCTCGGCCGCCCGGAGGACGAGCGACGCTATCGCGAGATCTTCGAACGCGCCGCCGCGGCGTTCCGGGCTGCCCACGTGAAGCCCGACGGCCGCGTTGCGGGCGACACGCAGACGGCCTACATCCTGGCGCTCGCGGCCGGCGTGCTGACGCCCGAACAGCGATCGCTCGCCGCGCGCCATCTCGCCGATCGGATCGCGGAGCGCGACCATCATCTCTCCACCGGCTTCGTCGGTACTCGCGACATCCTGGGGGTGCTCTCCGCCATCGGTCGGCACGACCTCGCCTACCGCCTGTTGCACAACGACACGTTCCCCTCCTGGCTGTTCACCGTGCGGCACGGCGCGACGACAATCTGGGAGCGCTGGGATGGGTGGACGCCGGACAAGGGATTTCAGACTCCTGCGATGAACTCGTTCGCGCACTACGCCTTCGGTGCAGTCTATCAGTGGATGGTCGAGAACATCGGCGGCATCCGCAACGAGGCGCCCGGATATCGTGCGATCCTTATCGCGCCGGTGCTCGACCCGTGGCTGGAGTGGGCCCGCGTCCGCTACGACAGCGCGGCAGGCCGCATCGTGAGTGCCTGGCGCATGACCGCCGGAGGTGGCGCGCGATTCGAGATCGAGGTGCCCTGCGGTGTTCGGGCGCGTGTTCTGCTGCCAGTGCTCGGTGGCAGTACCACAGTGACTGAGGACGGTCGACCGCTGCGCGCGAGCGCGGACGTCCGCCGGATCGCGGAACAGCCGGACGCACTTGAGCTGGAGGTTGGTGGCGGCCGCTACGTGTTCGAGGCCGCCCGCGTGTGGAAGCCGGCGAAGATCGAGCGGCCGGCGCGCTGAGCGGCCGGGCGCTCAGCCCGCGCAGCGGGCACAAGAACCCTGCGTTGCGGCCCGCGGGCGAACACTTCGCAGCCGCAGCCACCTCGCCCCCCATGCGAGCCGGTTCCGTGCGAACGCCGCGTACAGCCGGTCGAATACCCCTCGCAGCCCCGGCCAGCCGGTGGGCGCGACCAACCAGCCCAGCCCAACCGCACCGTAGGCGGCCCGCACCGCCTCCATGCCGCGCAACACACGACCGTCCGGCGCGATCGCATGAAGGACCCGCCGCACCTCCCCCGGATCGAACCCCCACCGGGCGGCATCAAAGCCGGCCGCCGCGATATCCACCGGCACAAGCCGGCCGTGCCGATCACGCCGCTGTAGCCAGTCAATCTCCGCACGGCAGAACGGACATGCGCCATCAAAAAAAAGCCGCAGCGGTGTCGTCGGCCGATTCCAAGGTGCCCGATTGCTCATGGTTCACAATCCGCGTGCCGGTTCAAAAGTCAATCTGGTGAGGCCGGCAAGCGCGCCACATCGCGCGGGGTGATCGCACTGCATGCCGGCGGGCCGAGAGCAGGCCACTGCGGCGAAGCTTCCCCTTGACAAGAGCCCTCACGTAAGCCAAGTATCCTGTGGGAGATGAGTGTGCCAATGCGCGATCGTCTGCAGTCTCGCCGCATTCGATGGTGGGTCCTCATGTTTGCCGCCGTGCTGATGCCGCTCGGTGTCGGGGCACTCATCGCGTCCGCCCAAGAGGACGAATTCGGAGGCGGCAATGACGACAGTGCGGTCGCACCGGATCCCGCCCCCGAACCGGACGACACCACGTTCCCTCCCGGCGAAGACGAGAAGGGTCCGACCGATGATCCGATCAGTCCTTGGGATCCGGCGGGCGAAGATGATGAGGTGTGGATTCTGCCCGTCGTGCGCTGGGAGGCGGGCAAGGGAACCCCGCCACCGGATCAATACGTGATTTTGCCGTGGGATCCAGATGGCGACGGCGACGATGACCAGTGGCTGCTCTGGCATCCCCGCCACGGCGTGGTGGTGTTGCCGATCCCCGAGGGAGAGGATGGCGAGGCTGTTATCCTCGACGCCGGCCAGATGCGGATTTCCAAAAGTTACTGGAACAGCGTCGCCGTCGTGGTGCCGATGTCGGTGGCCGGGTTTGAGGAGCTGCTGGAAGCGCTGCGGGGTGCACCGGTTCCCCAGACCCGTCAGCATCGTGCGCTGAAGGCGATCCGCCGCGCACACGGTGCCATCATTCTCAACGGCCCCTTGGTCCGCTCTCTCTCCGGCTCTGCGCTGCCGGCCGCCGCAGCGCACCGGCTCGCGATGCTCGGGCTCGCGCGCAGCACCACTCGTGACCTGAACGGCCGTCTGTTTCGCAACATGGTGGGTGACATGGGCCACAGGGGCGCCGATGCGCCCACTGACCGCTGGCGCACGTTCGCAGCGGGTGAATTCGCGAATCTGGAACTGCACGGCCGGCGCGGTGAATCGGCCGCGGTGGACGTCTGGGCAGCGTCCGCCGGCGTGGAAACCGGTTTCGGGAGCGGTCTGGACGGCGGCCTCGGCGTCTCGTTGGTTCGCGGAGATGCGGAGCTGGGCGACGACATTGCCTCGCTCGAGGCCAACGGCGGGGTGGTCGCACCGTATTTGAACTGGTCGGACGGCTCGCTGTGGCTGAACGGCCTGTACGGATTGGGGTGGACCGACAACCACATCGACCGGCCCGCGCCGGACGGTGTCGCGCGCGGTTCGACAGAATCGTGGTTCCACGCTTTGGAATTCCATGCGGGGTGGCGTGTCCCGATCGGGATCGTGGTGGTTGGACCGATCGCCGGTGCCGAGTTCCGTTGGCTGACAATTGACGGCTACAGTGAGAAGGGCAGCGCCTACGCGGCGCAATTCGGCCGGCAGCGCGTCGAGTCAGCCCTGACGCGACTGGGCGCGCAACTGGCGGTGCCGTTTCAGGTTGGCGGCTGGCGTCTGACGCCCCATG
This sequence comes from Kiritimatiellia bacterium, assembly GCA_026417735.1. Lineage (NCBI taxonomy): Bacteria > Pseudomonadati > Kiritimatiellota > Kiritimatiellia > Kiritimatiellia bacterium. The sequence continues at coordinate 7,276 of JAOACR010000006.1, forward strand.
CGCGAGCCGCTTGGGAGCATGAGTGGGCGGACGGCGACGAGTGGCTCTTTGCTACCTCGTTGACACCCGCGGTCGCCGCGAAGACCGGACGGAGGGTGGAGACGACGCCGTACGAGGCAGCCGGCCCCGCCTCGCTTCCTGAACGTGACTACCTGAGTGCCGGCGCGGCGCTGCGGCTGGACACCGGTGGCGCGTGGGCAGTGTGGTTGGACTACGAAGGGCACTTCTTCCGCGGCGACACGACGGGGCACTTCGTGGGGCTGCGGGGGATGCTCCGCTGGTAGCGAGATCTGTCCGGCCTACGAACTGCTGACCCCTTTTGAAAGGGACGGGACGCCGGTTTCGGCGGACGCCGGCGGAGTTTTCCGGCTTCTTTCTTCTTTCCTGCGCCTTCGCCGCGCCGGCGGCAGCGCACCAGTATCGGGATCGTGGTGCGGGTGGGCCTCCCACGTTTCGCCTTTTCGCAGCACAGTCAGCGCTGATAGATCGGCAAGTAATGACACTTCACCGCGAGGCTCAGGACCGCCATCGAAGTACCATACACACTGCCGGCACTGTGTTCCTGGCCATGCGGCGCACGCCAGGATCCGTCGGGCTGCTGCCGGGGCAGGAGCGCTTCTTCCACCGCACGGCGCGCGTGCTCCGCGTACTCTCCGCCCCGCTGGTACATGCCCTGCGCGTAGTAGTAGGTCCCGTACAGGAAAAATTCGCGCTGCCAGTCGAGCTCCTGCGCTCGAAGCCAGTCGGCTGCGCCGGCGACCTCCGGCGCGTCGTAGAGGCCGCAGACCTGCATCGCGAGCAGCCCGGCGGCGGCCGAGGCCCATGACGGGCTTCGGTTGGGCTGATAAGCACACGCGCCGCCGATTCGCTCCCGCCCGCGCGTATCCGGTTTCCAGGTGCGGCGCAGATACATCACCGCCTTTTCAATCGCGGCCGTCGGCACATCGATCCCGGCCGCACGCGCGGACCGCAGCGACATGAGCTGCCAAATCGTGACCGAGAGGTCGGAATCCCGCGAATCGGGCTCGTAGCGCCAGCCGCCAAAGTTGTCGCGATCGTTCGCGTCTTTGCGGTCCTGCGCCCAGAGGATCAGCGCAATCGCCTTGTCCAGCCGCTGCCGGATCCGCCGGTCCGTCTCGTCGTCCACCCCCATCCCGAGCAGCTCCGAGAGCGCAAGGGTGACAATGCCGTGGCCGTACATTCGGGAGCCGTCATGACCGAAATAGCCGTTGTCGCGCTGTCGCTTCTCATCGAGCAAGTAGGCCAGTGCACGGCGCGCCGGTTCCCCCGCCGGACTTGGATCGTCCGGTGTGCGTCCGACCGCGGCCTGCGCGAGCAGCGCGAGCGCGGTCATCGCATGCGGGTTGCCCGCATCGGTGATTGAGCCGTCCGGCTTTTGCTGGCGCACAAGGAACTCGATCGCGCGGTCGAGCGCCTCATCCACCCGATCGCCCGCCGCACGCGAGATCGGGAGGACGATCGCCGCCGCTGTGAGCAGGCGCGCGCAGAGCCCGGCCCAGACACGGAGAGTTTGCTGCGCGCGCTTCATTTCGGCTCCGGCCGCCCTTCCCGCGAAATTGCTTTGAAGTACAGCTCAACCATGGCGCGGTACTCCTCCGGCACCGACTCGGCGCGCGCGTTCCGCAGCTCGCGCGCAATGTCGGGCGGCAGCTTTGCCCAGTCGTCGGTGACGCGCACCAGCGGCGCGGCCGCCTCGTCCGGGCCGGGCAGCCCGGCGGCCTGCGCAGACGCACCCTGACGCGGCGCTTCCCCGGGGACCAGACCCTGGGCGCGCGCCTGCGCCATCGCAGCGGCCTGCGCCGCGGCCGCCTGGGCAGCGGCCTCCGCGGCAATCGCTGCGGCATCGGCCTGATCGAGCGCGCGCGCAAGCCACTCCGCCGTCTGTGCATCGCGTCCGGTCTCTGAGGGCATCTGCAGCGGGGGCGGCAGCAATCCGCTCAGCTGTTCAAGTTCCTCGGCGCGGCGCGCGGCCGCCGCAGCGGCGGTCTCCAGCGCCGGCGCGGCTGCGGGCGCGTTCGCACTCGCAATCGCATCGCGCGCCTGCGACATTTCGCCGGACGCCGTCGCACGGGTGCGACGCCCGGCCTCCGCGATCGTTGCGCCCGCGTTCCGACCCAGCCGCTGCTGATGCCGCCCGGCCCGCTCGACGGACGAACCGGCCGCGTCGGTCTGCGCGATCAGCCCGGGCTGCGACCCGGCCGACTCCGCCAGCGCGCCGCGCTCGCCCTCCACCGCGGTACGCGCCTGCGCCGCAAGCGCGTCCGCCTGGCGGGCCAGCTCCTCCGCGCGGCCCGCGGACCCCTCGCCCCGCTGCGCGATCTCGCGGCCGCGCGCCGCCCCCTCTCGGTCACCGCGTTCCTCGGCACGGCGGACCGCCTCGTTCGCACTCCGAGCCGCCTGACGTGCAGCCTCGGCGGCACGCCGCAATTGTGCAGCGCCCTGCGCGAGCGCGGCCGCCGCCGGTTCGAGCCCAGCGGCCTCCGTGACAGGCATGGTTTCCGCCGCGGTGGTTGCCGCCTCGGCGGCGGTCTGCAACGGCGCGGATGCCTCGGGCGCCGCAGCTGCGGCGTCCCGCGCGGCGGGCCGCAGCGCTTCCTCCGCGAGCGCCCGGGCTGCGCGCGCCAGCTCCGCCGCACGCTCCGGCAGCTGCTGACGTGCGCGCGCCAAATTCTCCGCGGCGCTCGCGGTGGCTCGGGCTAGCCGGCCCTCCGTCTCGGCGACCCGCCGCACGGTGTCGGCCGCTTCCCGCAGCATCGAGCGCGAAAGGCGGTCGAGCGCCGCCTGCATCGCGGGGTTGTCTGCAAGCATTCGTTCCAGCGCTTCGGGCGTCCGCGCCGAAGGGTCCTGCGCCATCGCGGCGGTGGCAGCGGCGTCCCGGTACTGTTGCTCCATCGCGTCGGTGAGCCCCGCCTCCCGCTCGGCCGCCCGCAGCTCCGCACGCCGTCCCTCCGCGTCGCCGCCCTCAAGCTTGCGGTAGTGATCGGCGAGCAGCTCGAGGGTCTGCTCCAGTCGGGCCTGTTGCGCGGCGGCCTGGTCCAGCGCGGCGGCGCGACGCGCCGCATCGGGTGCGGCGGCCGCCGCGCGCAGCAGATCCTCGGCGCGGGGCGGGGGTTCCCGCAGCATCGCGAGCGCAACATCCGCATCTCGCGCGCGTTCGCGACCCTCGGGCGAGCGAAGGTCCTGCGCGGCCGCTTCGGCGCGCAGCAGACGGCGCAGGTCCTCCACCTCCTCGTTCGCATGCAGTTGTCGCTGCAGCGCCTCGCCCACCGACGCACGCGCGGCAGGCTCTTCGGTGCGAGCGGCATCCTGCGCCGCCTCGCGAGCCCGGCGCACGTCCTCCCGTGCCGCGGCGAACCGGTCGGAAAGCGGTGGCGCGAGCGAGGCCAGCCACTGGCGGGCCTCCGCCGCGGCCGCCCGCGCCAGCTCGGCGGCGCGGGTGACCGCGTCCCCCGTCGCACGGACCTCGTCGGCCACGTTGTCGCGGCCGGCGATCGCTACGCGCCGGCGTTCCATTTCTTCCCGTGCACGTGCGGTCTCGGGCAACGTCCTCGCACGGTTCACCGAGTCCGCGGCGGCGGCGACCTGCTGCTCGCGGAGCGCCCGTTCCAGGTCGGGCAGCGCCGACTCCGCCGCGCGCCACGTGCGAGCGCGAGCGCGCGCGCCGCGGTCATCCGGCCGGCCCCAGCGTTCGTCCGCGGCGAGCGAGCGCAACGTCCCGGCGGTCGAGGCCGTTTCATGCGCGGTTTCCACCCGGCGCAGCGCATCGGCGATGCGCTCGACGGTGGCCGCGGCGTTCCGGTCCGGCGCGGCCGGCACGGTGCGCAGCGCGGCGGCAGCGGCCTGAAGGTCACTCACCAGCGCGGGGTCCGCATCGCGTCGAAGTTCCTCAAACGCGGCACGGTCGCGAAGTATCGCAATGGCCGCGTCGCGCAATGCGGCGAGGCGCTCACTGGCCACCGCGGCGTTCCGTGGAGCCTCCGCGGCCAGTCCCTGCGCAAGCCGCTGCAGCACATCGCGCCGGGGTCGGCCCTCCGCGAGGCGCCGAAGCGCCTCGTCGGCGTCGCGCTGTGCGTCGGCCACGCCGCGCAGCACGGTGTCGAGTGCACCGTCGGTCGCGCGCGCGAGCTCGCCGAGCTGTGTCGCACCGCCGGCCTCTGCGGCGCTGCGCGCAGCGGAGGCCACCGCGGCCAGTTTGCGTGCGGTTTCTCGGAACCCCCCACGGCGGCGTTCACTTCTCCCGAGAAGCTCAGCGATTTCTTCCAGGTGGGCGGCGGCGACGGCTTGACGGCGGGCGAGGCGTTCCCGGTCGGCGAGCGTTTCGGCCGGTGCGGCGGTGGCCCGGCGCAGTTCCTGGCTCACGTCGCGCAGATCGGCGACGGCCAGTTCGGCCTCTTCAGCGGCGGTCGCCAGAGCCGCCGCCCGGCCGGCCTGCTCCGCCAGCTCGACGGCCCGCTCGAGGCGACGGGCGGTCTCCTCTGCAGCCGCTCGGGCCGCGCTCGGGTCCTCACCCGCCGCGGCGAGCCGCCGCGCGACCGCCAGCTCTGCATACCGGATCATCGCCAGCGCGCTCGCGATCTGTTCCAGCGCGTCGGCGCCGGGGCCGGTGGTCATTTCGGCCTGTGCGCGCCGGATTGCCTCCGCGGCCGCATCGGCGGCGCGCTCCGCCGATCGGATCGCGGAGAGGCTCTGTGCGCGCACCGCTGTGCGGTCGGCCTCGGTGGCGGTTTCACTCTCCGCAGACCGGCCCGCGGCCAGCTGTGCCTGACGCGCCTCCCGTGTCGCCGCGCTCACCCGCTCGAGCGCGTCGCTGACACTTCGCCAGGCATCGGCGACCGCACGCCGGCCGGGTTCAAACGATTCGGCGGCGATCATCAGGCGGCGCACCCCGGACTCGCCCGTCTGCCCTCGCAGATCGGTCGCGACATACTTCACCCACACTTCGTCCCCCGGGCGCAGATCGAGTGCGAGCAGGTCGGTGGTTTCGGTGACGACCGCGGTCTCGCCGGTGCAGGCGCGGGGCGCGCCGTCGTTGCGCCAACCGGCGCCGGCGCGGCGGACCTGGACACGGCGTTGCAGCGCAACCAGGCCGTGATCGTCTGAGGCCTCGATCGCCCAGCGCACGACGTCGTCCGGAGTCGCGGTCCGATCGGCGGCCGGCTCGACGATCTCGACACGTGGCGGCTGGTCGGGACGGACGCGGATCTCCCACACCGGCCGATCACGGTTTTCGAACCCGCTATCGGCCGCGACGAGGCGCACCTGGAAGAGGCCGGGGCGGACCAGCTCCAGCGACGTGCGCCAGCGGCGCGGATCCTCTGGCCGAAGCTCGACCACTCGGCTTTCACCATCGAGATCTAGCCGCAGTTCGGCGGCCCTCAGCGGCTGATCGCTCTCCAGACAGAGATCGACGCGGGTGCCCTCCACCCCCTCCAGATCGCCGGCGGTCTCCCGCACGGTGTGGACGGGGCGCCCCAGCCACTCCGGCGGCCGGTACGTCTTTTCGAACGCGGCGATCTGCGGCGGTGGCAGCGCGGTGATCCGGTACCAGCGAGTCACCGCATCAGCGCCACGCGCACGGTAGAGCAGTTGCGCATCGGTGGTTTCGATGGTGGCGGCGAAGCGACCCGCGCCGATCGGTTTCATCCGACTGCGCGCGCGTCGGCCGCCGGCGGCCGTATCGAGCCACGCCTCCGCGACACGCCGGCCGGCGGCCTCCACCACGATCGTCACCGCATCGCCAAGCGGCACGGTCGCGTCCGGCGGGGTGGGCTGCACCACATCGAGACGGGCGCGGGAAACCCGCGCGAGATTGGCGACGGGCAACGCGGCCCGGGCCAGCCGGCGACCGCCCTGCAGTCCCGGCCAAGCCAGCAGCAGCGCCACCAGCACCAGCACGACGGCCGCGGGCACCACCCAACGGCGCACCAGCGACAACGGCAACAGTTGTTCCGGTTCGATCCGGGCCAGCTGCTCAGCAACGCTCGCCTGCAGGCGCGCACGGAACGCGGGCGAATCGAGCCCCGCCGCGGCGGGCGGCCGCGTCCCCAGTTCCACCGCCGACAGCACCTCCTCGCGCAGATCCGGCCGTGCCGACTCAAACCAGCGCGCCAGCCGCGCCAGATCGCGCCGGCCGCGGAGATGCCGCAACGTGAGCCGCCACAGTTCGAACGCCCCGACTCCCCACGCGCCAAGGCTCAGCATCACCCGCGGAACATCTTCGATCACCCACGCCGCGTCCGCGGCAGCAACCAGAATCAGCGCACCCAGCGTCGCCGCAGCCGCGCCGAGGAGACCGCGCGTCCATAGCAGGCGTTCGCGCCGGCGGCCGAACTCGAGCAGCCGGCGCCGTGTGCGATCGTCCAGGCCGGTTCGGTCCGCCTCCCCCGCCGGCGGCATTGGTTGGTGCAGCATCACAGCAATCCTCGCCGTTTGCGCACGATCCACTCTGCGGTCAGCAGCGCAATGGCCGCCGCAAACCACGGCCATCGCTGCCACAGATGTGTCTCAGTTTCCACAATGCGCCCGCGGCTGAGCGGCCGCAATACTGCCGCCAGCTCGCCGAGCTGCTCCTCCCGGAACCACCGGCCGCGGGAGACCGACGCGATCTGGCGTAACAGCGCCTCATCGCTCGCCGGTGTCGCCGTCTCGAGATCGGGCGAGGGCCGAACCACCCACGCCGCCGACGCGGCGGTCTCGCTCTCCGGCACGCCTGCCACCGCCACGCGCAGCTCATAGTTGCCCGGCGGCAACGGCGCGGTCTCCGCAACGTACAGGCCGCCGCCGTGCTCGTCCGGCGACATCGGCAGCGCGGCGACACGACGGCCGTCGCGGAACACCTGCGCCTGCACCATCGCGCCCGCCATCGCGCGCCCGCGCTCGTCGCGCACGCGGGCACGAAGCTGAGCGCGCCGTCCTGCCAGCTGCACCGGCGGACCGGCGTCCACCGAAATGCGGCGATCGCGCGTCGCGAACGGCGCCTCCATCATTGCGATGGCCAGCTGGTTCCAAAAGCGGGTCTGCATCCCGTCACCTTCGTCGCGGCGCCAGCGCCACACCTCATCGAACGCGAGCATCGCCACTCGGCCCGCGCCGTAGCGAGCCACCAGAAGCGCCGGCGCACCGGCCCCGCCGGCGGGCGGTGTCGCCTCCACCCACACCTCCGCGCCCGCGCGCGGCTCCACTGCCGCCAGCCGACGCGGCGGGGGCAGGCGGCTCCATACGGCCGCCGCGGAGCCGGTGGCGTCCAGCGCAAGCGCAGGCTGGCGCTCCCCCGCCGCGGTCAGCCGCAACGGAGCGGGGTTGGTGATCGGCTCGCCCACCCACCGCGCCGGCATGACGTCGGCCAGCGGCCCCCCAAGAAAGGCGCGCAGATAACCCCGATGACCACCGAGCCAAATGAGCCCCCCACCACGGTCGCCCACAAAGTCGCGCAACCATTCCAGCTCGACCGGACGAAACGCGGCTGCCGGCACTTCCCCAAGGATCACCAGATCCATCGCCATCAGCGCGTCCCGATCGGCCGGAAACCGATCCGGCCCCTCACCGCGCGGCAGCTCACCGTTGACGACATACACCGCAGTCAGATTCCAGCGCGCGTCCCGATCAAACAGATTGCGGACATAGCGCGTCTCCCAGCGAGGCCGGCCGTCGATCAGCAGCACCCGGTGGGGACGCGTGATCGCAAACACGGAGATCTCCCGCCGGTTGTTCTCGGGAATCGCGTCACCTTCGGCACCCTCGATGTCGACACGGAAGTCCAGCCGCACGCCCGCACGCTCGCCGCCGCCAGCGGCAACCCGCGAGAGCTGCGCGGCAATCTTCTCCACGGGGAAGTCGAACTCGACCACTCGCTCGGCGTCGCCAGGCGGCAATTCGCGCGACCAGATCACCTCTCCGTCCGCGGCAGTGCGAATGCACAGCGTCAGCGGAGAGCCGTGCGGCCGGTGGTCCGTCAGAAAGATGCGCCCGCGAACCCGATCCCGGTGAAAGACCGCGTCGGGCGCTTCCACGCCCAGCAGCGCCGCATCGGCGGGAGGGCGATCGCTGCCGATGGAGACCGCCATCACCGGAACGCCGCGCGCGCCGAGGAGTCGGGCGGCCTCCAGCGGCGAGGGCCCCTGGTTGTGCCGGCCATCGGAGATCAGCACGATCGCCGCCCGCACCGCGGCCGCGTCGGCACCCTCCGCGCCGAGGCCACCGCCCATCGCCGACAGGTCCGTGAACGAACCCGACGGCAGCGCGGTCGCGGCGGGCGGCGGGCCTTCCGTCGGCAAAGGCCCGGAACGCGCGCTCCACAGCTCCTCGAGCCGGCCCTCGCGCAGCGCCAGCACGTGCAGATCGCAGTCCTCCGCCAGCGCGGCCAACAGCGGCTGGCGACCTCCCCACAGCGCCATAGCGGCACGCTCAAAGCGGGGTGTGCGGTCAAACCGCTCCACCGCCGCGCGCCACGCCGGCCGCTCGCTGAGGTCCGCAGCCGCGGTGCGGCGCAGGAACAACTCGCGGAGTTCGCGTTCCCAGACCGCCAGCCGGGACTCGAGCGCGGCCACCTCGGCGGCCGCGTCTCCCGACGCAGCCAGACGCCGCACCACCTCGACAAGGTCCCGTTCAATCGCCGGGCGGGGGTCCACCGCCCCCCCAGTTTCAAACGCCACCAGCCGGGTGGCCGGAATCGGGGACTCCAGCGTGCCGTCGGGAAGTTGCCACCGCACCGCGACGTGCGCCTGCCCGCCGCCCTCCTTGTGCAGAATCTCAAGGTAGACACGACGGCCGGCTTCCAGCGGCACGCGCGAGGACTTCTGGCTGGGGAACTGCTCCCACTGGCCCGGCGAGGTCCACCCCTCCACGCGGGCGATCACCGCGGCGCGGTCTGGCTCACCGGAGGGGCTCAGCCGAAGTTCCGCGTGGTCGTCGCTGGAGAGCCAAAACACGTAGTCGCCGGTCATCGGCGGCAGAAGGTAGGCGCGGATCCGTTCGCCGAACTGGTCGGCACCGTCGTCCGGCACATCGAGCGAGCTGAGCGCGCGGCGTTCGTCCGGCGGGCCGCGGAATCTGGGCGAGCGGACCAGATCCTCCACCCGGTCGCCACCGATATTGCTCCAACGCTCGAGATCCGCGCGGCCGGGCGAGCGCAGCTCCGAAAACGTCGCCGCCGGCAGGTCCGACAGCAGTCGATGGGCGTTCGCGATGCGGTCGGCGGCGGACCGTACCGCAGCGGCACGATCGGACCGGGCGGCGTCGAGCTCGTCCAGCGCGGCGCGCAGTTCATCGGCGGCCCGCAACAGTGTGCTTTCAGTGCCGGCGGCGTCCACCCAACCCAGCTGATGCGCGATCTGCAGCTTTCGGCCGGTCTCCATCTGTGCATCGGTGAGCGCCATGCTGGCGGACTGGTCCAGAACCACGCGCACCTGGAGCGGTTCACCGACCCGACGGCGATGACGCAGCACCGGACCGGCGGCCATCAGCGCGACCAACACGATCGCCAGCGCGCGAAGCGTGGCGGGGAGCGCCACACCACCCGCCGGTGGCCGTTCCCGGCGATATGTCGCCAGCGCGGCGGCAGCGCCGACCACCGCAACCGCAAGTGCGAGCGCGACCGACCCAGTAAAGTGCAGCGAGCTCACCGCGCGCGTCCCCCGAGCCGCCGCTGGACGATGAGCTCCAGCCCGAGCAGTCCGAGCACACCCCACCAGGCGGCGCGCCACAGCTCCCGGCCTTCCCGCCGCTCGCGCTCCAGACGCCGGAACGCCTCCGGCGACTCGACCACCGTTGCGGAGGCCTCGGCGGCGAGCGCAGCCAGCTCCTGCTCCGACACTGGCGCCAGCTCCGATTCCTCCGGCGGACGACGCACCACCCAGGCGATCGGTGCCGCGCCACCGGGCGGTCGCAGCCGGTAGATGCCGGGCCGGTCGGTCTCGCCGAACTCGACCACGCGGTGCAGTCCGCGCACCGTCACCGGCAGTTCCCGCACGGCGCCGTCCGGCAGTGTCAACACCGCGCGCTCGCCCGCCGCGGCGTTCTCATCCAGTCGTGCGGCAAGGCGCTCGCCGGGGTCGACGTTTCGCGGCGGATGCACCACCGAACCCAGGTAGATGATCAGCTCCTGCATCAGGGGCACAAAGGCGGGTTGGAACGGCAGGTTGCTCCAATCGGCGTCCACCGGTCCGCCGAGCAGGATCACCCGACCCTCGCCCACCCGTCGCTCAACCATCCACGGTTCCCCGGTCTCCAGGCGCAGCAGCACACCGTCCTCACGTTCGATCGGCACCTCGAGCCGGTAGCGCGCACGAATCCGGGCGCCGCTCAACGCGCCCTCCCGCAGTCCGGCGAGCGCCGGATGTGCGGGCCACCGCCCCGCGAACCCCACTGCACCGGCTTCGTCGTCCGGGCGGCCCAGGATCCCGCTCAGTCGGGCCGGCAGCAGCCCCGCCGCCTCGTCCAGCGCTGCCGCCGCCCACGAGGGGGACGCGCGGTCGCCGGGCGCCACCAGCACCCCCCCACCCTCCCGAACGAACGTCGCCAGCGCCTCGACCAACGCGGCAGACAACTGCCGGATGTTCGCCAGCACCACCACGCGTGTGTCCCTCAGATGGGCGGGCTCGGCGCGGGCCTCCGGCACGGTGGAGGCCTCAACCAAGTCCACCGCCCGACCGGCCCCGGTCTTCCACGGCTGCAACGCCAGTTCCAGAAACGCGGTCTCCGAGCGCAGCGGCACCGGATTGGGGTCGCCACTGACCAGCCGCACCGGCAGCCGGTCCGCGACGATCACCGACGCCGCCGCGACGTTGTCGGGCCGAAACGCGTCCGCCTCGGTTCCGATCTCGACTATGTGAGAGCCCGCACGATCGAACACGTGCGCGAACTGCACAAATTCAACCGCTCCCGGCTCCAGCCGGACCGTCGCGTTCTTCAACTCAACGCCGTTCACCCGGAAGTGCACGCGCGTGTGCGGCCGTGGACGCCCGCCGTACAGCCGAACGGCGGCGCGCACGCGCAGCGTCTGGCCCGCTCCCAGCATCCCGCGCGAGACTTCCACCGGCCCGACCGCGACGTTGTCGACCGGCGGCGTACGGATCGGCAGCAGCACCACACGGGGCGGTACCGGCTGCGCCGCCAGGCGCGTCCAGGCGCGACGTCGCTCCTCCGCGCGGTCCGTGGACCAGTTGGCGCGCTGGAAGTCGCTGATGATCACCAGCAGCCGGTCGGCATGGTGCATGCGCTGCTCCAACAGCGCGGCAGCGCGCTGCAACGCCGCCGCGGGCCGGGCGGCGCCCCAGCCCCCCTCCGCGTCCGCGACAGCCTGCCGCAGCTGCGCGAGGTCCACGGTCGGCTCCTCCGCCAGCGGCAGCGGCCCCGCCATGCCGATCACCGCCGCCTCGGAGCCGCGCGGCAGTTCCTCCAGCATCGCGCCGGCCGCCTCGCGGGCGGCGGCCAACGCGCTGCGGCCAGCTTCACCCACTTCCATCGAGGCGCTGTTGTCGAGCAGGATCACCGCGGAGGTCGGCGCCCGACGGATCCGCCCGCCCGCACCGGTGATCACGGGCCGGGCCATCGCCAGGGCCAGCAGCGCCGGAATCGCGGCGCGAATCGCCAGCAGCAACCACTGTTCGATCCGGATGCGGCGCCGGTTCGTGCGCAGCACATCCTCCAAAAACATCATCGCGCTCCAGCGCACAACGCGAAAACGGCGGCGGTTCAACAGGTGAATGATCACCGGGATCGCCGCGGCCGCCGCGCCGGCCAGCAAAGCGGGATTCAACCACGTCATGCCCGCCTCCGTCGCCGCGCCAGATGGCGCGCCAGCGACTCCGCCCAGGGCCGGTCGGTCGTCATCAACGTCCAGTCCACCCGATGACGATGGCATCCGCGGCGCAGGTCCCGCTGGAACTCATCCACCCGGCGCCGGTACGCCTCGCGCAGCACGGCGGGATCCAGCAGCCGCGCGTGGCCGGCGCGTTCGAGCGACTCGAACCGCGTCCACCCGCGGAAGGGAAACTCGATCTCGTCCGGATGCAGCACCTGAATCACCGAAACGTCGTGGTGGACAAACCGCAGGTGCGCCAGCGCCGCAAGCAGCTGCGGCAGCGGGCCGAGGCAGTCGGAAATGACGATCAGCAGCCCCCGCCGGTGCACACGCGCAGCGACGTCATGCAGCACACCGCCGAGGTCGGTTTCACCGCCGGCGACAGTGCGCTCGAGCGCGTCGGTGAGCACGCGCAGGTGGCCAGGGCGTGCGCGGGGCGGTATGTAGCGGCGCGGCGCGGTGTCGAACGTCAGCAGCCCCACTGCGTCCGACTGCTGAAGCAGCAACCAGGCCAGACCCGCCGCCAGCCGGGCGGCATACTCGAGCTTGCTCGGATCCCCGTAGGCCATCGAGCCGCTTGCGTCCAGCACGAGCGTCGCGCGCACGTTCGTCTCGTCCTCGAACTCGCGCACGTAGAACCGGTCCCGGCGGCCGTAGAGCTTCCAGTCGAGACGGCGGATCTCGTCGCCCGGCACGTACGCGCGGTGCTCGCGGAACTCGACGCTAAAGCCCTTGTGCGGAGAACGGTGCAGACCGCTGCAGAACCCCTCCACCACCGAACGGGCCAGCACCTGCAGTGTCGCGAGGCGCCGCAAGTCATCGGCGGACAACAGCGGTGGACGCACCGCCACGGACCGCACCCCGCCGTCAGACCGCCGGTTCCGGCTCGACCGCCGGCAGCTCGGCAAGCGCGCGCTCCACGATCTGCACCGGCGTGATTCCCTCCGCCTCTGCGTTGAACGTCGGAACGATCCGATGCCGCAACGCCGGCCGGGCAAGCGCGACCACGTCCGCAATCGTCGCGTGGTAGCGTCCCCGCAGAATCGCGCGGACCTTTGCGCCGAGAATCAGCACCTGCGCCGCCCGCGGTCCCGGTCCCCACTCGACCAGCTCGCGCAGAAACGGAAATGCGTCCGGTTCTTTCGGGCGACAGCGGCGGACGAGATCCAACACGTATTCGGTCACGTGGTCCGGCACCGGCACCGCTCGAACAATGCGCTGACAGGCGAGAATCTGATCGCCGGTGATCACCGGTCGCAGCTCCGCTTCGTACAGCCCCGTGGTGCGGGCGAGAATTTCCCGCTCCTGGTCCCGGCTCGGATAGTCCACGCCCACGTGGAACATGAATCGGTCGCGCTGCGCCTCGGGGAGCGGGTAGGTGCCCTCCTGCTCGATCGGATTCTGTGTCGCGAGCACAAAGAACGGCTCCTGCAACGGCCAGGTGCGGTTCCCGACGGTCACCGAATGTTCCTGCATCGCCTCCAGCAGCGCCGCCTGCGTTTTCGGCGGGGTACGGTTGATCTCGTCCGCGAGAATCATCTGCGCGAAAATCGGACCCGGCTGGAACACCAGCTGGCGGCGGCCGCCGGGTTCCTCCTGGATGATGTCGGTGCCGGTGATGTCGGCCGGCATCAGGTCCGGGGTGAACTGAATCCTCCGAAACGAGAGGTCCATCGTGCGCGCGAGGCTCCGGACCATCATCGTCTTCGCCAGGCCGGGCACGCCTTCGAGCAGACAATGGCCACGGGCGAGGATCGCGATCACGAGCTGCTCAATCACATCCTCTTGACCGACGATGAACCGCGCCAGCTCCGCGGTGATGCGGCGGTACGCGTCGCGAAGTTCCTCCGCACGGCGAAGATCCTCATGGCTCATCGTGGGTTCGGCGGTCATCGGTGTTCTCCTTGTCCGAAAAAGCGTGCGCGGCAGTATACGAGAGGGCTTTCGGCGATGTCCACCTCCGTCACCCAGGCGCGGCGGGCCGGCCCCGGCGCCGGGCCGCGATCCGCCTGCGCTCACGGGCAGCGTTCCGGCGCCCGCCGGAGCGCGGCAGCCCGACGGTGCCCACCAACCGCTTGACCCCTCCGAGAGCACCCTCCATTGTGCTGCCGTGAAGACACGGAGGCCGCTTCGTATGAAACCCGTTGCTTGGTTCCGCACGACGTCGGCGTCGGTGGCGCTGTTCTGTGGGGCCGCCGCCGCGGAATCGCTCGAGACGCTGCAGCAGGGGTTTCGCGACCCGCCAGCCAGCCATCACACGGTGCCGTTCTGGGTCTGGAACGACGAGCTGACACCCGCGGAGGCGACGTGGTGGCTGGAGGAGTTTGTGCGGCAGGGTATCCGCTCCGTGATGATCCATCCGCGGCCCGGCCTGCGCACGCCGTATCTGGGCGAGCGGTGGTTTGAGCTGTGGGCGCACTGCGTCCGCGAGGCCCAACGGTTGGGGATGGAGCTTTGGATTTACGATGAGAACTCCTACCCCTCCGGTTTCGGGGGTGGCCACGTGCCCGAGGCGATGCCGGATGCGAAAGCGGTGAATCTGGTTGCGCAGGAGTCGAAGCGGCCACCCGCATGGACGAACGCGATTGTGGCCGTCTGGCGGCTGGACGGCGAGCGGCCGGACGAGGTCAGCGCCCGGCTGAGCGCCACTGAGGCCCTGCCGGAGGGTCGCTACCTCACGGTGCTGACCAAGACGGAGGGCCGCGCCGCAGACTGGTACGGCGGCTGGTGGTACGTGGACCTTTTGCGGCCGGGCGTCACGGAAAAATTCCTGGAGGTGACGCTCGAGCCCTATCGGGAGCGGTTCGCGGACCGGTTCGGACGGCTGATCCGCGGCACCTTCACCGACGAACCGCACATCTCCGGCACCGGCGGCCTGCCGTGGACCGCCGATTTTGCGGAGCAGTTCCGCAAGCGCCGCGGCTATGAGCTGCAACCGCTCCTGGCCGCGCTGTGGGTCGAGCTGGGCGACTGGCGGCGCGTACGGCACGACTTCGCGCGCACCGCGCATGAGCTGTTCGTCGAGCGATGGGCGATCCCCTATCACGAGTACTGCCGCCGGCACGGATTGGAACTGACCGGTCACTACTGGGAGCACCAGTGGCCGCTGGCTCGCCAGGTGCCGGACAACATGGCGATGTACCTCTGGATGCAGCGTCCCGGTATCGACATTCTGTTCAACCAGTACGCGGAGGGACCCGCGGCGCAGTTCGGCAACGTGCGGAGCGTCCGCGAACTTCAGAGCGTCGCGCTGCAGGCGGGGCGGCCGCGCACGCTCTGTGAGGCGTACGGCGGCAGCGGCTGGGACGTGCGGTTCGAGGATCTGAAGCGAATCGGCGATTGGCTGCTGGCGCTGGGCGTGAACACGATCAATCAACACCTATCGCACGTGAGCATCCGGGGTGCTCGCAAACGCGACTACCCGGTCTCGTTCTCCTACCACGCGCCGTGGTGGGACTTCTACGGTGCACAGGCGCGCTACTTCGCTCGGCTACAGTGGGTGCTCACGCAGGGCGAGGTGCCACCCGCCGCCGCGCTCGTGATCGAGCCGACGACGACCTGCTGGATGTACCAGGAGGGGCCGAAGGCCTCCGCGCGCGCCGTCGAGATCGCGGAGGCGTTTCATCGGCTGCTCGGGTGGCTGGAGGCCGCGCAGATCGAGTATGAGCTCGGCAGCGAAGATGTGATCGGGCGAATCGGCACCGCCGTCGGCGGCCGGCTCCGCGTCGGACGGCGCCAGTATTCCACCGTGGTGCTGCCGCCGGGCACCGAAAATCTCTCCGCATCGACGGTACGCATGCTCGCCGCGCTGTTGCGCGACGGCGGCACCGTGTTTGCCTGCGGCCCGCCGCCCGATCGCGTGGACGGCCAGACCGCGGAGGAGCCGGCGCGGCTCGCGCGCGAAGCCGGCTGGCGCCGCATCGAGCCCGAGGCACTCGCCGGGGCGCTCGCGCCGAACCACGCGCCCGGCGCGCGAGTGGTCCGTGCGGACACCGCCGGCAAGCTGTTCCATCACCGGCGCCGCATCGGCGATGACGAGATGCTGCTGCTGGTCAATACCAGTTCCAACGAGTGGAGCCGTGGCCACGTGCTCACACCTGCACGTTCCGCAGAGGATTGGGACGCGTTCACGGGGCGCATCTTCCCCGCTCCCGCAGAGGTTGTGCCGAGCGGCCTTCGCGTGCCGTTCGCGCTGCCCCCTGCGGGCAGCCGCCTGCTGCGGCTCTCCGCCAGCTCCGGCCCCGTCCCGCCGCCGGCGCCGCCAGCCTCCGGGCGCCGCATCGAACTGGCAGGACCGATTCGCGTGCGGCGGCTCGACCCAGCCACGCTGCCGCTGGACTTCGTCGAGGTCGACTGTGCCGGACGACGCACCAACCTGCACGTGGTGGCCGCGGCGGACTGGATCTTCCAGCAGCACGGCCTCGCGAAAAACCCTTGGCGGCATGCGGTGCAGTACCGGGATCGCCTGATCACGGTCTCGTTCCCGCCAGACAGCGGTTTTGCGGCCACGTACCGCTTCGTGATCGACGGTGCGCCACCGCCAGATCTCGAGGCCGTGGTCGAACGGCCGGACCTGTACTCGATCGAATGCAACGGCCAGCCGGTTCAGCCGGCGCCCGGCGCGTGGTGGCTGGATCGCGCCTTCGGTCGCGTGCCGATTGCCACGATCGCCCGTTCCGGCACGAACACGCTGGTGCTGCGGGCGCGTCCGATGACCATGCTGCATGAGCTCGACCAAGTGGTGTTGCTCGGAGACTTCTTGCCGCGTCCCGCGGAGAAGGGATTCGCGATCGTACCGGCGCAGCCACTTCATCTCGGATCGTGGTCCGCCCAAGGGTTGCCGACCTACGCAGGCCGCGTTGAATACAGCGCCGACGTCGAGATGACCGCTGGCGAGCCACTGCGGGTACGGCTGCCCTCGTGGTGGGGCACGGTCGCCGAGGTGCGGGTCGCCGACCGGTCTGCCGGCTTGATCGCCGCGCCGCCGTATGAGCTGGAGTTGCCCGCCGACCTTCCGGCCGGCCGGCACACAATCGCGGTGACCGTTGTCGGCACGCTGAAAAACCTGCTCGGTCCGTTCCACGCGGGGCCGGTGCGCGGGCTGGCCTCCCCGTTCAACATGGCACAGGCGCCCCGGGGAGATCCGCCGCCTGGCGCCGCGTACGACGTGATCCCCTGCGGACTGTTCGAACCCTTCGTCGTCGAGACCCTCCGCTGAGCCGCGCGCTCCGTTCGGCTTTGCGAGACGACGAGTCGGGGTCGGGCCGCGTTGCAGAAAACTTGATCTTCGTCAAGGCGGGGGCGCCGCGCCACGGCTACGGTATCTTCGCCGCCAGAACGTGGCGGGTCAGGAGCCTGTCCATGCCGCGACGAAAGGTGATTGAGATCAACGAGGAGCTGTGCAACGGCTGCGGCGAGTGCGTCACCGCGTGCGCGGAGGGCGCGCTGCAGATCGTCAACGGCAAAGCGAAGCTCGTGCGCGAAGATTTCTGCGACGGTTTTGGCGATTGTGTGGGGGAGTGCCCGACCGGCGCGCTGAAGATCGTGGAGCGCGACGTGCCGGACTATGACCCGATTGCCGCCCGTCACCACGTGGCCGCGACCGGCGGTGAGGCCGCGGCACGCCGGTTCGACGAGGTCGCCCGACGGCACACCGACGCCTCTCCACCCGCCGCTGCCCACACAGCCCCGCACTTCGGTGGTTGCCCAGGCACGCGAGTGCGCATACCCGCCGCGCCGGCCGACGCCCAACCGGTCGACAATGGCGGTTTGCCGCCCAAGATTCTGCCGTCGGAGCTGCGGCAGTGGCCAGTGCAGCTGCATCTGGTGACGCCCGGCGCGCCGTTCTTCCGGGGGCGGGAGCTGGTGATCATGAGCACCTGCGGCCCGATTGCGAGCGCGGACGCGCACTGGAGATTTCTGCGTGGTCGGGCAGTGGTGGTCGCCTGTCCGAAGCTGGACCGCACGGAACCCTACGTGCCGAAGTTGGCCGCGATCCTCGCGGATCGCTCAATTCCGCGCGCGATCGTCGTCCGGATGGAAGTGCCCTGTTGCGGGGGGCTCACCGCGATCGCGCAGGAGGCGTTGCACCGCAGCGGCCGCGAGGACCTCCCGCTCGACGAGGTGACGCTCTCGCTCGATGGTGAGGTGATGGAGACGGTGCGCGTCGCGGGCCCTGCCTGAAAAATCGGAGGAAGATGCAATGTCCGCTTCCGCTGACCTGCGCAATCGGGTGCTGAAACTCTCCGCACTGGTGGACTACGGACCCGGCGCGGTGGTGAGCCGTACACTGCTGGACCATCCGGCGGGCACGCTGACCGTGTTTGCGTTCGACGCCGGCCAGGGACTGAGCGAACACACCGCGCCCTACGATGCGACCGTTGAAGTGGTGGAGGGCACCGGCGAGTTCAAGGTCGGCAACACGGTGCACACCGTGCGGGACGGCGAGCTGCTGATCATGCCGGCAGGCGTACCGCACTCGGTGCGGGCCCGAGAGCGCTTCAAGATGCTCTTGATCATGATCCGCAGCCGTCCCGCTGGCTGAGCACGGCGGCAGGCTCGTCGCCGCGCACCAGCAGCTCGTTCACTAGTCCGCGGTAGCGGTCGCGCAGTTCCCGCAGCCGCGCCGCCGGTGTGCGCGGTGTCTGGCGCAGCGCGGGGTCGGGCAGATCCTCCCGCGGTTCAAACGCCTGCAACACCCACCGCCGCGCGCCCCGCGCCCAGTCCGCGATCGCATCCATCTCCGCGTCATCGTGCCAACCGGGAACGACGGTGGTGCGGAACTCATAGTCTGGCGCGCATCGCCGGATCAGCTCGGCTGACTCCTGCAGACGATCCACCGCCGCCCAGCCGAGTCGAGCCGGGTAGTTGTGGGGGGCGCACTTCAAATCCATCGCGACGTAGTCCAACTCGCCGATCACTTCAGCGAGGCGGTCGGGGCGGGTGCCGTTGGTGTCGAGCTTCACGCGAAACCCGGCGGAGCGCAGCCGCCCGATCACCTCCGGCAGGTCGTCCGCGAGCGTCGGCTCTCCGCCGCTGAGCACGACCGCATCCACCCACAGCTCCCGAAACCGTGCCAGACACGCGCCGAGCACTTCCGACGGCATCGGGTCGGCGGACAGCTCCAGCAGCGCGCGGTTGTGGCAGTACCCGCAGCGCAGATTGCAGCGGGGCACCAGCAGGACCGCCGCCATCCGGCCGGGCCAGTCGACCAGGGACGGCGACCGCAGCGACGCGGCAATGCCGATGCGGACCGCGCCGTCGGGAGAGGAGTGGGTTCGAGCGCAACTCATGCGGTCGCCAGCGGACGCAGCGCGGCGCGCGCCTGCTCGAGCACCGCCACGATCATCGCCGGCGTGATCACGCCGCGACCGCGGGGGGAGTAGTCCGTCTGCAGGCCAACGAGGTGATACAGCCGGCAGGCGCCCAACACGGGATCTGTCGCGGCGGCGGGCACCGCCGGAATCGGCACCAGACGACCGTCCGGCTCTGCGCGGCAGGCCACTAGCGCCGGCAAGCGCTGTGGATTCAGGCATTCCATGCGACAGAACTCGACGAGGCCCTCCTCCGTTTCGACGTCGAGATAGCGCACGCGCACATCCGCCCATTCCGGCTGCTCGGCCAGCTGGGTCACTCGGCGCAGCAGCGCCTTGCATTTGTCACAGCCGGCCTTGCCGAACACGACCGCCTCGATCTTCACGTCCACCGCGCCGCCTCCTCCGCGCCCGCCGGCTCCACTGCGTAGTTCCCCCGGTGGCGGGCCGGCAGCTCGCCGTGCCGTTTCGACTTGTTCCAGTTGCGGATCTTGCTGAAGTAGCCGACCACTCGTGTCTCCTGTTCGACGCTGTCGCTACCGCACTCGGTGCAGGTGGCGCGCAGCCCGCGCATCGTGTGCCCGCAGCGGTTGCAGTAGGTGAACTCGGGCGAAATCGTCAGCTGCGCGCACTGGGTCCGGTAGAGCGTCTCGCGCACCAGCTGAGCGATTGCGCCGGGCGACGGCCGCTCTTCGCCGACGAACGCATGGATGATCGCGCCGGACTCAATCATCGGGTGGAACATCGACTGTTTGCGGATGCGCTCCACCAGTGGCACCGGCGCATCGGCGGCGAGATGAATCGAGTTGGTGTAATAGGCGGCATCCTCACCGCCCTTCACCACCGTTTCCGCCTCCGGTCGGTAATAGATCAGGTCGCTCTTGGCGAGCCGACGTGCGGCGCTCTCCGCGGGTGACTCCTCGAGCGTGAGTTTCAGCCCGTGCTTGCGGCTCAGCCGCTTCGCACGCAGGTGCATGTGAGCGACCACCCGCAGTCCCATCATCAGCGCCTCGTCGCTCTCATGGAACTGCCGGCCCGTCAGAAACTGGATCGCATCGTTCAGACCGATCAGCCCGATGATGTAGGTGCACTTGTCGAGCTCGACGTAGGGCCGGCCGTCGCATGCCGGTTGTCCGATCTGCCAGAGGGGGTGGCCCGGCCCGCTCATCATCTCCGCGATCTTCGCGCGCTTCTGTAGATGCGCGGCGACGGCGAGGTCCATCGTCGCGTCCACCTCCTCGAGAAATCCCTCAAGCGTGCGCCGCCCCGCACGGGCAGCACGGTAGGCGGCCTGCGGAAGGTTGATCGTCACGTTCTGGAAGCCGCAGAAGCGGAGGCGTTCGGGATGGCGCAACAGATGGGCGTCCGTGATCGTTGTGCGCAACCGGCAGCAAGCGGCCAGCGTGACCTGGTCGCGGTCGAACACGAAGTACGGCGAGCCGTTCCGGCTGGCGACCTCGCAGGCGCGGTGAAAGATCTCCAGCTGCGCCGGATCCTCGAACGTCTCCTCGCTGACGTGGAAATCGCATTTGGGGAACTCAAACACCCGGCCGTTCCGGTCGCCCTCCGCCCACACGTCCAGCAGCGCGCGCGCAAACGCCATCGCCTCTCGGCGGTAGTCGCCGTAGCGCACGACGCGCTCGCCGCGCGCGGCCAGCGCCGCGTCCACCTGCGGATCGTACTGCACATTGCCGTCGCGGTCGGGCATTTCGCGCAGCACGCAGCGCCGCGTACCGTCGGGCTCGCGCACGTAGAGTTCCATCCGCGGCCACGGCGACGTGCCATCGCGGTGGAGTTCCTCCTCGAGCGGTTCGATCGCGCCGTTCGCGCGGCGCAACTGATAGCGGCCCCCCGGACCGATCGCCGGCACGTCGGCGAGATACGACGGCACGCCGGAGTGCACGTTGAAGTCGAGAAAGAGCGTCTGGCCGCCGCGCGAAAACGCGTTCTGCGCACCGTTGAAAATCAGCTCTTGCGCGACCTGGTGCAGCTGGCGATCGGTCATGCCGACGAGGTACGGAGCATAGAAGATGTTGATGTAGCCCAGCCCCAGCGCGCCCGCGTAGTTCGCCTGCATCGAGGCCAAGAACGTGTTCAGGTGGCCGGTCAGCACCGACGCGGAGCGCGCGGGCTTCGACTCGTTGTTCAGGTTCACCAACCCCCGCAGTCCGTACTTCTTCACGTACTCCACCGAATGCGACGAACAGTACACCCGGTGCGGGTAGCCGAGATCGTGCAGGTGGATCGCGCCGGTGTGGTGCGCGCGCCGGACCTCGGGCGAAAAGATCGTGTCCAGCGCCCACTGCTTCAGCACCAGCTCCGCGATGCCGAGGTTCACCGCCTCAGGGTTGTTGTTCACGATGTTCGAGTTCTCGACCGACTTCGTGAACATCAGCTGCTCGATGTAGTCGCGCGGCACGCCGTACACTGACAGGTCGCGCAGCTGCGCCGGCAGCCCCCGCAGCGACAGCTCGTTGTTCACCAGATCGCGGATCAGCGCGGTGGTGATGTTGTCCAGACCGCTCGCGATCACCTGGTTTTCCACCGCCTTCGCGACCGACGCCGCCACCTCCACCGACAGTCCCACACGGTTCACCAGCTGCTGCACGATCCGCCGCCGGTCCCACGGCGTCACGACCGCGTCGCTCGACGACTGCACCAGCAGCAGACTCGCATCCGTGATGTCCTGCACGCCGCTGACGACGGCATCCCGCACGCGGATTTTGCGGCGCGCCTGTTCCCGCTGTTTGCGGTACCGTTTGTAGGCGGTCACGATGGACGCGCAGCCCTGTTCGCTGAGCGTGATCTCGACCAGGTCCTGCACGTCCTCGATCTCGGGAATCCGCCGACCCTCCGCGTCCGGGAACACGTAGTACTCGCTGCGCGGGTCGTTGAGCTGTTCGATCACGCGGTCCGCAATTCGGCGCTGCAGGTCATCCGAGAAGGTGAGCCCCTCACGCCGCGCCACCGACTCCGCCGCCAACCGCACCGCCCGTTCGATCTTTTCGCGGCGGAACGCCACCACCGTGCCGTCCCGCTTTCGAAACCCGTCAAACCC
This sequence comes from Kiritimatiellia bacterium, assembly GCA_026417735.1. Lineage (NCBI taxonomy): Bacteria > Pseudomonadati > Kiritimatiellota > Kiritimatiellia > Kiritimatiellia bacterium. The sequence continues at coordinate 29,468 of JAOACR010000006.1, forward strand.
ATCCTGACTCACGTCGGACCCTCCCGGGCGATCCCACCACACCCGTGTGTCCACGTTGAAGCAAAATCCGCGGACTCTGCAATCAAAGACCAAGGATTGGGGTGTGTCAACTGTGAGGTCTCAATATATGGTGGTTTCGGCCATTTTCGGCCTTTTCGGGGGTCGGCGCTGCGAGGCCGCGGCGCTGTGCGGCGTGTTGACGGAGCAGGCTCGTTGCATCGCCGAGCTTGTTCTGATGCGGTCGACGGCAAATACTGCGACGTGGCCATGAAGCCGAACCGGCACCCTCAGCGGTATCTCTACGGCGCGATCTCCCTGGGCGTGTTGGCGCTGCTGTTGTTGCTGCCCGGCAGCCGGACCCTGCCGCTGCTGGACCGCGACGAGCCGCGATTTTCCCGCGCCACCATCGAAATGATCGAGCGCGGCGACTGGGTCGTGCCCTGGTTCAACGGCCAGTACCGCTTCGATAAGCCGGTGCTGACCTACTGGCTCATGCGCGCCGGCTACGCGGTGTTCGGCCGCAACGAGCTGGGCGCACGCGCACACGCGGTGTTCACCGCCGCGCTGATGGCCGCGCTGCTCTACCGAATGGGCCTTCGCTGGTGGAGCGAAGGCGCCGGCATGGCGGCGGGGTTGACGTGGCTGTTTGCGCTGCAGGTCTTCATCCATGGCCGCGCCGCGGTGGCCGACATGCCCATGGTGCTGGCGGTGACCGCCGCACACGAGGCGCTCTGGCATCTGCTGGCTGGCGAAGGAGCCGGCCCGCGGCGTGGCTGGTGGTGGCAACTGTGGTTGTCGCTGTCGGTTGGATTTCTCGCAAAAGGGCCGGTCGCGATCCTGGTGCCGCTGGTGACGCTGTTGTTGTGGCGATGGGGACTGGAACGGCGCCCGTTGCGCTGGCGCAACCTCGGTGCGCTGCGGGGCGCGTTGCTAGCGCTCGCGGTGATCGCGCCGTGGGGACTGCTCGCCCTCCTGCGCACCGGCGGCGAGTTCTGGCGCATCGGCATCGGCCACCACGTAGTGCGGCGGGGACTGGAAGCGTTCGACGGCCGCCCGTTCATTCCCTTCTACTACCTGCCGACCGCGCTGTTCAGCTATTTTCCCTGGGTCGCCTGGGTCGGCGCGGCGGTGGTGGCCGCGCGACGTGACCGTACGCCACTGACGCGCTTTCTTTTGAGCTGGTGGCTTTCGCCTTACCTGATTTTCTTCGCCTACACGACGCAGCTGCCCCACTACATCCTGCCCGGCATGCCCGCGTTCTTCTTGCTGCTGGGCCGCGCGGCGGATCCGCGGGCGGGCATGATCGCGCGCGGCGCGGCCGACCTGCCCCGCTGGGCTCGGCGCTGGCGCACCGGCGTGATCGCGCTGGGCGGCACGCTGATCGTGTTGGCGACGGCAGCCGCAGCGCTCGCCCGGGGTGACCCCCTGCTCGGCCCGCTTGCGCCCCTGCTTGTCGGTTTCGCGCTGTTGCTGCTGGGTCTGCTCACCGCGCAGTGGCTCTACCCGCGGCCGAGCTCGCCGGTGATGGTTGCCGCAGTGCTACTGCTGGCGGTCGGCGGCGGCGTGTTCGCCCGCACGCTCCGCGAGCTTTCCGCCGGCCCCGCACTGCAGGCGATGCTGGGGCGGCTGCCGGCCGGTACCGAGTGTATCTGGCACCGCTACCAAGAGCCCTCCACCGTTTTTTACACCGGCTGCCGCTGGCGCGCCGCCAGCGGCGTCGAGGAGATCCGCGACCGGATGCGAACCCCCGGCCCCCGCGTGGTGCTCTCCGCCGCAGAACGGCTCGATGTGGACGACCTGCTGCGCACGCGGCTGGCGGAACGCGGCTGGGGTCGGCCGAAGCGCGCACGCAGCGACTGGAGCGCCGAACTGGAACGTCTGGCGCTGCCGGGCTACCGCCGCCGCGATCTCCGCGTGTTCGTGATTGGCACTGGCTCGTGGTACACACTGTCCGTCTTCGATAATCTGGAGACCGCCGGCGGCGGCCCGTCGCCGGCCAGTCCATGAACAGTAACGGAGGTGCAACATCATGAACCGGCGAACCTTCCTGCAAACTACGGCGGCCGGCGTCGCCGCCAGCGTTGCGGTCCGCGGCGCGGAAACGGCCACCGCGAACGAACCGCTGCGCCTCGGTCTGATCGGCTGCGGCTGGTACGGCGGCGTGCTGCTCGATGCCGCACACCGCGCCGGCGGCGTCGAGGTCGCCAGCCTCTGCGATGTGGACGCCCGCCACCTCGAGGATACCGCCAGAAAGATCGCCGCGCGCCAGAACGACCGACGGCCGCGCACCTTCAAGCATTACGAGGAGATGCTTTCCGCCGGCGGGCTGGACGCGGTGATCATCGCCACTCCCCCCCACTGGCACGCGCTGCAGTTCCTCGCCGCGCTTGAAGCGGGTCTGCACGTATACCTCGAAAAACCGCTCGCCTATGACATCCGTGAGTGCCAGGCGATGGTCCGCGCCGCCGAGGCGCGACCCAAGCAGGTCGTTCAAATTGGCTTCCAACGCCGGCAGAGCCCCGCCTTCCAGCAGGTCCGCGAGTTTATCGGGCAGGGCGGCCTCGGCACGGTGCGCCAGCTCGAGGCGCAGATCCACTACGCCGCCGGTCTGCTGGACTCCACCCCGCAGGACCCACCGCCCGAGCTGGACTGGGAGCTCTGGTGCGGCCCCGGCCCGAAGCTGCGCTACTCACCCCAGGTTGGCCACAAGGCGTGGCGGCTGGAGCGCGAGGTGGGACACGGCCATCTCGCGGACTGGGGCATTCACCTGATCGATGCCGCGCGCGTACTTCTGACTGCGGCGATTCCACGTCGCGTTGCCGCCAGCGGCGCACTGGTCCGATATGCTGGCCGGATCACCACGCCGGACACCATGAGCGCGTGGTTTGAGTTCGGCGATGTCCCGCTGGTCTGGCGCCACCGCCTGTGGGGTGCGCAGGAACACGATCCCGACACACAAAACGGCATCTTCATTTACGGTGACGAAGGCACCGTGTTCGTCACCGATCAGCGCTGGATCTTCACACCGCGCGGCAAACCGGCGGAACGCAAAGTGACCGAAGCCAAGGCCGATCTCGCCCGCGAACACATGCAGGAGTTCCTGGACGCGGTGCGTGGGCGCCGTCCCGCCGGCTGCAGCACACGCGACGGTGCGGCATCAACGATCGCGGTGAAGCTGGCGATGATTGCGATGGACCTGGGCCGAACTGTCGAATGGGACGCGAATCGCGAACAGGCCGTCGGCGAGGATGCGGTCGCGCGAATGAAGCGGGAGTACCGCGCGCCATGGCGCCACCCGTGGAGCGGGTGAGTGCGCGCTCGCTCCGTTCCGCAAGAGATGGCGTCCGCAACCCAACGTGCGTGCGAGCGCAGCAGCAGGACTTGAGCTCCCCAGATTTGAATCTTCGGTAAGCGCAGAACCGCAAAACCCCGGCCGGTCCGGAGGCCGTCAGGCCTGCCCGCGGTCAGTGGGCGCCGAACGCCAGGGTAGGGTCACTTCCACACCCCACTTGCCCGAAGGGCGGTCATGGACCAGTAAAGATCTGGCCACCAGCGGAATCCATGGAAACACCGCCGTGCCCTGCCGACCAACCCCGATCGACGGGTGCCCTCGACCATCTTGACCCCCACGGATTCGGCCTCTGCGACTCAATGGCTTGGCATGCTAGCTGCTAGGTCGGTCTGCAAAGTGGCTACAAAAAATTTGTGAGTGGCAAGGTGGCATGGCCGTGAGTATGATCACAAACGGGCTTGACGGGGACGTCACTGCAGTGCCCAGCGGCGGTCAGGAACGACGGCTGAGCGGTGCGCCTCCCCTGCGGGGGAGGCGGCCGGAACTCGACCTTGATCTCGAAGACGGGGGCGAATCGCTCGACTCGCTGGTGCGCATGTTTTGGACGATCGAAGAGGCATTGGGCGACTCGCAGAATGTTGTACGGTTGCCCTCGCGATTGTTTCTCGAAAACTTGCCCGAAGAGCTGAGAGGTCCGCGCTGGCGACCGGATCTGTTCCCGGCGGTGGTGGTCGAGGTGGACTCGTGGGATCTGCTTTGCAAGATCAAAATGGGACGGGTGACCTATCCGCTGGCGCGGATCATCCACGATCTGCCGCCAGGGTGGGTGGTGGGTGCTCCGGATGCGGAACTGGTGCTCGACCTGGCCGGTGTGCTCGAAGTACTGCCGACACATCTTCGCGAGAAGCTGAAGGGGTGATCGGCGCGGCAATGCGTTGGGCAGAGGCGTGCCGGGGGTGGTGGGTCTGCTGCGCGGGCGCGCTGCTGCTCACGGTCACGCCGGCGCTGCCCGCCGCCCGGTTCGCAGACCAGATCGCGGCGTTTGACCGGGAGGACGCCGCTCGGCCCCCACCGGCGGATCCGATCGTGTTCACCGGAAGTTCGAGCATCCGACTGTGGACCACGCTGACGAACGATTTCCCGGGGGCGCCCGTGTTGAATCGCGGCTTTGGTGGCGCGACGATGCGAGACCTGCTCGAACGGTTCGACCGGGTCGTCGCGGCCTATCGTCCCCGCGCATTGGTCGTGTACTGCGGCGAAAACGACGTGGCGCTCGGCCGAGATCCGATTGAAACGGCAAATGACTACATTGAGCTGATTCGCCGCTGTCGGCTCGTGCGGCCAGACATGAAGATTCTCGTCGTGCTGATGAAGCCCTCGCCGCGGCGATGGCATCTGTGGACCCAGTTCAAGGCGGCGAACCGTCGGATCCAGGAGATTTGCGTGACCGAAGGGGTGGCGATACTGGACGTCGCACCTGCCATGCTCGGCGCGGACGGCTGCCCCCGACCGGAGCTCTACCGCGATGATCGGCTTCATCTGACCGCCCTGGGCTATCACCAGTGGGCGGAACAAATCCGGGAATGGCTCCGCCGGGAGGGGCTCATCGCCCCCGCGGCGTCGCTCACACCATGAGGCGGCCGGCATGCCGCACCGTCCGATGAGCCCGGGCGCCTGGGCGGCAGCGGGGGCGGCCGCGCTGCTCATCGGGATGGCGAAGTGCGGACTGCCCGGTCTCGGCATGCTCGCGGTGCCGCTGATGGCGATGGTGATGCCGGCCCGCCAGTCGGTAGGTGCACTGCTGCCGATTCTGCTGGTGGGCGACGCGCTGGGCATCGCGTTTTTCCGGCAGCACGCGAAGTGGGGTTGGATCCTCCGCCTGTCACCATGGGTTACCGCGGGCCTCGTCGCTGGCGCGGTGTGGCTCTCACACCTCGACAACGACCGGTTGCGGCGCCTGCTCGGCATGCTGGTGCTGGGCATGGTCGCGCTCGACATTCTACGGCGCCGCCTGCAGTGGGAGCGGCTGGCACATCACCCCTTGGCGACCGCGGCGGTCGGCGTGTTGGCCGGCACCGCGACAACGCTCGGTAACGCCGCGGGACCGGTGATGAACCTCTACCTCCTGGCGCGGGGACTGCCACGACAGGAGTTCGTCGGCACCGCGGCGTGGTTTTTTCTGCTGGTGAACCTGACCAAGGTGCCGGTGTTCGTCGCCCAGCAGATGTTGACCCGGGATCTCGCGCGCCTGACGGTGCTGATGGCTCCAGTGGTCGTGCTCGGTGGGGTCGTCGGGCGGTCGATCGTCCATCGCATTCCGGAGGCAATATTTCGGCAGATCGTACTGTGGCTGTCTGCGCTCGCCGGTCTGCGGCTGTTGTGGTGAGGCGCGTCGCGCGGCGGCGGCACGCTCATCTATCTGGGTGGGGGGACGCCAGCGGCGATCAGCTTCAGAATCCGTCGCGCAATCCGCCAGCGATGGATGTCAAATTCATCGGCGTCCCACAAGCCCTCGGTCTTGAAGCGCACAAGCGCGGGCACCGCATCCAAAACTCCCTGCAGCTCTGCTTCCGCGGCGTCCGCAGCGCGGTGAGCCGCCGGTCCCCCGCATTCTCGCGCCGCGTCGATCAGATGTTGCAGAGTCGCGAGGTACCGCGCATCGTCCCAGCCCTCGCGATACGCCTCCCACAGTGCGACGGGGGTCGGCGTGCCGTCGGGCTCGCTGCGGTTCATGAAGTCCATGTAGGGTCCGTCGAGATAGTTCCACGGATTGCCGACGTTGGCCTGGTAAATCCACGGGATCAGCGCCCGGTAGCCGCTACGATGGAAACCAAAACCATAGGTCATCCGGGCGCCGGCGACGGGGGTGTGATCGTTCTCACCCGCCACGTGGTTGGGGTAACACCAGTACTCGATGCCTCGCGCGCGGTCGGCGTGCACCCGGGAGGCCGGCACATTGAACGCCTGATAACACCACACATCCACCCACGGACGCAACGGTTCAAACGCGTCCGCGGTCGGATCAGCGGTCACATAGGTCCGAACGCCGGCGGCCTTGCAGGCGCGCAGCACGGTCACCATGAACTCGACCGCGGCGGGCTCGGTGGAGGGCTCGTCCACCGGATAGTACAGAAATTCCGGCCAGCCCCGTTCGCGCCGCCCCGCCTCGATGGCGCGCACCATCGCGGTGATTTCCTCCGCGAACGCGGCGGGGGGCCGCTCCACCCCTCGCAGATGGCTCCCATAAGTGCGGCCAGTGTGGCGACGATAGACCGCCTCCACCGGAAACGACACGACAAGCGGTCCACGAAAATCGTGCCGACGCCCGAGCTCGATCTTTTCGCCGAGCAGGTCCCACCGAATGCGGAACTCACCGCGTTCGTCCGCCGGTGACGCGGAGACGTGCAGCACAACGTTGCGCGTGCCGTGCGCTGCAATGTCGGCATGTTCCAGCTCCGCCTTGCGGCGCCAGTAGTTGCGAGAGATCGCGTCCGGTGCGGCGTCGGCCAGGTCCAACGGATGGCGGTAATAGATCGCATAGAGACGGTCCTTGGGCTCTCGCAGCCGAAACGGCAACACGCGCAGACGCACCGGCACCTCCGCCCGCGCGCCGCCCGCGCGGATCACGATCCCGCCCCGATGTTCACCGGCGGGTGCGTCCTCCGGCACGTGCACCGTCGCCCACAGCCGGAGGTTTTCGCCCGCACGGAGTGACCGGGGCGCCCACCGCTCCAGCACATCAGGGACGACTCGATAGCTCCCAAACACCGAGTAGTTCGGCCGCGCCCGCATGTACCGCACGGACCGAAGCTCAATCCGCCCGGCCGGCACTGGCCCGATGCCAAGCGCCTCCGCTTCGATGCGTTCGAGGTCCCGCAGCGGCCGCACCACCACCGTGAAGGGCTCCAGCTCCCCCGGCGTCGCGAACAGCCGGATCTCCGGATCGAGCTCCTCACCCCGTGGTTCGCTGGCGGGATACACCGGTTCCATCCAGTGCCGGCTCCAGACTCGAAAGCCCCGCTCTCGCTCGTGCGGGCGCAGAGGCTCCACCTCACCCGGCGGTGGGGGCGGGTCCTCTCGCCAGCGTTCGCGCTCATGCGGCGGCAGGCCAAAGGTCCACTCGTAAACCTCTGCGAGCATGTCGCGCTCCGCAGCCGGATCGCCGGCCGGCCAAACCACCACCGCGTTCGCGATCCAGCGGTTTCTCGGCAGAAACCGGACCTCGAGGCCGTCCGGTCCCGCCACCGCATGCAGCCGCGTGAACCGAAACTCATAGATGCCGGCGACGATCACCCGCTGTGTCGCACCGCCCACCGCAAGATCAAAATCAAACACCCACGCGCGGTGCTGGGAGACACTGGATCCTGAGATGACCTCCACCTCGTACTCACCGGGCGCGACCGCGATGCGCAGGGTTGCCGCCTCCGTCCCCAGCAACGCATCCTCCGTGATCGGACTCGTCCACATCGGCGGCGGTTCGGTGCGGCCGCGCGCAGGGTTCTCCACCGGCACCGCATGCCGCTGTACCACCGCGCGCAGGCCCGGTGCGTCCACCCAGCCCGCCAGGGCACCGTTCGTCCATCGGTCCTCCGGTGTGAGCCGCAGAAACCCTGCCCACACCTCTGAGGTTACCGCGCCGAGGTCCAACCCCACCCTCGCCGGCAATTCGGCGGCGATCGCCGGCAACACCAGCGCGGTGATGACCAACCACCGCGCCGGTCTCATCGCGGTGCCTCCCATGGCGAGGCCACAAATCGCACTGCCGCCGTCACCGCCTGCGTGCTGTCGGTCATGCGCACGATCCACTCGGCCGCTCCCTCGCCGAATCCACCAGGCGGCGCTGGCACGGAAAGCCGCCACGCGCCGCGGCCGAGCACCGCGGTCCGCTTCGCCAGTACCCGCCCCTCCCTCGCCACCTCGCAGATCACCGTCGCGGTCGCGCCGGGCCGCAGACCCGCCAGCCGGACACTACCGAGAACCGCGCGTGCATCGGCCCACACCCAGCCATGCCCGACTCGCGTCTCGACCACCGTCGGCTGCGCGTACCGCTCGAGCGCGATGGAGGCGATCCACACATCTACGCGCTCACCATGACGATACTCCGACTCAGCCACGTGCCATTGGATCCGTGCAACGTGCGCAAGGTCGGCGAGACGATCCAGGTCAAGCCACCAGTCCCGCCAGCCCGAATCGGCCGACACCGACCACCACTCCGTGTTCGCGGACGCCTTGTCCGGCGCATACACCTGTACTCCCACCGCCCGTTCAGGCCAGCGCTCACGAGTGCCCTCCGCGCGCCAGCGCACACGCAACCGTTCCCATCCCGACCAGTCCCGCCATTCCGGCGGCAGCCGGATGCCAAAACGAGGCCAGCCGACCGGATATGCCGCCTCCCCCCCGTGGTGGTCCACCACCACTGACCACCGCAGCGTCGGTGCTTCGCCGCCGGCCGCGGGCTCCAACCGCACTGACGACTCCGCCGAATAGAGATGGCCGGTTGTCAGGTGAAGCGGGAGCTCGCGCCGTTCGAGCGTTTCCTCCGCGTCCGCGCACCGCGCGATCGCCGCCGCCAGCGACCACAGGGCAATCCGGCCAAGCCTGACCGATTTCATTCGTCCACCGTCGGGCGCCGTCGCTCAGCCTTTCGCTCGGCACGGCGGCGTTTGTGATGAAGTCGCCGCAGCTGAGCGGAACGCGGCGGCCGGCGCGTTTGCCGCCGCGCACGTTCCCGCTGCGTGCGGTCGGCCGCGCTGCTCTGCCGCTGCCATGCCTCGAGTCGGTCACACAGCTTCCGCCGCGCGAGCTGCCGGTTGACGGCCTGCGACCGTTCGCGGTCACAGCGCACTTCGATGCCGGTGGGTCGGTGCCGCAATACCACGCAGGACGAGGCCTTGTTGATCTTCTGCCCGCCGGGGCCGCCGCCGCGGACAAACCGCTCGTCGAGGTCCTCCTCACGGATGTGCAGTGCGGCCAATCGGCGCGCGAGCGCGCGGTCCAACGGGAGATGTGCGTGGGCCGCCGTCATGGCCGCATATCGTCGTGAACCAGCATCACGAAACGATCGCGGCGGCGCGGCGGTGCCGCGGCAATGGTGACCGTGCCCAGCGTGGCGCCGTTCGCAGCACGGTACACCACTTCGATGGGCTCCCACCGGGGTGGGCATCGCACGCGCGCCACCTGCAGCGAACGTGGCAGCGTTTCCCATCGCCGCAGATCCGGCCGCTCGAGCAGCCCGATCCAAATGAGACGCACGAGATCGCCCAGCCCGGAATTGTTGGTGCTGTCCTCGATCACGCCGGCGATCACGTCCTTCAGCATCACCCGCGCGACCGTCTTCGCCGCCCGCATCGCGGCGAGCCGCTCCTCCGTCAGCGCGGAGAGCACCGCGACGTCCGCCAGCGGCCAACTGCGGCCCGCAGGATGCCCACCAATGCGGATGTCGACGTATCCGGGCGAGGGGCGGAAGATGCCGCCGGCGGCGGGCATAAGCTCACCGAGCAGCACAAAACAGATCAGTTCACCGGTCCAGCCCGCGCGCGGCAACGGTTCGGCGGGTGACGGTGGATCGTTCGTGGATGCGGCGCGCGGCCCTAGCCGGCCAGTAGCGGCGTCCACCGCGACGCCAGGAGGCGCGGCGTCCGCTGCGCGACGGTAGAGCAGCTGCGCGTTGGAGGGGTCGTCCAGCAACTCCAGCGCAACACCGGCGACATAGGCCGAGAACGCGTCGCGCGGGAAACCGTCACGCTCCGCGGCGTCCAGCGCGTCAATGGTACGACGCGCTTCGACACCCGCCTCGTCCCAGCGCGCGAGCGCAAAGTGGTTCAGCGCGGTGAGCGAGTGCAGCAGTGTCCGCTCGAAGGGAGCGCCGCGATAGGAATGCACGGTGTCATTCACCACCCAACTGGCCGCGCCCCGGCTCAGGCTGTAGGTCTCGAGCTGCGCGCTGCGCTCCGCGGCCGCAATCCAGTCGCGGCTGCTCTCCTCATAGCGTCCCGCGCGGTGACGAATCATTCCGCGCTCCATCAACACCAGCACCCGGTCGCGGTCGCCCTCGGCCGGATCGGCACTGAGCACGGTATCCGCGCGGTCATACCGCCCCAGCCGGTAGTTTTCGCGCGCCGCTTCCAGCGGCGTGGTCGCACAGCCGCCCGCCAGCAGCGCGGCGCCGGCAATCGCCGCCACCCGCCGCGCGATTGCGCCCGCCTGCATCGCCGCGCCCCGCGCCGCGCGCGCCCGCCGCCCGGGCTCACCAGCCGATCAGCGGCAGCCGCGCCTCGCGCGCGAACTCCTCCTCATGAATCCACTTGATCTCGGCGGTCTCCAAATCGGTGACCTCGAAGGTGAGCTTGTAGTAGTTGACCTTCGTCTTCGACACCCGCACCTGCCGCGGCGACTCGTCCTTCATCTCCGTCAGCGAGCCGCTGATCATGTAACGCGCACCGAGCTGCCGTCCGATCGCGATCTGGGTTTCCGGCGTTGCGTTCGCGGCGGTATAGCCCTGCTCCTTGAGCAGATCCTCCCGCCGTGCCTCGTTCACAAACCGGGCCCGGCCGCTCTGGATCAGCAGCGTCCGCACGCGATCGGTGAGGTTCTTGGTATCCACGTACTGGCTGGTGCGATTCTGCACCCCCGCAATCATCATCACCGGTGGCTCGGCGTGTTTCTGCAGAAACTCGCTCACCATCGCCGCGGTCACCCGCTGCGAAATCGCGCGCATGTCGCTGTAGTCATAGCGCGCGCTCATGTGCCGTGTCTGCTCGACGTCCACCTCGCTGATCTTCGCCCGGAACGCGGCGCACCCGGCTCCCCCCGCCATCACCGCCGCCCCGACCAGCATCCACCATATGCTGCGAGTCATCGTGTCACTCCCGGCACCGCTCTAGGTGCCCACCGAATCGACGGACTCCACCGCCGGTTATTCAACCACCCCTCCCCCACCTCCGCAACCGCACGGCCCCGCAAACCGGTGCACCGACCGCACAGCAGGCAGGGTCCGTCTCTGCCGACCGAGAACGTCGGCTCCTGCGTGTGTTTTCTGCGAACCTCCGGCGCCCGCTCGAACCCCCTCGCTCAGCGACCGTGCACCGCCCCCCCGTTGACAGGCCGCCGCGCTAGCGGATAGCTTGGCGGGATGACCGCGGTGCCGCCCAACGCTGCGAACGAGTGCGCTGCACTGCTGAGCGAAGACGAGTTTCTCGAACGGATTGCGCGCCCTGAGCCGCCGGTCGAGGAACTGTTCCGCTCGCTCGACGCGCTGGCCGCCAGGGGTGCGATCGCACAGGCGGAGGCGCGTGCACAATTGCTGCAGGACGTGCTCATCGAACGCCGCCGCACAGTCGAGGCGCTTGATGTGCTGGCGATGCGGCTGCGGTGGATGGATGGCCGTCTGCCCCCCGACACGCTGCGCCGGGAACTCGTGGAGATCCTCGGCTTGGGATCGGACGCTCGGGCATTGTTGGAGGCGGTTCCCATCGAGACCAGCCGTCCCCTGGAGACCGTCGCGCGGCTTCGGACCCTGCTGCAGCTGGCGCCGGGGGTGGTCTGCCTCGACCGAACCTGGGGCGTCGGCATCGTGCGTGAAATGGATTTCTTCGACCGCAAGGTCGAAATCGACTTCGAGCGACGGCCGGCCCATCGCATGACCTTCGGCTACGCCGCCGAAACGCTGAAAGTCCTGCCCTCCGATCACCTTCTTGCCCAGTGGCTTCGCGATCCGGCCGGAGTTGCCGCCCAAGCGAAGTCGGACCCCGCCGCGATCGTGGTCCGTGCGCTGAGCAGCTTCGGACCGCTCACGGTCGCGCAGCTGCAGGAGATACTGTGCCCGCGGCTGGTGGCGCCCGAGGCTTGGAAAGAGTTCTGGGACGCTGCGCGCCGCGAGCTGCGCGGCCACCGACGGGTGCGACTCCCCGTGCGCCGCACCGAACCGCTTAGCCTGCAGGCGGAGGAGCCGGCCGAGCCGGATCCCGCCGCGGCGCTGGCCGCAGACCGCGAGCCGGACTCGATTCTCGAACGGGTCGAACGCGCGATTGCGGCCGGCCCGCTGTCCGGCTCGTTGCGCGCCGCGGTGGTCGGGCGGCTGGATTTCGTCCGCCGCGCGGCGGGGCGAACGAATCGCGCGCAGCTGGCGCGCGCCGCCCTGCTGGCCACCGCCGCGGGGCTGTCCGAAGACGAGTTTCCAATCGCGCCGCTTCTGGAAACTTGGTCGCAGCCGGAGGAACTACGGGAAGTGATCCACGCGGTCGGCCGCCGGGAACTGCCCCGTCTGCTCGAATGGCTGGCCGGCCGTCTCGGCGAGACAGTTTGCGCGCAGCTGATCGAGATGCTGCCGCGGTGGCACGCGAGCGCGCTGGCGGATGTGATGGAGTTCCTCTTCGCCCGCGGCAAGGAAGCGGAGGTCGCCGCCGCCGTCCGGGAGATGGTCGCGCGCAAACAGATCAGCGTGGAGCTGCTGCTGTGGTTGCACCGCAACTGGGAGCGGTGGGCCGACTGGCGGCTGGGCACATGGGCCGACTTCACGCGGCTGGCGCTCGCGGCGCTCGAAGAAAACCTCCGCGGCGAACGGCTGAGGGCACAAAACGCGCTCCGGGAGCGGCTCGAGAAACCGGAGTGGCTCCGCAGCCTGATGGACAACGCCGGCGACAATGCGACGCGCGAGGACCTCTTTGATCGTTTTCAGCGCACCACCGCCTGGTCCCAGCATGATCGCGCCGCCGTGCTCGGCCATCTGGTTCGCGCGCGACCAGAACTGGCGGAGCGCCTGCGCAAAGAGCCGGTCGCGACGAGCGCGGCGCCGGTGACCTCGCTGCGCAGCTATCGGGAGCGCCAGCAGCAGCTCCGCCGCCTCATCGAGGTCGAGATTCCGAAGAACAGCCGCGAGATCGCGCTCGCCCGCAGCTACGGCGACCTGCGCGAAAACTTCGAATACAAGGCCGCGAAGGACATGCAGGCGCTACTGATGCGCCGGCAGGCGGAACTCGACGCCGCACTGCGGCAGGTGCAGCCAACCGATTTCTCCAACACGCCCACCGATCGCGTCGCGCCGGGCACCACCGTCGAGATCGAGCATGTGGACGGGCGTCGCGAGCGCTACCACGTGCTGGGATTGTGGGACGGCGATGAATCGCGTCGCGTGCTCTCGTCCGAGTCCCGCCTCGCGAAGGCGCTGCTGGGGCGGGCGGTGGGTGATCGTGTCGCGGTGCCGACCGAGACCGGCGAAGCGCCGGTCACCATCGTCGGAATCTTCCCGCTGCCGGACGACCTGCGCGCGTGGGTGCGGGGCGAGGAATGATCCCGCCCGATCTTCTGGAGCTGGCCGCGCAGTTTCTCCGCTACGCGGTCTGCGGCTTTATCGCCACCGCGACCGATGCCGCTGTTTTCTACCTGCTGGCGCTGCGGGTATGGCCGGCGCTGCGCGCCGATGATCCCGTGGTGCGCCGCTGGCGGCTGCAGGTGCGGCCGGTGGAGGAGCGCCAGCGCGCGGCGCGCTTTCTTCTGAACAACGCGGTCGCGTTCATCGCCTCCAACCTCGTCGGCTACGCGCTGAACACCGCGTTCGTGTTCACCAGGGGCCGGCACCCACGCGCGCTGGAAATCGCGCTCTTCTTCGCCGTTTCCGCCGCCTCAATGGCCGCCGGTTCGTTCACTGGCTGGGCGCTGATCCGCGGTGCGGGCTGGGGCACCACACCGGCCTACGCGGCGAAAATCGCGGCGTCGCTGCTGATGAACTTTGCGGGTCGCAAATGGATCGTGTTTCTCCGCTGACGGTCGCCGCCGCCGCGCTCATCGCCGGCTGTGTCGCGACGCCGCCCCAGTGGCCCGCCCGCCGCGAAGCGGCCACCGACGCCGCCCCTCCCGTGTTCCGCCCCCCCCCCGCCGCGCCCTGGACCGGCTGGGATGACGCCCGCCCACCCCAGATCCGTTTCGACCGCCTCCGCGGCTGGTCCGCCGAACCCGCCGCCATCGTCCGCTTCGACCGCGTGAGCGACGCGTTCACCGGTCATCATCCTGCCGCGCGACTGACCGCGAACACCTCGGTGGGAGCGCTGCGCGTCGTTCTGCGGCCCGAGCAGCCGGTTGGGCTCGAGGCACCGGCCGATACAGTCGAAGCGGTGGTGGCCGCCCGGGGTACCCGGCCCACCGCACGCATTGCGCTGCGTCTCCGCGACGCCGCCGGCACCCTTCACCGCGCCGACCTCGGCCCCATTCCCGCCGAGCGCTGGACAATTCTGCAGGCTCCGCTTCCCCACGTGTTTCGCCAGTGTGGAGAGAGCGGCCAGTTCGGCAGCATCGAGGCGATCGAAATCACCGACTGGAACCCCGCGCAGGCACCAGAGCTGAGGCTTGCGGCGATCACCGCAGGACCGCGTCACCCCGTGCTCCTGCCCCCACCCCCACCGGAGGCTGCGGCGCCATCACCGACTGCAGCTCCGCCTCCTTCGCCGTCCCTCTGCACAGTCCACCGTCGTGCGGACGGCTGGATTGAAATCCGGTCGTCTGCAGACGACGGCGAACTCAGCTATACCCTGGACCCGGCAACATGGCACCGCGGACTCGCGATCTCCTGGAACGGCCGTCTCCGAGCGCGATGGGGAGGATGGCGGTTTGAGGCAGTGATGGGAGATCCCACGCCGAGGTCTGTCGTCACCACCGCAGACCGCATCGAGATCGACACCGCCAGCGGTGCCCGGGTGTCGGTGCGGGCGGCCGGTCGCACGCTGACCATGCAGTTCCGCGCGCCCCGCTCCGCGGGGACCATCGTCGCAGCCGGCTGGGCGGCGCCCTCGCCGCAGCTGCTGACGTTGCCGTTGCTCGAGGATGTCCCCGTCGCGCTCTGGCGCGCCAACGCGCCGGCGGAGCCGCCGCTTTTCGGCACCGCCTTCTTCGATCCCTTCCGGTCCAGCGCCTCCGAGATGGACGCAAGCCGCTCGGTGCTCGGCGCGCTCGGCGCCGCGCGCTACCGGCCCGCGGACGACGGGCGGCCGCCAGCCGTGGAGGAGACATTCCACCTGACGATCTCGCCGCGGGTCGAAGACGTGCTGCCCTCCGTGCCGGCGATGTCCGGCCGGCGCGCCGCAGACGCGGCAATGAGCGTCTACCACGAACCTGGCCCGCTCGGGACCGGCCGCCTCCGCGAGATGTGGGACGAGATGCAGGCTGGCCCCATGTTCGTGCTGAGCGAACCCGCCGTGGGCGCGCCGCGCGAGGACGAGCTCGATTGCACCGATCCGCGCTGGACCCGCGAGTGGCTCCGCTACGGCGCCGATGGCCGCTGGCGCGAGGGCTCCGCTCCCGGTCGTTACGCGATCAAGACCGCCTGGATGGCCACCGCGCAAGCGCTGTCGGCCGCTCGAGGTGAGCCGGCGGACCGCGCCACGGTCGTGCGGGTCGGTGCGGATCCGCCGTGGGCATTCACCGACTACGACGCGCGCACTCCCGGTGCCGCGACATTCCGTGCCGCGATGGAGGGGTTGCACGAGTGGTTCCGGCTCGAGTCGCGGCGACGAGCCGCGCCGGTGCTGTGCGATGCCGCGCGTGCGTGGTACCACGCGGACGCGGCGGACGCGGCGGTCTGGAATCCCGCGCGCGCGGCCGAGCTGGTCGAACAGCCCTGGCGCCCGCTGATGCCGCTGCTACGCCTAAACCGCGCGCTGGGGCTGGTTGGCCCGCCAGTGCCGGCTGCGGGGACGGAACCCGACCATCGCACCCTCGCCTGCCTGATCGCGCACGGCATGGCGCTGAGGCTTCCGCCGCTCGACATCGCCGACGATCGACTGTGGCGATGGACCTTTCTGGTCGCCGCGCTGCACCGGCGCCAGGCACTGCAGACGGTCGAGCGGCTCGCGTGGGGCACGCAGGAGGGAGGGCTCTGTTCCGCCTCCGCCGCACTGGCGGGGGATGCATGGCAACACTCGCGGCTGTACCTGCGATATCGCGACGGCCTCGAAATCTGGGTGAACGGCAGTGTGGACACCTGGCCGGTGACGATCGGCGGAGATCCGGTCGAGCTGCCCGCCGGCGGCTGGTTCGCGATCGGCCCCGATTTGCTGGCGGCCTCTACGCTGCTTGACGGACGCCGGTTCGACCGGGTTCGCGCACCGGAATACGCCTATCACGACGGCCGCGGGTCCGACCGATTGCAGGACGGCATCAGCTCCCCCGCACCGGTGCTGGTGCGCCTGGAGGAGCGGCCCCGTGGACGGTGTCTCCGACTGACCTTCCTCGGTACGCCGGCGCCGGTCGCCTTCGGCCCGCCGTTCTGGCCCCGCGGCGCGCGACTGGTGCGGCTGTCCACCGTCAGCAGCATCGGCGCCCCGATCGCACCGCCTGATGCGGTGCCCGAACAGGATCGACTCCGCGTCACAGCACCGGCCGGCGCGCGGGAGGTCGAATTGGAGTGGACGCGATAGCTCCTCATCGATAGTCTTGGCGCGCGCCGTGCGCGACCGGCGCGGGCAGGTGCGCGCGGACCGCAACCGCAAGGAGCGAACATGACAGCCGAACAGGTTGCGCAGCGGATCGGGCGGTATCGGTGGCTGATCTGCGCACTGCTCTTCATCAACACCGCCAATAACTACCTGGACCGGCAGATGCTCGGCATCCTCGTGCCGAAGCTGGAGGGCATGTTCAACTGGCCGAAGGAAATCGGCTGGGCGCGCATCGTGATGGCGTTCCAGCTCGCGTACGCGGTCGGTTTGCCGTTCTTCGGCCGACTCGTGGACCGCTTTGGCACGCGCGCCACCTACGCATGGGCGACCATCTTCTGGGGCTTTGCGGCGTGGGGGCACATGTTCTGCCGCGAGTGGTGGCAGTTCGGCATCATGCGGCTCTTTCTAGGCCTCGGCGAGGCGGTGAACTTCCCCGCCGCGATCAAGGCGGTCACTGAGTGGTTTCCCCGCCGCGAGCGCGCACTGGCAACCGGCATCTTCAACTCCGGCGCGAACATCGGCGCGGTGATCACCCCCGCCCTGGTGCCCTGGCTGGCGACGCGGTTCGGCTGGCAGTACGCGTTCCTCGTGGGCGGTTCGATCAACTTCATCTTTGTCGCGATGTGGTGGCCGCTCTACCGCCGACCGCAGGAGATGCGCCGGCTGGACCCGGCTGAGCTCTCCTACATCCTCAGCGACAAGGACGAGGAGCCGCCCGTGAAGCTGCCCTGGTGGCAGCTGCTACGCCACCGCGAAGCGTGGGCGTTCGTAATCGGCAAGTTCATGACCGACCCGATCTGGTGGTTCTACTTGTTCTGGCTGCCGAAATGGCTGAACAAGGACTTCGGGCTGGACCTGAAACAGCTCGGCTGGCCGCTGATCGTCGTCTACACGTTCGTGACCATCGGCAGCATTGGCGGCGGTTACATCTCCTCCGCGCTGTTGCGCTCCGGCCGCTCGGTGAACTTCGCGCGCAAAATGGCGTTTCTGCTGATGGCGCTGTGCGTGGTGCCGGTGTCGGTGATCACCCGGCTCTCGAACGTGTGGTGGGCGGTGATCTACGTGGGCTTGGCCGCCGCTGCGCACCAGGGCTGGTCCGCGAACCTGTTCACGCTGGTCTCGGACTGCTTTCCGAAGAACGCGGTCGCCAGCGTGATCGGAATCGGCGGCATGGCCGGCTCGATCGGCGCCATCCTGTTCTCCGAGTTCATCGGGCGCTGGCTCGAGCGCACCGGCCGCTACTGGCTGCTGTTCTTCATCGGCTCGACCGCGTACCTGATCGCATTGGCGATCATCCACGCGCTGGTGCCGCGCATCCGGCCGGTCGATCTCGGTGGGCCGGCCGCGGACCGCCGCTGAGCGCCGCGCGCCGGGCCTCGGAGACCCCCCGAATGCGCGCGGGACCGCGAGCGCTGCGAGGTGCCGCGGCAGCGGCCACGCTCGCCGCCGCCGTGCGCACGATCGCCGCGCCCGAGCCGGCCGAAATGGACGCGCTGCTCGCGCTCTGGCGCGCGCACATGGCCTCGCCAACCGGCCACGCCGCCATCGTCGGCATCGCGACCACGTTCCTGCGCCGTTTTCCCCACGGCGAGCTGCGCGCCGTCGCGCAAGGCCTCGCCGCCTGGCACGCGCTCCGTGAGGCTGCCACCAACCAGGCCGCCGCTCTCTGGTCCGAGATGCTGCAGGCCGACGCCACGCCGCTCGATCGCGCCGGCCAGACCATCGCCCGCCGCTGGCTCACCCGGCTCGACCGCGAGGCGGTGCGCGCGGCCCTGCGCCGTCACTACGCGCAGCACGTCGCCTTCCCCCCCACGCTCCAACCGTTGCGCGCTCTCCCCCCGGACCAGCGCCCCCCTCTCACCGACCGCTTCGGCGAAGCCTGGCAGTACTCGCTCGATGGATTCCGGCGCATCCCCGGCACCCGAGGTCACCGCTACCGCCTCTTCAGCAGCCGGCTCGGCGAGGAGCTCTCGGATCTGTCCACCGCGCTCGCCCGCCCCTACGGCGGGGGCCACGAACCTCCCCGCCCGCTGCGCCGCCTCGGCGCCGCGGTGCAGTTCGAGCTCGGCAGCGAGCAGCCCGTCGTCGGCGAGAACACGACGATCGGCCCCTGGCGCCTCGCCCGCGTGACCGAGCGGTTCCTCGTTCTGTCCGACGACGATTACTGGTGGTTGCTGCCCGCTCCCCCCGAGGCGCCGGCCGCGCCACAAAGCCCGCGATGAACACCTCCGCTCCAATCATTGGACGCCTCCGGCCCCGTCCCCTCCAACCCTTGGAGGCCCCGCGGGTCCGCCCCGGCTGACCGATGCCCGCGCTGATCCATCGCTTCCTGACCGCTGACGAACTCGGCCAGCTCAACCGGTTGACGCTACAGTCCCGCCGCGTCGTGGAAGGCACGCTCGCCGGCCGTCACCGCAGCCCGCTGCGCGGCGCCAGCTCCGAGTTTGCGGACCACCGTGCGTACATCCCCGGTGATGACCCGAAGCGGCTCGACTGGAAAGTGCTCGCCCGCACCGACCGCCACTACATCCGCCGCTACGAGGAGGAAACCAACCTGCGCGTGTACGTCGCGCTCGACCGCAGCGCGTCCATGGACTACGGCTCGCGCCACGTGACCAAGTTCCAGTACGCGGTGCGCCTGACCGCGGCGCTCGGCTACGTCGTCGTCCGTGCGCGCGACTCGGTGGGGTTGTACGTGTTCTCCGAGCGGATTGATGAGTCCCTCGGCGCGGGCAACTCGCGGCTACACTTCAACAACCTGCTCGAGCGCCTCGACCGGCTGCGGCCGAAAGGGACCACCCGCACCGCGGCCGCGCTGCACCGTATCGCCGACGACATCCAGCGGCGCGCGCTCGTAGTGCTGATCTCGGACCTGCTCGACGAGCCCGACGACGTCGCCCGCGCGCTCGCACACTTCCGCCGGCAGCATCACGACGTGATCGTGCTGCAGGTGCTCGATCCCGCCGAGCTCGAGTTGCCGTTCCCCCGCGGCGCAGAGTTCGAAGACCTCGAAACCGGCGAGGTTGTCGCCGCGGACCCCCGCGGCATCCGTGAAGAGTACCGTCGGCTCATCGAGGAGTTCGTCGACCGCCATCGCCGCACCTGCGCGGAGCTGGGGCTGGACCATCGCATCGTCAACACCGCCCAACCGCTCGACCGGTTTCTGCGCGCCTACCTCGACGAACGCAAGCGTCTCCATTGAAGCGGGCGCGCGCGCCGTGCGATAGTCGCCGCAAATGTGCCGCCGAGGTCCCGTGCAGCCGCGCCGCGGACCCCGGCAAACGAACCCGGAGGCGATATGAACCCGCTGATCGTGTTCGACTTCGCGACGCGCACCTGCCGTGTCGATGATGCGTCCGCCGCCGCGCACCCCGGCAGCCCCGACACGTTCGTCTGGCTGGATGTCGATCTGGAGAGCGCATCGGCCAGCGAGGCGCTCGCGCCCCTGGGACTGGACGCCAACGCGGCGGCGTTTCTGATGGGCAGCGATACGGAACCGCCCGCCGGTGCGCAGCCGGTCGAGCTGGTCGAGCTGCTGGCGCCAGATGCGCCGTCGGTGCGCTGCGCGATGAGCGAGCACACGCTCGTCACCGCACACCGCGGCGCGGTCGGCTGGCTCCGCTCCGCTGCGGAACGCTCGCGAGACGACTTTCTGCGGTTCGCGCGCACGCGCGGATTCCTGCTCTTCGAGCTCGGCGCCGCGCTGCTGCGCGAGGTGCGCGAGGCCGCGCTCGCCGCCAACGACACCGCAGGTCGCCTCGCCGCAGAGCTGCTGGCGCCCTCCGCGGCGGCGCCGTTCGAGCGCGTCGGGCAGGCGGTGCGGCGGCTCGTCGAGCTGCGGCTCTGCGCGGCGCGCGCGGCGGGCGTGTTCGCGGACCTCGGCACGCGCCGCTCCGCGGTGGTACCGGAAAGCACACAGCCCTACCTCCGCATGCTCGCCGACCGGTTCGACCGCGTCGCGGACGAGCTCGCGGTGCAGCGGGAGATCCTGAACGACGCGGTCCAGATGCAGCTGGGCGCCCTCGGCCAGCGCGCCAACCAGATCATGCAGCGGCTGACCATCGTCGGCACGATTTTCCTCCCCCTCACGTTCCTCACCGGCATCTACGGGATGAACATGGCGATCCCGGAGGCGCGTTGGCCGGGGATGTACGGCGTGTTCTGGGCGCTCTGCGCGGTGATCGCGGGTGCGCTGCTGGTGCTGATGCGCCGATGGGGATGGTGGTAGCGGCCCTCTCGCGCGGCCTTGACGGCGCCTCGACCAGTGTGTATGAGTTTTTGCGAAAAACATCATACGCCGCGGACCCCCGCGGCACGTGGGAGGTATCCATGAACCGGATCGGTCAGCGAAGTGGAATAATGGTGGCGTCCCTGCTGGCCGCGGCTGCAGTCATCGCCGCGGAGGTGCAAGTGCCGGAAATCGTGGTGACACCGGCGCGCGGCCCGGCCGCGCTGACGAACGTGACCCAGGCGGTCACGGTGCTGCAGGAGCGCGACGCCGAGACGATCGTCGCGCCAAAGGCGAACATTGCGGAGCTGCTGACCTGGCAGCCGGGCACCCGCGTGACCGTGCTCTCGCGCAACGACGCCAACTGGGGCTCGTTCGGCGGTCTCGGCCCGAAGTACAGCACGTTCATGCTCGACGGACTGCCAGTGGACGCGTTTGTGGACACACAGGCGCTCGACCCCTGGGCGCTGGACCGCGTGGAGGTGCAGCGCGGACCGGCGTCGGTGATGTACCCGAACTACCTCTCCCAGGACTTCGCCGGCAATCAGAGTCCGCTGTCCGGCACGGTGAACCTGATCCCCCGCATCGCGGCCACGGCCCCGCGCACACGGCTCGATGCGGCCTGGGGCTCCTACAACACCTGGCGGCTGCGCGGCGCGCACGAAAACCGCATCGGCCGCCTCGGCCTCGCCGGCGGCGCGTTCTGGGAGGACTCCGACTACACCAACTACGGCACCGAGAACTCCTGGCTGAACATGCTCGACGACCCCGAATACTCGAAGCTGCGACTGTGGGCGGGCGGTCGCCTGGATCTCGACGAGGACGGGCGCCATGCGCTCTCCGCGTTCGGGAACTGGATGCACCACGAGGGCGACGCCGGCCGCCCGAACCGCGGCTTTGACCACGAGTACCTGCTGGTGCAGGGTGGCTACGCCGGCCAGCTCGCCGATCAGGTCTCGCTGACGCTGCGCGCCGGCTGGCGCCGCTACGACCGCACTTGGCAGGAGGACAATTTCTTCAACGGCGGCGACCTCTCGCTGGCCTCGAACAATGGCGTGGAACAGAATATCGTGCCGGCCGACGTCGCCATCGCGTTCGCGCACGGCGAGGGTAGCCGACTCACGCTCGGCGCCGACGCGCAATGGGCCGACTATCAGACCTGGACCGACCCCGGCCAGCGCCAGATCGGCAACGACAGCCGGTCCAGCCAGTACGGACTGTTTGCACAGGAGGAGTGGCTGACGGGCCCGTGGGTGCTGCGGGGCGGCGCGCGCGTCGCCTGGACCTGTCTCTTATACACATCT